>JAJKIP010000383.1 GCA_021154405.1 Segetibacter sp. | reverse complement strand
TTGAAGGTGATATTATCACTCATGCCATACAACTGGCTGAAGTGAATATGGGGATGATTTAATGATAGCCCTTTTTGTTGCATTAACTGAGTTGCAAGCAGATTGCTATTCTCATTATGAGATGCAACGATCAGTGCAATCTTATCAATATGTTCAATACAAAATTCTACACCGGCATTAAAATCCCTGTCGGTACTTTCTTTATCTGGCTGGATAGGAGACGGATATCCTTTTTCATCAGCTCTCTTCCTTTCCTTATCCATGTACGCTCCTCTTACGAGCTTGGCTCCTAAAATAAATTTCCTTTCCACTGCCGCTTCATAACAGGCTTTTAGAAATGCAAGCCTGTCGTGCCGGTAATGCTGAATGGTATTATAAATAACCGGTCTTTCTTTATTAAAGCTATCCATTACCAGTATCGTCAGTGCATCAACAGGATCCTGGATCCAGGTTTCTTCCGCATCCACCAGCACACCGATCTTCTTTGCTGCTGCTGTTTCGCAAATACGCATCATACGTAATCTGACCCGGTGCCATTCTTCTCTTTCTTCAACAGGAAGATCCTCAATTGCCCTGAGGTATTTTTTCATAAGTGTACCTTCCCGCTCATTCATCATCGCATCCAGCTTTTCCAATAAACTGAAACGTGCAAATCCCGTTACCTTAACGCTCATGAATGGAATATTCGGCTGGGTTGCCGCATAATTGATCACACGAATAAACTCATCCGTTGAATGATCAAACCCACTTTCACCATCATTACCACCTTCCACACCATAATCAAGGATCACCTGTACATTATATGCTCCCAGTTTCTTTGCCACCAGGGCGGTTTCCGCCAGAGTCTCCCCTCCCACAAATTGGGCAAAAATGGTATCCCGGATAATTCCTTTTATTGGCAAACCTGCCCGTATGGCCCAGGGGGTAATACGGGTTCCCAGCTTTACCAGCCAGGGCTTTGACATGGAAGAAAAAAGGAAGCGGGCTTTCTTTAGTTGCTTATCGGTCTTATGTTCAAATGCAAATTCAGTGTTATCAAAAGAAATAACAGCGGGTGATATCATACTCTGTAAGTGTGAATGCAAAGATAGGGCTCATGTCATTACATTCATAACCCCCTTACATTTGCATAAAGTTTTTAAATGGAGCCACGCAAATCATCTTCCAGTCTTATTGTCATGACCGAACTTGTTTTACCCAATGATACCAATGTGTATGGGAATTTGATGGGTGGAAGACTTATGTACTGGATGGATATCGCTTCTGCGCTGGCTGCACAAAAACATTGTAATGCTCCGGTAGTTACCGCTTCGGTCGACAATATATCTTTTGAAAATCCTATTAAGCTCGGGAATGTTGTACATATCGAGGCCAAAGTAACCCGGGCATTTAATTCTTCAATGGAAGTGCATATGCGTGTCTGGGGAGAAGATCTGAAGCAACAATACAAATACAAGAGCAACGAAGCCTATTATACTTTTGTGGCATTAAATCCAAATAATAAACCCACGCCGGTTCCTCCCCTGATTCCTGAAACGGATGACGAAAAGAGATTGTTTGAAGGTGCACTTAGAAGAAGGCAGATACGTCTTATCCTGGGTGGCAAAATGAAACCGGATGATGCAAAAGAGTTGAAAGCATTGTTTACCGGTGAATAATTATCAGCTTTCCCGTCGTGGTTTACGCGCCTTCATTCAGGCGCCTCACTAACCACAAGATGGTTCGTGAACACGAACCATGGCAACACGAACCATGTAGTCAGCTTTCTGTTGTCTTTTCTTTCACTACAACAAGATCAGCAATATCTACCTGCATTGGCAATAATCCGATTTTCACCACGGCACGTTTGCCCCTGAGTTCCATTACTTCTCCTACCTGGTGATTTCTTTTCATTTTTACTTTATCGCCAACTTTTATATCACCCCCAACCTCTGCAAATCTTGAATCGATCTTTTTCTGCATTTTGCTCACTGTCTTTTCTTCATTCTTCCTGAACAAAAGCGCCTGCATCTGTTTGATCACTTTATTCTTGTCCTCTTCCTTTCGCCATTCAATCAGCAGCTGTTTTAATTTTCGTTCCATGTCCTTCAGATAGGCAATGCGGTCCTGTGATACGCGGTTCTGCTCTTTCAAAATCTCCACCTGCTGCTGATGCCTTTCCTTGTTCATCACCTGCTCCATTTCCTTTTTCAATCGCTCATTCTCCCTGACCAATTGTTGCAATTCCTTTTCTTTTTGCTGAATGCCCTGCAGGTCCTGTTCTGTACGGTTGAGCAATTTATCCAGGCGAAAATGATCTTCATCCACCAGTGATCTTGCCCTGTTGATCAATGAGGGGTCCAACCCAATCCTTTCCGCAATAGAAAACGTATAGGAACTTCCCGGTTTGCCAATGATCAATCTGTATTGAGGCTGCAGGTTCTTTTCATCGAAAGCCATGGCCCCATTAAGAATGCCAGCAGTTTTTCCGGCCATTACTTTCAGATTCAGGTAATGCGTGGTCACAATTCCGAATGCATGTTTCTTTGCGAGTTCCTGAAGGATCACTTCCGCAAATGCACCACCAAGATTGGGATCACTCCCACTTCCCAACTCATCTATGAAGAATAAAGTTTTTCCATTTCCATTCTCCATGAAATATTTCATGTGTATCAGATGGCTGCTATAGGTGCTAAGTTCAAATTCCAGATTTTGGGTATCTCCAATATGGATAAAGAGCTGTTTGAAAATTCCAAATACGGAAGATGCATGAACCGGAACCAGCAGCCCGCTTTGGACCATCATTTGCAAAAGGCCAACGGTTTTCAACGTAACTGTTTTGCCACCGGCATTGGGTCCGCTGATCACCAATATCCTGTGTGATTCATCCAGTGTCAGGTCTACCGGTATGGTAGGTTTGGAAGAACGCTGATTATAGAGATACAATAGCGGATGATATGCTTTTACCAGTTGCACATGCGCTTTGTCAACTACCACCGGGTATTCTCCTTTTATATCCACTGCCAGCCTGGCCTTGGCCCTCATAAAATCATATTCACCGCAAATGGTATGATACACTCCCAAAAGACCGGCAAAGGATGATAATTGACTGGTTAGTTCACGTAGAATACGATATACTTCTTTTCTTTCGTCATTCTCCAGTTCCGTAACCTCATTATTGAGTTGAATGGTTTCTTCCGGTTCAATAAATGCAGTTTTCCGGCTTTCACTTTCTCCATGCAGAATGCCTTTTACCGTTCTTTTCTGCTCCGCGAAAATGGCAACCACTCTCCTGCTGTTCATGAAGCTTTCTTCTATCTCTGCGAGGTATCCCTGCTTGTTCAGGCGGGCAATTATCTTTTCAAATACTCGCCTCAGTTCATTACGTTTTCTGTATAAAGAAAGGCGGATATTTTTCAAATCACTGGAAGCGCTGTCTTTTACCTGCCCATCCTCATCCAGCACCTCATCGATCATTTTAATGATCGCCTTTTCATAATACGTATCTGCAATTACCTGGGTCAGTCCCCGATAGGCCAGCCTGCGTTCATTATCAAACCAGCGGAATATTTTTTCAATGTTCTCAGTTAGCCGCCTTACCTGCAATACTTCCTCGCCATTGAGTACAGCCCCGGGTATAGACAGGAGCTTCAATTCTTTGGAAAGATTGGTAATAAAATCATTGGGAAAATAAATCCCGTTTTGCAACAACTGCAGGTATTCATGGCTTTGCCTGAGCTCAATATCAATAAATTCCTTACGGGTGTGGATACGAAGACTGGTAGCTTTTTCCCGGGCATGCTGGGTCTGGCAATGGGCTGCCAGCAAGGCCCTAACCTTATCAAATTCAAGCTGAAGAAATGCCGATTCCGGGTATAATTTCATTTTTCACCTCGCCCGCCGCTGGCGGAAGAGCCTCCTTTTATTTTTCAGGGGTCAAATGTACCGCCGATTTTATTTACCCATCCAAATCTTCTCCGGTTTTATTCCTCTTTTATTCCCGGTTTTAATGGGATTTGTTAAAGTGTTGAACTTTAGAACCTGGCAGCTGTTATTAGCGTATATCTGTTGTCAATTTCTTAAAACGAATTCGCCTGTCGCACATCTTACAAAATGAAGACCGCAGAGAGTCTAATTTGTGCGAAATTTAGGCCCGTTTACAATAAAACATCAAGTATGAAAGCAGCCCTCAGTTATTTTTTGCTGGCAATTGCAACGCTCACCTCCTGCGCTCAAAACTCAGGCGCCGGAACGAATTTGACGAATATAAATAACAATACAACTATGGACAGTACAATTACTCCGAAAGGCACAGAAGTAGCCACTTTTGCCAATGGCTGTTTCTGGTGCACCGAGGCGATCTTTGAAGAACTCGATGGTGTTATCAGCGCAGTTTCAGGCTACAGTGGCGGACAAAAAGCAAACCCTACCTATAAGGAAGTTTGCACAGGAGAAACCGGACATGCTGAATGCCTGCAGATCACCTATGATCCTTCCAAAATTTCATTTGATGAATTGCTGGAAGTTTTTTGGGAAACGCATGACCCTACCACGCTTAACAGGCAGGGCGCTGATGAAGGAACACAATACCGTAGCGCCGTTTTTTATCATAATGCAGAACAAAAAGCAAAAGCTGAAAAGTATAAAGCTGAACTGGATAAAAGTGGTGCTTTCGACAAACCGATTGTAACCGAGATCACCCCGTTTACCAAATTCTATCCTGCCGAGGATTATCACCAGCAATATTTTGAGAACAATGAAGGAAATAATCCTTATTGCCGGATCGTGATAAGACCTAAAGTAGATAAGTTCAGGAAAGTGTTTAAGGATAAGCTGAAGCATTGATCTTTGTCCTTCTCAATTCAAGCAGATTTAAGGAATTAGCATAAAAGCCATTCACGTTGGACTGTACAAGGTGGATGGCTTTGTCGTACCATAGAGGTACAACAGGAGCATCCTGAATGACTAACTGGTCTGCCTGCTGGTACAGGCTATACCTTATTGAATCATTTTCTTCCTGCAACGCTTTCTCAAACAGCGCATCAAACTGAGGATTCTTATACCGGGTATAATTGGGAGGAGAAGGGTTTTTTGAATAGAACACCGATAAATAATTCTCGGCATCAGGATAATCTGCAATCCAGCTGGCCCTGAAAAAAAGCGCCCGGGAATTGGAGGTCATTTCCAGCAGAAGTGCTTTTTGAACTGTTTCAACCTGTACAGGAATGCCGATCTCACTTAATTGTTTGGCTATGAAATCAGCCATATCAGAATAAATGGCGATGGTTAGCAGTTTGATAACAGGCAGATTTTTGCCGTTGGGAAAACCTGCTTCCGCTAATAACTGCCGACTTCGCGAAGGATCATAAGTATATCCCTTCACTTTTGTAGAATCAAATGAAGGCAAACCCATCGGTACAAAGCCTGATTCTGCCGGAGAACTCAAAGAATTCCTTAAATACAGCATCATCTTGCGGCGATCAAACCCATAATTGACAGCCTGCCTGATTTTTTTCAACCGTAGTGGAGAGGCTTTTACGATTGCATTGGTTGAATCAACCAATATTCCTAAATATTCAACATTGAGATAGGGAATGATCTGCAATTCTACTTTTCCCTTCCAGTCTTTTCTCAGTGCTCCCTGTTTGGTAAGCAGTTCATCTTTGAAGGAAGGATCAATATCATTAACAAAATCCAGTTTTTTCTGCCGGAACAACAGGAATTCAGTGGCCTTGCTATCGAAAAAAGTGGTCTTTATACCATCGAGGTAAGGAAGTCGCGCTCCATTTGCATCCTTTTCAAAGTAATGATCATTTCTTCCTAATACCAGCGCCTGACCCTCTTCCCATGCAACAAAACGAAAAGGTCCTGTACCAACCGGGTGGCGACGAAAATCAGGTCCATATTTTTTAACTGCCTCCGGCGCTACTATGGAACAGTATTGCATGGAGAGAATACCTAATACCGGATTATAAGGCCTGAGCAGCTTTAATTGAAATACAGAATCATTAACTGCAGTGAAAGGTTGTAGAGAATCTACTTTGCGATTGAAGATCCATGCACCGGGACTGGCCAGCTTTTTATCTATTAAGCGGGAGAAACTGAATACGATATCATTTGCATTCAGTTTTCTGCCCCTGCCATTCTCAAACGCAGCATCATCATGAAAGAAAACATCATTCCTTAAATGAAAAGTATATATCAATCTGTTCTCCGAAACTTCCCAGCTTTTTGCCAGTGATGGAACGATATGCAACTGACTGTCCACTTCTACCAGGGTATTAAACAACTGGTGGGCTGGCCACATGGTAGATTGGTTCTTTGCAAAGGCAGGATCAAGAGAGGCTATGCCGGTAAATTCATTGTAATGAAATACAGAAGTGGAATCTGTCTGATCCTTACATCCATTGATCAGGAAACAGTATCCGGTAACCAGTAACAAAAATAATCGAAGGAATCCAGGTTTTACTTTAACAGGCATAATCCGTATTAACTATTAAATTTACAATTCAAATGCATTGAATGTTTAAATATTGCGGCAGGATTGTTATAATAACCCTGCTAATTCTTGTTAACGTTTGCTCTTACGCGCAATTTACACATCAGGATAGTTTGAGAGGAGGCAATGGCCCTGGCCGTGACTGGTGGGATGTGAAATATTATGACCTCACCGTGATCCCCGATTACTCTTCAAAAACAATCGCTGGTAAAAACAGGATCCGGCTGGAATGGCTAAAACCATACTGGACTGAACGCACCATGCAAATAGATCTGCAGCAGCCGATGGTAATGGACAGTGTGCTCTATAAGAATACATCATTAAAATTTGTCCGGGATGGAAATACCTGGAATATTTCATGGCCAACAAACATCGATTATCCAAAGGAAGACGAGATCGTCATATATTTTCATGGCCAACCCCGTGAAGCTGTTAATCCTCCCTGGGACGGCGGCTGGATCTGGCAACGTGACCGGTTAGGTCGTCCATGGATGACAGTTGCCTGCCAGGGCCTGGGTGCCAGCGTCTGGTATCCCTGTAAAGATTACCAGGGTGATGAACCTGACAATGGGGCGACGCTAAATATTACAATTCCCGATTCCCTGACTGGAGTAGGCAATGGCCGACTCAAAAATAAGATTGTCAATAATAATAAAACTGCTACCTGGACATGGGAAGTAAAGAATCCAATCAACAATTATAATATAGTTCCCTATATCGGTAAATATGTCAATTGGTCGGAAACATTTGCAGGGATCAATGGAAACCTGGATTGCAGTTACTGGGTAATGGATTATGACTTACAAAAATCCAGGCAGCAATTTGGACGCGATGTTAAATTGATGCTTTCCTGTTTTGAAAACTGGTTTGGCCCCTACCCTTTTTATGAAGACGGATACAAACTGGTAGAAACGCCCCACCTGGGAATGGAACATCAGAGCGCTATTGCCTATGGAAATGGTTTCAACAATGGTTATCTCGGTATGGACAGGTCTGAAACCGGCTGGGGAAGTAAATGGGATTATATTATCGTACATGAAAGTGGTCACGAATGGTTTGCCAATAGCATTACCACCAGGGATATTGCCGATATGTGGGTCCATGAAGGATTTACTACTTATGCTGAAACGCTGTTTGTTGAATGTCAGTATGGGAAAAAAGCGGGTGATGCCTATACCCAGGGCCTGCGTTCTAATATTCGCAATGATATGCCGATCATAGGGCCTTACGGAGTGAATAAGGAAGGCAGCTCTGATATGTACGATAAAGGGAGTAATATGATCCATACCATCCGCCAGGTAATCAATAATGACAACCGATTCAAACAGATACTGAGAGGCATCAATAAAGATTTTTACCATAAAACCGTAAGTTCTTCAGATATTGAACAATATTTTAGCCGGAATTCGCAAATGGATCTATCCAGGATATTTAATCAATACCTCAGAACTATTCGGATACCTGTTCTTGAATGGAAAAAAACAGGTCACCAGATCTCCTTCAGATGGGCCAATTGCATTAATGGTTTTAATATGCCAGTTAAATTAAAGAACGGCACCTGGCTGAATCCAACTACTCAATGGAAAATAATACCGATGAGCAAGGCAGGAATGGCCATTGATGTGGATCGTAATTTTTATATCGAAACAAAAAAGGTTTAGCTATCCCCATGAGCATAAGGCGGCAAAGCATCCTTTCTTCATTAGTAATATATATAGGATTAGGCGTTGGCATGCTCAATACCTTTTTCTTCCTGAAACCCCAATATTTCAGCGCAACACAGTATGGCCTTACGAGTATTTTCATGGCGATCGCAACGCTGATGATGGTATTCGCCATGATGGCAATGCCTTCCTACATTTATAAGTTCTTTCACTATTATGAGGACCATCTTCCTCCTCAGAAGAACGACATGATCACCTGGGCGCTTACTGTAAGCACCATTGGTTTTTGCCTGGTCATGATAGCGGGATGGTTCTTTAAACATCTTGTGATCCGGAAATTTGGAGAGCACTCTCCTGAGTTATTACAATATTATTACTGGATATTCCCAATGGGATTTGGGCTTACCATATAC
>JAJKIP010000382.1 GCA_021154405.1 Segetibacter sp. | reverse complement strand
TTGATGGCATTATCCAGGATTGGCAATACTGGGGAAATAATTATTTGTGGAATGCCATGGAATTTCTGAACCCGGAGTTTCCCAATCCCCAAAAATGGGTCAAGGATGTTCACCAGCTGAATGCACACCTGGTGATCTCAATCTGGAATTCCTTCGGCCCTCAAACAAAGCAGTATCGTGAACTCGATAAAATTAATGCGTTATTCAATTTCAGCACCTGGCCACAGTCCGGTTCCGAAAAGTGGCCACCCCTCCTTGATTATCCATCCGGGGTCAGAGTGTATGATCCGTTTAATCCGGAAGCGAGAAATATTTATTGGAAATACCTGGCCAAAATGCATTCTATGGGTTTTGATGGCTGGTGGATGGATTCATCAGAGCCCGATCATCTGGACTTTAAACCGGCAGACCTGGACAACAAGACCTTCCTCGGATCCTTCAGAAAAGTGCGCAATGCTTTTCCCCTGATGACGGTTGGTGGAGTATTTCAGCATCAGCGGCAGACTGATTCAAGCAAAAGGATTTTTATCCTTACCCGTTCCGCCTTTGCAGGGCAACAGCGATATGCTGCCAACACCTGGTCCGGGGACATAACTTCTTCATGGAATGCCCTGCACAATCAGATATCTGCAGGTCTGAATTTTTCTTTAACTGGTGTCCCCTACTGGAACTGTGATATTGGTGGATTTTTCTTATCACGCTTCAGAAAAAGATTAGTTGATCCGGAATACCGTGAATTATACACCAGGTGGTTAGAATTCGGTGCATTTACACCAATGATGCGTTCACATGGTACCGATGCACCTCGTGAAATTTATCAGTTTGGGAAAAAAGGCGATAAGGTATACGATGCAATTGAAAAGTATATCCGGTTACGCTACCAGCTATTGCCGTATATCTATTCAGTATCGGCTGATATAACATTTAACCAGTCAAGTATGATGAGAGCACTGGTGATGGATTTCCCCACTGATAAAAAAGCACTTGACCTTAACGAAGAATATATGTTTGGAAAATCAATCCTGGTAAGTCCGGTTACAAAAGCAATGTATGTAAGTCAGGCTGCTAACAGAACAGATTCTTTAATAGAAGATTTTAGCACTGTTAAGACTAAAGAAACCTATTTACCAGCCGGAACTGACTGGTTTGACTTTTGGACGGGTGAAAAAATAAAAGGAGCACAGACAGTCAGTAAAGAAACCCCATTAGACATAATTCCGTTATATATAAAGGCTGGCTCCATCTTACCTATTGGTCCTGATGTTCAGTTTGCTGAAGAAAAAAAATGGGATAATCTCGAAATCCGGGTATATCCGGGCGCCGATGGGAACTTTGTACTATATGAAGATGAAAATGATAATTATAATTATGAAAGAGGTTTGTATTCTACAATTCAGATTAGCTGGAAGAACTCAAATAATACATTAACAATTAGCGATAGAAAAGGCTCCTACCCCGGAATGCTTCAAGCTAGAAAATTCAGGATCCATATTGTCAATACGGAGAAATCCGGCAATCAGGATAAGATTGTCAATTATGAGGGAAAGAAAAATATTATTAAATTTTAATATGCTCATGAGCTAAGGGTTTCACTCCTCCGGATATTTTATTGCTGTTTATCTTTGCAGGGCTAACTAAACAATTTGTAAATGGCAAGAATATTTATCACCGGTTCAGCTGATGGCCTTGGACAATTGACTGCCAAAACACTGATCAACGAGGGGCATACCGTTGTATTGCATGCCCGCAATGCTGAACGGGCGCGCGATGCAATTAAAAAAAATCCAAAGGCAGAAAATGTATTAACTGGCGACCTGTCAGATAGGGAAGAAACCATTCAGCTTGCACACCAGGCTAATGAATCAGGAGCATTTGACGCAGTGATCCATAATGCAGGTGTTTACCAGGTACCGGGACAGCAAATTTTTTCTGTTAATACAATTGCACCCTATATACTCACCTGCCTGATCAAAAAGCCAAAGCGATTGATCTATCTCAGTTCAGGTATGCACCAGAGTGGGCAACTGAACCTGGAAAAATTAAACTCAGGTAGTATTTCTTATTCTGATTCAAAATTACATGTGTTACTACTATGCAAGTCAGTAGCACGGAAATGGCCAAATGTCTATGCCAATGCGGTAGATCCGGGATGGGTTCCAACAAAAATGGGTGGACGTGGTGCACCTGATGACCTGCAAAAAGGATATGAGACACAGGTGTGGCTGGCAGTAAGTAATGAGGAAAAAGCGAAAGTAAGTGGTCAGTATTTTTTTCATCAGCAGGAAAGGCGTTCAAACCCGGAAGCGGATGATGTGGAAGCACAGAAGAAATTCCTGGATGTATGCGGGAAAATTACAGGAATTAAATTTCCTGACTAACATATTTTCTTATCAGACCGCAAAGTCAGCCATTGTATTTAAAGGCTGAAAAATGGAACAATTTTTATAAATCCCTGCTTCAACGCCTGGCATGGCTTTTAGTTGTTCGAGTAAACCGGACGACTCCTTTTCAGAAACAAAAATTTCCATTACGTTTCCGAAAGCACAGTTTTCAAAATAGGCTTCGTATGTGTTGACACGCAGTCGGGTTTCCTGATTATCAAGATCCATTGGTGATTCGCCTTGTGGAAAGAAGGCCATTATCCTGACGTCATTATTTCCACAGGTATAAGTGGAAGGATGCTTAACCGGAAGATACCCACCAGCCTGAATTATCCGCGTTCTGTATTCTGGAAAATGTTTCGCCCTCCTTTCTTTCAAAAATGCAAACTTGAAATCAGCGGCGCTACAAATATGCTGTGACACATAGTTAAACCGGTTGCCGTTTTTTGCTGCATCTGCTTCAAGCAAATGAGAATTTGCCAGGTCACCACCGAGCATCTTTGCGTATGGTTCCCATATTGCTATGAACTTATCAACTTCGAGGATTGATGTAAAGCAAACGAACTGCACAATAGTTTCTTTATTCACGATTTTTGAGTTTATGCTTTGAACTGATACCGACTAATAAATGAACTGACCAGGAGAAACAATTAACTTCGGATGTGATTCGGAGAATAGTGCGATGTAAGGTAGTCTTTATTTACTCCACTCGCTGTTATTTATTCAACTACAACACGCGTTTATTTATTTTGCATACTGTAATAAAAGGAATATCTTTAATAACAGACAAAATACTTCATCATTCAGTCAGGACAAGTAAAGGTTCCTTTCTTTTGAACCTCTAATAGTTTTCTTCTCTTTTCTTTTGCTGCTGTATTTATATTGTTTATTTAAAATCAAAGTTTTTCTATTATGAACATGTATGTTTCAAACCTGGGTTTTCACACCAGTGATGACGATCTGCGTAAATTATTTGAAGCTTTTGGACAGGTTTCTTCTGCCAAAGTAGTAACAGACCGTGAATCAGGCAGAAGCCGTGGATTTGGTTTTGTTGAAATGGCCTCCAGTGATGAAGCCAACACGGCAATGGCCAAACTGAATGGTAAAGAAATTGAAGGAAGATCTATTTCTGTCAGTGTTGCAAGGGAAAAACCTCGCCATGACAATAAAAGGTGGTAAAACCCCTTTTTTTCAGACCCGGTAGCAGACTGCATTAATATTCATTCCTGCTCCTACTGAAGCAAATACAATAATATCATTGGGCCTGAAGGCGTGTTCAGGCATTTGCCCTTTGAGGATAAGATGGTAAAGTGTTGGTATGGTTGCTACAGAACTGTTTCCAAGCCACTGTATGCTCATGGGCATAATACCAGGTGGACTTTGTTCTATTCCGTACAGTGCATATAACCTGCTTACTATTTCCTCATCCATTTTCTCATTTGCCTGATGTATTAATATTTTACTGATATTGCCGATATCAACTCCGGCCTGATCCAGGCATAATTTCATAGCTGATGGAACATGCTTCAGTGCATACTCATAAACTTTCCTCCCTTTCATTTTCATAAAATAGGAGGAAGAGTTATCAGCTCCCTTATAAGGCCTTCCCATATCAATAAAATCAAATTCATTTTGGCTATGCGTTTGTGCACAGGTACCCAGTATGCCCGGACCATCATCAGGTGAATCTTTATATTCCAGTACACATGCACCTGCGCCGTCACCAAAGATCATACTGTCGCGATCAGAAAAATCCAGCACCCTTGACAGGGTTTCAGCGCCGATCAAAAGGACTTTTTTTGCCATGCCGGCTTTAAACCATGCATGCGACTGAATGAGTGAATGAACCCATCCCGGGCAGCCAACCAACACATCATACGCAATACACTCGGGTCTTGCAATTCCGAGAATATGTTTTACTCTGCTGGCAAGGGTGGGAACATTTTGCGACTGTAAACTACCGTGGGTGACGTCTCCAAAATTGTGAGCTACAACAATCTGGTCAAGCGTTTCAGGATCAATGCCACTATTAATAAGCGCCTGGTTGCCTGCTTCAGCGGCAATATCCGATGTATTTATTCCCTCTGGTACATATCTCCTCTCACTGATCCCAGTAATTTTCCTGAATTTTTCGATAATGAGTTCAGTGTTATCGGTTAACGGACGGCCTTTTTCATCATAGAACCTGTTTTGTTCGAAATCTTTATTTTCCAGAATTCTTTCGGGAATGCAGGCACCTGTTCCGGTGATTACTGATCTTGACATAATGAGAAGATACTATTTATTTCCTGTTAATTACCATATCGGAAGAGCATCGAATTTAGGGCTTAAATTGGAATTGACAGGTAAACGAAACCACTACAAATTAAATGCCCATATTTTGCCGGATTTCGGTACCTTTGCAACACTACCCGCGCTTTAGTATAGTTGAATTATCTGCTTTGCAATTTGCATTTTAATTTCTTACTACTAGCTTTCACTGTAGCTGCCGAACCTAGCTGTATTTAATAACTAATCTTTAGGAATGTCAAAATCAAAAGAAACTTCTAATAAAAAGGAAAAAGAAAAAAAACGACTTAAGCAGCGCCAGGATAAACAGCAAAGAATGGAAGAACGGAAGGCCCATAAAAGGGACGGAAATTCCCTGGACGGGATGATGGCCTATCTTGACGAGAACGGCAACCTTTCAGACACTCCTCCTGATCCAAGGAAAAAGAAAGTCTTTCTTCAGGAAGATATGCAAATTGGTGTCCCTAAACAGGAAGATCTACCACCAGATGAACCCAGAATCGGTACAGTTACATTTTTCAATAAAGCAAAAGGTTTCGGATTTATTAATGATACCGTTACCAATGACAGGGTCTTTTTTCATATCAAGGATATGGAAGAACCCGTAGAAGAATCAGACAAGGTCAAATTCTTTGTTGAACGAAGTCCACGTGGCCTGAACGCCCTTCAGGTAAGCAAAGCCTGATAACTTTCTTACGTCGGCAAATTCCAGATTTATACGCTCACTCGCATCCCCGGTAATTATTACCTGATGATCCCTCCTGCACTGTCCTGCCTGATGTGGTATTGATATGCCTAAATCCTCAATGTTTCAATTGTTTAGCAAATTTTGATGGGGTTTTGATGGGGACTCCAAAGCTGTTTGGGTTATGCCCTAAGGTAATTTACACCTTGTCGAATATTGATTTTTTTACCAAAACAAATGCTTGCGTATGAAGTCTAAAACTGCTCTACTGCTTTGCACCCTTCTATTCTCCCAACTTCTACTCTCTCAGCTGTATGCGCAAAATGCCAATGTCACCGGAAAAGTTACCAATCGCTCAAATGGTGAAGCACTTTCCGGAGCAACCGTAACCGTCATCGGCTCTACAACAGCTACCCAAACTGACGCAAATGGCAACTTTTCAATTAATGCCAAATCGGGTTCTGTACTTCGGATATCCTATATTGGAATGATTGAAAAGGAAGCCGTTATCACCTCTTCTGCTTCACAGATTTTTGTGGAACTGGAACCACTCAGCAATTCCATGAACGAGGTGGTTGTAGTTGGTTATGGTTCCCAGAAAAGAAGTGTTGTAAC
>JAJKIP010000381.1 GCA_021154405.1 Segetibacter sp. | reverse complement strand
CTATCACCATTCGTATCATATTGATGAAGGTATCGCTGATGATTTTTGCCGCAGGTGCAAAGGAAGGGAACAACCACCCCGCCAGCACACCCAGAACGATTCCAATCAACACCTGTACGTATAATATCCTTAGGTATTTCATGCTGGTTAAATGTACCTCAAATTAAACGGTCGAGAATTAAAATTACCTGACGACCTCACTAACCAGTAAAACAGGGGTGATATTAGTATACTTTGGAAAATCTGCTCTTATTGCATCTCTATTGGGGGCAATAGCCGCCTGATAATCACTCAAACTTTTTACATAAAAAACGCCGATGGCCATGAAGGGCAACGGGGTGTTTGGAATACCACTGGCAATGCCTTTCTCGATAGTGTATTTAACCAGGTTAGTGCCTAATAGGCCAGCAACATATGGCATATGTTTATTCTCATAATAATCCATATCGAAGGTTTTCCCTTCAGTAAAAGGATACATGATGGATATCTTTATTAATCCTTTTTCAATAACAGGAGATTTGCTGTCCTGGCTGAATGCTGTGACACATATCGTTAAAAGTAAAAACGATAAAATCAGTTTTTGTTTCATAATTAATTATTAAGCGCTTTATTGAACATTGATAATATTGCTGTTTCGAAATTTACCTGTCAATTTCGCTAACTGCGAACTATCATACAAATATGGGGACAATATCCAGGTTTGAAAAATGCTTTTTCGCTGGTATTATCCCCTACTCTTCTTCCTGCTATGCATTTCGCGCCTTCACCAGGACTGCCTAATTACTACCCGTAAGGGTAATTTGAGCTCACGGCGATAATTCTAATTTGCTTCGACCAGTCAGCGTATAATCATGGCTCAGATTGTGACTGGCTATTGTTAGCCTGAATTTACCTATATAATAATCAGATTACCATGAAAATTTACACTAACCAATGGCACCGCACGATTGCAATTTCTTCTTTATTGCTCGTCCTTTCAATCAATTGTGATAAACCAGAAGACAGCGAACCGGCTGCTCAATTACCTTCTTTAATCACTTCCGCAATATCTTCCATAACAGAAACCACGGCAACCAGTGGCGGTGAAATTATTAGTGATGGAGGTGCCGCTATAACAAAACGTGGAGTTTGCTGGAGCATAAACGAAAATCCAACTATTGCAGATTCCAATACTTCCATTAGTAGTGGCACTATCATTTTTGCAGCTTCGTTACTGAAATTAACCAGTGGTACTACCTATCATGTTCGTGCCTTTGCCACCAATTCTGCAGGCACAGGTTATGGAAATGATTTGTCCTTTACCACCAATAAGAAAACCGGGGGACCTACCACAGCAACTGATGCTGATGGAAATACTTATAATACGGTAAACATAGGCTCACAGGTGTGGATGAAAGAAAATCTGAAAACGACCAAATACAGTGACGGAACACCAATTACGCAAATAACTGATAGCGTGGCCTGGAAAAACTCTACTACTGGCGCCTATGCCTGGTATAAGAATACCGATACTGTTTTCGGAAGCCATTATGGCGCCCAGTATAACTGGTATGCTGTAAACACCGGCAAACTTTGCCCTGCAGGCTGGCATGTCCCCTCTGAGGATGAATGGGCTACACTGGAAAATTATCTCATTAGCAATGGATATAATTATGATGGTACAACAAATGGTGACAGGGAATCAAATAATAAGATAGCAAAATCGCTGGCAGATATCAATGGATGGGAATTTACCGTATTAGGAGGCAGAGTTGGCAATACCGACTACCCTGCAAAAAGAAATGCAGCCGGGTTTACAGCTATACCCACGGGATATAGAGATTTTTATGGATCATTTAAGTGGAGGTCTTACGATGAAGTCTGGTGGAGTTCTTCCGAGATAGTTCCTGGTGCAACAACAGTCTATATACGACAGATCAATTTTAACTATTCTAATGTACTCCGTGCTCACTACGAAAAATATTACAGGCTTTCTGTTCGTTGTGTGAAGGATTAGATATCCATCCTGCATTTCCCATTTTATTTATCTGGCGGCAAAACGGCCGACTTTATCGGAATTTGCTGCAGCCAATCTCGCTTAAAGGCGGATCCATGCCACCCTTCTTTATGGCAAATCCAACGCCCGGGTCACCCATCAGCCACGCTTTGTTCCTTCAATACCGGATCATATTAAAAAAACTTGATGAACAAAGGCATATTTTTTTCTCCTCCTTGTAACAATTAATCCCAATTTGCGACCAATAACTAAACCCGGCGCTATTTGCAACAGGAGGAAACAGAAAGACAGTTTAAAAAGTTGATCCAGGAAAATGAACGCCTGATCTGGAAAGTCTGCAGCATCTATGCTTATAGCCAGGCTGATCGCGAAGACCTTTTCCAGGATATCGTGGTCAGGATCTGGACAGCACTGCCTTCATTCAGGGCGGAATCCAGGGTTAGTACGTGGATCTACCGGGTGGCGATTAATACAGCAATAACCGGTTTGCGCAAGAAAAAGGATTTTATTCATTCGATCGAGCCTGCCAGTCTCCCTAAAGATGCTATCGATGAAGATACCAGGGCAGAGCAGGAGCAATTGCAGGAATTGTATAAAGCAATTGAAAGTTTGAATGCGATTGAAAAGGCGATTGTCATGCTATATCTCGAAGAACGCTCCTATATAGAGATGGAAGAAATCCTGGGGATCGCGCAGGGTACCTTGCGAGTAAAGATGAACCGAATTAAAGAAAAATTGCGTCAGTTAACCGAAAATAAGTAAGCATGGAACTTGACGATCTTAAACAAACGTGGAAACAAACCAGTAATAGTAAACAAACTTTAAAAAAGGATATTATGGAATTTATTCAACAACCTCAGTATGGGCCGGTGGCCGCATTGAAAAAGGAATTCAGGAAACAAATTGCGGCGATGATCCTGGCTACAGCTTTTATCATTACAACTACGATCAATGGAATAGCAGATCTCAGGTATAATTTCTTATTCTGGTCTTATATGGCCTTTTGTGCAGGTGTCATCGTTTTCCATTTTATAAACTATCGAATCGTGCGCCGGATGGAGCTGATGGATGGTGATGTAAGATCCAACCTGCAAAAACAGATAAACATCCTGGAAACAAGGTTAAAATGGAAACGGATCTTTCTTCCACTGGTAGCATTGTTCTTCTTTGCGTTAGTGGAAATACTTCCTGCTTATCAGCATTTCCGTATGCTTGATAAATGGCATGCATTGCCAGTAATGACGAGGATAGCGAGCTATGCAGGATTTTTATTGTTGCAATATTTTGCAAATAAATGGGTGACCTGGAAAAAATTCGGCAGTCATCTGGAATACCTGAAGAAGCTGATTAAGGAACTGGAGTGAAATGGAGCGTGTCATCTGTCGTAAATAACCCTTCTAATTGTCGTGCGTGCCCTGCACAAGGTTCAAAATTTTGTAACACCTTTGGGGGGACAAATTGATGCATCACAATTAGACAAGTGGAGCAGTTACCACTCTAAAAAACGGGCGAACCCCAGAAGCCAAATGAAGGGAATAATTAAATCTATTTTATGGCAGACAATAGTGTTTCATTGCACAGAGTATTAAAATCATCGCCCGAAAAAATATATAGGGCATTTACCGAGGCTACGGCTATCGCTTCCTGGTTACCACCGTACGGTTTTCTATGTACAGTTCAGGAGATGAACGTTAAAGTGGGAGGAACGTTTAAAATGTCTTTTCACAATTTTGGAACAGGCAACGGGCATTCATTTGGTGGAAAATATGTAGAGCTAAAGCCTAACGAATTTCTGAAGTATACAGACAAATTTGACGATCCAAACCTCCCAGGTGAAATGACCACATCGGTATGGCTTCGTAAAGTTATGGTTGGTACTGAGATCAAAATTCTGCAGGAAGGAATACCCGCCGCTATACCTGCCGAAATGTGTTATTTGGGATGGCAGGAATCGCTGAAAAAACTGGAATTGCTTGTTGAGCCAGTAATTCCAGACATGTAATAAAAGTAAAAGCCGCCCTGCCTCGAAATCATTCGAAGCAGGGCGGCTTCTATTCATTGGAGCTGAGGGGAATTGAACCCTCGTCCAAACATATTCCTCGAAAGGTTTCTACATGTTTATTCCCTTATTATTTGTTGGCGATGAACAGGAAAAGAAATAAAAATCCTGTACTACATGGACAAAAAATTTCCCGGAAGCCGCAAGCCTTCTTCACCCGACACGACTTTGGCCATAACCTTTTGAAGCCTCTTGGGAATCATATCGATTTCCAGCTGAGTAAGCGGCTGAAGCAGCTCAATGAATTCATCCTCGTCATCATAGTATCCGAACTGTAATACCCATCTGTTATCTGGTAGTAATCGGAGCGCCATCTCTTTATCCTCTTCATAAATATGCACTTTTATCACTGCCCACTGCTGATCGTCCTCTTCTTCAAAGTAAACCTGGACGATATCTTTGCTCAGTACTTCTGTCACGATCTTCTCCACCAGGGAGCCAGGATGCTTTTTTACCAGTTCTTCGTATGTCATGTTGTTTGCCAAGATGCTGTGATTCGGTCTATTAATATGTTTCTTGTCAGGTAATATAAAAAAGCCCCTGACAATCAGAGGCTTTCAAATTCAGTGGAGCTGAGGGGAATCGAACCCCTGTCCAAACACAATTACCATAAGCTTTCTACATGCTTATTTCATTATTGCTTGTCGGCATGTAACCGGAAACGAACAAACCAATTACACGCTTAGCTGCATAGTCTTTTGCAATGGTCACAGCCTTCCATTGCAGCATTCTGTTTTAAGTTTGAGTCGGCAGCGGAGCCTGGTAACAGAACAACCTGCTCAACGCGGCCCAAATGACTACACTAATCTCTGATTAGGCAGCCATAGCGAAAGATGTTTCGCCATTTGATTGTTGAATATTCAGATTAAAGTGCTAATTATACAACGCACTGCATGCTTACACCTACCGTAATCTATGCTGTCAAAACCTGTACAGCCCCAATTGATTTTCGATGGATTTCAGATTTATGATTACTATTCAAAGAACTTTTAAACGAACAGCAAATTTACGAAATAATAAAGTGATAAAATTCTAAACTGAAATTAGAGATATGCCTTACGATCTTTTTAAGAATTTATTTAATAAATGCAGACTGAATTTTACTTGAATATTCGCATAAAATCCAATCCCAATGCATATGCCATCAAACCAAGCAATAACACCATTCCAGCCATTTGTGCATATTCCATAAATTTTTCACTCGGTTTTTTACGCGTTATCATTTCAACAATTGTAAAAAAAGCATGACCACCGTCCAATGCCGGTAT
>JAJKIP010000380.1 GCA_021154405.1 Segetibacter sp. | reverse complement strand
GCATTTGGGATCTATATCGGTCGCTACCTGCGTTACAACAGCTGGGATGTAATCGGCCGGCCCTTCTCCTTATTGGGGGAAATGCTGGAAGTGATCTTTCATCCTATCCGCAATAGTATGGAATGGGGAATGATCACTTTATGGGCAGTATTTATGGGGCTGTTCTATATCACCATTAAAGTGATGAGCCGTCAGATAAAGCATTAAACAATCTTAAAAAGTAAATATAAAATGGAAACGACACCTATTGCATCAGAAACAACATCTATTACATCAAGTGTCTGGCAGAAAAGCAAACTCCTGATAAAAGGATTTATGATTGCCGGACTGGTTTTATTGCTTCTTATCCCTTCTTATTTTGTTCAGGAACTGATCAAAGAAAGAGAAGCCCGTCAAAAAGAGGCATTTACAGAAGTAAGCAGCAAATGGGCCGGACAGCAAAATCTTACCGGACCCGTGCTTGTAGTGCCCTATATTGAATCTCCAAATCAGTCAGGCCCTGCAAAGCATTACGCTTACTTCCTTCCCGACGAGCTCACCATAGATGCAAGGGTTCAGCCGGAAGAACGCCATCGCGGTATTTACCAGGTTATGCTTTACTCGTCCAATCTTAATTTGAAGGGTAAGTTTAATCCTCTGGCGCTTGACAAACTGGCAATCGATCCGGCAAATATGTTATGGCAGGAAGCTTATATCTGCCTCAATCTTGCTGATGCAAAGGGCCTGAAGGAAGATATAAAATTGAAATGGAATGATTCTACAGTTATTACCAGCCCTGCTGCCATCAACAATGGAGTAATGCGGGAAGGCTTTTCGGCACCTGTTAATGTAAGCGCTGGCAATACTTTTAATTTTTCAGCAGCTATTTCCTTTAATGGCTCAGAACAATTGCTTTTTACCCCTGTTGGAAAGGAAACAACTGTAAAATTATCTTCAACATGGCCTGATCCAAGTTTCACAGGCGGACAATTACCTGATCACCAGATTTCCGACAGTGGATTTGTTGCTACCTGGAAAAATCTTTCACATACCCGCAGTTTCCCTCAGGCCTGGAAACAGGATGCTTATAACCTCCAATCATCCTCCTTTGGCGCCGATCTTTTTATCCCGGTTAATGGTTATCAGAAGACTATGCGTTCTGTAAAGTATGCTGTGTTATGTATCCTGCTAACTTTCGCTGCGTTCTTCATTATTGAAACGGTCAATAAAAAGTCTGTGCACCCATTCCAATATGGATTGATCGGGGCTGCCCTTATCCTTTTCTATACTTTATTGCTTTCATTTTCTGAATACACTGGTTTCAACAACGCATATATCATAGCATCAGTGGCTACCGTGGGATTGATAGCCTGGTTTGTAAAGGGAATACTGCAATCCACCAAGCTTACCTCGGTCCTCGCAATCATATTGGTACTGATGTACTCTTATGTTTTTACCATTCTTCAGATACAGGATTATTCATTGATCCTCGGAAGCATTGGCTTATTCCTCACACTGGCCGTCATCATGCATTTTTCCAAAAAGATTCAATGGTAACCATAAACTATTATTTATGCAATTCAATGATTGGAAAGAATATCACGGATAGTTCTTGTTGTTGGTTTTTTTTCGTTCACCGTGCCTTTTGGAAACAGAGAGGTCCCCGCCACAGCGGGGACCTCTTAATTATTTATCAATCAATATATAATTAGAAATCAAATCCCATTGCAAAATACCAGCGTGGTTTACCACGAAATATACCATTCATTTCCCAGGCTGCATCCACTCTCAGGAAATACCCCAGTAAAGTACTTCTCGCTCCAAATCCATAACCTCCTGCAAATGGTCCTACACCACCGGCTTTCAATCGCACAGATAGATCTGGAAGATCAGAATAGATCACCTGTGGCCTTTCAATATTCTTTATATCCCCAGCCCAGGCTGTTCCCAGGTCAATAAATTGTACCAGTTGGAAATTGCGAAGAAATGCATTGTTGATCGGTTTGTTCATCAGGGTAGGGAACACCGGCAACCTGATTTCACTGTTTATGACTACAGCATTATTTCCATTGGCAATATTCTGTTTGAAACCACGGAGATTAACAGCCAGTGATTGATAGGTATAATTCTCAGTTGGCCTGTTCTCATTGCTGAATTTCGGAGAGAACCAGTTATCAACTCCACCCAGGTAATACACCACTTTCTGATCACCCCAGGAGAAATCACCTCCAACTCTAACTGCCCAGATCAGGTTGCGGTAGAGCGGCAGATAATGCCGTGCATCAAATCCTGCATTGAACAAGAACTTGCCTTCTTCATTGCCTATTTTGCTCAGTTGGGTAAACCAGTCGGCAAAGATCTTATAACGCAAGCCATGCCAGATATTGGTAGCGGGATTCAAAGTGTTATCAAACACATACTCCATACTAACCTGTCCATAGGTTGTCTTTTGATCCGGAGTTGCCAATGATACCCTGTCTCGTGAGGTCACCACTATCCTGTCAAAACGAGGACCCAGTGACATACGAAGGCTCTTGGTTTTTGAGAATGGGTAGCGCAACCGGGCAAGGTAATAATTGGAGAATTCTTTACCGATGTAAGGCGTATTCACAAAACTTACCTGGTTACTGCTGCGGAAATAAGTTATTCCCCAATCCAGCCGCTTACGCAGGTTATAGAATTCAAACAATACGTCATTGTCACGCAGATTGGATGCCAGCCTGAATCCTCCTGTAAATTTCACGTCCTCCATCAGATCTGATGTACCCAATCGTACAATACCGTTGAAATCAGTTCCATTGGAAAGATAGATCGGACCAGCACCTCCACCGTAAGGCTGAAATTTGTTAATGGTCAATACCGAATTATTGAAACCTGTTACGGCATAATCAGTAAAGAATTTCGGTGGACGATATTCATACAACTTCGCCTTGCGCAAAACTGTTTCCTGTGGCAATTCAGTGGCTTCAATTACTTGTCCCACGCGGGAACTGTCTTTCTTTTCATTATCAAATTCACTCTGGAAGAAATCATTCGGCTTTTTCTCATCCGCCGGTTTGCCGCCGTCCTGCAATTGAGACGGTCGATTTCGGTTTCGACGGGCCTCATCCATCTGTGATTTCATGTATTCCGTAGGACGTGCATTGATATTTCTGCGGCGCAATGCAGCCTCATCAACCTTTAAACGGTATAATAATTTGACATCACCCAGCTTTACTACCTCACTTACCTGCTGGTTATCACCTGCTGTTCTTGTTTCCAGCAGACTGCTCTGGTAATTGGTGATCGGGAAGATGAAGGAGGAATCATTGGTAATGGAAACATATCCTACAGAATCGATATCGGTCTTGTTCCATTCCTTCAGCAGACTATCTACCTCCGTCAAAGGCGGATTACGCAAAACCTCATCTCCAATGAATACAAGCGTATCCAGTCCGGCCCTTTCCGTACGGAAGAAACCGGCATAGCGGTTATTGATACCATTCTCATCACTTACAAAAGTGAAGTGAGAAGTATTGTATTGAGAGGGGAACCTCGCATTACCGAATTTAAGATCGGTCAGCTTGGATATCTGCTTGAACTCGGATTTATTCCAGTTATCAACCAGGAAGATATTGTAATGTCTGCCAGGCAGTGAATCGTCCGTGCTGCTGGATTCTGCGGTGGGACGATTGCTGGAATAAATAATACCAGTTTTATTGGGGAAAGCAACAAAGGCAGGATCCAGGTCATCATACACATCATTTGTGACCTGCTCTATGGATGCTTTGTCGATTTTATACACGTAAATATCAGTCTGACCGCTGCGGATACCGCTAAACAATAAAGTATTTGCATCAAGCATATACTTCATATCCTGCACCTGGTCAAACATAGGCAGTTCAACATTAGTAACTTTATACCTGCTGAAGGCATCATACACAAACAGTCTTAATGCGCCCTCTTTCCAGTAAACTACTGCAATACGGGTGCCTTTTCCATCCCATGCAATAATGGGATAATTAGGATTCTTTTCATCCTCTTTTGAACGTTCACCAAACTTCAGCAACACTTTCCGGTTCACGAAATTCTCATTCAGTACTACAGAATAGATCCCTTTCTTAAATTCAGTAACCACATATGTAAAGCTCTTTGGATTGGGATTGGCATTAAACCGCATGAAATCTTTTTTGCCAATCACTTCGCTCACACCCAGTTGACCCTTCGGGGCATTCCGACGGCCGCGGATATCCTTGTAATAGGTTTGAGGCATTTCCACCATGAAATCTTTCAATATCTCTTTGAATTTTTTCTTGGTGATCTTTTTTGATGCGGTATTCAGGTTGCGATAAATGCGGCTGAGGTAAAACAGGTAAGGCACTTTGTTCTTGCCGTATTTATCACCGAAATATTTCCAGAAGGAATGTCCGGCAAGGAACGGCTTTTCATAAGCGAACTGGTAGAAATTGCTGTATTTGCCTGAAAGCAGGAGAGACCGCAGATCATCATCAAGGGAGGCACTCCAGTTTTCAGCTACATATTCAATATATCCATCTACCAGCCACTGGGGAAGATCAAGCAGTGCCTGGTTAGCGGCAAATTCACCAAGGTCATCTCCAAACAGGATATTCTCAATCAAAACCTTTGCTAATCCCTGGCGGATCTGGCGGCGGAGGTTCTCATGATTTCCGTCAAAATAGACCAGCATTTTATTATTGACCAGCTTGGTAAGACCACCAGTATTCTGCCAGTCAATGCCCAGCCCGATATTGGATTGATTCATTTCATCAAAATTGTTATAGACTACAATATTGATGCGGCGCTGCAGACCATACTCCACAAATTCCTCTATTCCGGGAAGCTCATTTTCAGCAATTTGGGCAACATATTTTCCCAAACCCAGGCCGTCCTGGCTGAAGTAAGTATTGAAGTTTTCGGTTTGGTAATATTTCCAATTGAATTTTTGATACTGCACCCTGTTTTTTCCAAATTCTACCGTACTCACTTGGGCATTCGCTCCCATCCACATACAGGTAATAAGACAGGTAATCAGGCATAGAACTTTATTCATACAATCTGGCTGTTTCTTATTCTTTTAATCGCGCTTTCTCTTATAGCTGTTGCCAACGGGGGGCATTTATTTAGTGGGCCGGTTGGTCACTAAATCTCATTCTAACATTAGTTTTGGGATTTTCCGGAAAGGACCACAATTTACAGGTTTCCGGCATACTTAAAAGTACGAAAAAACCCATGCTAACTATTAAATCGTTTGTTTTTAACCCCGTCCAGGAGAATACTTATGTGCTGTATAACGATAAAAAGGAGTGCTGCATTATTGACCCGGGCTGTTATTTTGACGAGGAAAGGGATTCCTTAACATTATTCATACAACAGCAGTCGTTGAAACCCACGCTTCTGCTGAACACCCACTGCCACCTGGACCACGTATTTGGAAACAAATTCGTATTTGAAAAATGGGGGCTGATCCCACATATCCACCCCAATGAAAAACCTGTGCTGGACATGGCGGAACAAGCCGGTAAGGTCTGGCAACTACCCTTTGAAAATTATAAAGGTGAGCTCAAATTCCTTATAGAAGATACTACTCTGGATTTTGGCGGAGAACCTCTTGAAATTCGCTTCACTCCCGGACATTCTCCCGGAAGTGTTTCCTTTTACCATGCACCTGGCCAGTTTATAATGGGCGGCGATGTTTTATTTGATGGAAGCATCGGCCGGACCGATCTTCCGGGAGGTGATTTCGAAACCCTGTTCCAGACCATTCAAACGCAATTTTTTACCCTTCCGGATGAGACTAAAATATACTCGGGTCACGGACCCGTTACTACCGTAGGGTTTGAAAAAATGAATAATCCGTTTGTGAAGTTATACTAAGCTATTATTTCAAAAACCGGCCAATATAGGGGAGACGCTGAAACTCCTTCTTTTCAATATTCAATACAAACCATGCAAAGGCCAGGATCAAAACTGCGGCAAAGCCACGGTTTACCCATACGTTTAACCCAATTCCCTGGAAAAGTTTATGAATAAAATACAGGATGACCACAATGCCGATATACGCCAGTAATTTTTTCCATGCATAGGGTATCCGGTATTCCTTCTGTCCCCACACAAAAGAGATCACCATCATGCTTCCGTAACAAAAGAAGGTGGCCCAGGCACAGGCCATATATCCATATTTCGGAATAAATAGATAGTTAATCAATAAAGTGATGGCTGCTCCTATTAGTGTAACCCAGGCGCCAGCCATGGTTTTATGGGTTACTTTATACCAGATGGTTAAGTTATAATAGATGCCCAGGAAAATATTAGCCAGTAGTAAAATGGGAACTACCCTTAAGCCAGTCCAGTAAGCGGGTTTGCTGAGAAAGTATTTCCAGATATCGATATACAGAGCTACTACCAGGAACATGAAACACACTGTCAGCACAAAAAACTTCATTACCCGTGCATAGATCTTTTGGGCATTTTCATTTTCGGCCTGTTTAAAAAAGAAAGGTTCTGCCACCAGGCGGAATGCCTGTATGAACAGGGAGATAAGAATTGCCAGTTT
>JAJKIP010000379.1 GCA_021154405.1 Segetibacter sp. | reverse complement strand
GTCCGATATAACAGTTTTTACCAATGATAACATTACCTGTAACTGCTGCCTGGGGATGTATAAACGAGGAAGGATGAATAATGGGGATATATTCCTGGTAATGGTAAATCATGGATGTTTGCTTAATTGATCAATGCCTTATTGGTACGGAAACAGGTTCCTTTAAATAAAGCCACTACATGGTCCTGCTGATTGGTAATTGTAATATGATATAAGCCTGTTGATCGGCCATTATGCAATTCCTTGGCTTCTGCAGTTAATACATCATCAACATGTACCGGCTTGGTAAAATTGATGGCTGTATCCAGCGCCACTGATAATACATTACGATTATTACAGGCAAATGCAAAAGCACTGTCAGCTAAGGAAAAGGCAATACCACCATGAACAATTCCAAAGCCATTGATCATTTCCTTTCTCACTTTCATTTTAAGGCGGCTGTATCCCTCTTTGACCTCCAATACTTCTATACCCAGCCATTGGGAAAAAAGATCATGCTCCATCATGTGAGCTACAACCTTTTTAGCAAACTGATCCTTTTCTTTATTCATTGATTTTATTATTCTCCCTTAAATACCGGCTGCTTCGTCCGCTGTAGCTTTGGCGTAAGCGGGGCTTCATTCTCCTTTAAAAACTGCCGGCCGCTTTTCCAAAAACGCCGCCACACCTTCACGATAATCCTTCGTCTGTGCTGCACGCTGCTGAAACACATCCTCATCCAATACCTGGTCCTCAAAAGTATTATTAACGGAAAGCGACAAAACTTTTTTAGTGTAAGCCAATCCCAACGTAGGCATTCCAGCGAGTGTCTTCGCCATCTTCAGCGCTTCTTCATCAAAATGCTCATCGGGAAAAACTTTATAGATCATTCCCATTCTTTCAGCATCTGTAGCCGTAACTTTTTCTCCCAGCATCATCAAAGCACTTGCTTTCTGCCATCCAACCAGTCTTGGCAATGTATGCGTACCCCCGCTATCCGGTATCAGTCCGATCTTTGAGAATGCCTGCATAAACGACGCCGATTGTGTAGCAATGACAATATCACAGCACAATGCAATATTGGCTCCTGCACCTGCGGCCACGCCATTCACTGCCGCCAGCACTGGTTTTTCCAGTCGTTTAATTCTTGTAACGATCGGATTGTAATGTTCAGATAATATCACATTGAATCCTGGCGCATCAGGCGCCGTTACTTCTGAAAGGTCCTGTCCGGCACTGAATCCTTTGCCTGCACCTGTTATATATACACAACGAATTTCCTTTTTTTTGCAATCATCCAGGTGCTGCTGTAATAATAAGGCCATTTCCCGATTAAAGGAATTGAGCTTCTCCGGGCGGTTCAGTGTAATAAAGCCGATATGGTCTTTTACTTCAAAATGTACAGATGCCATTGTGGACTATTTGTTGCAAAAGTACATTGTCCGTCGAAGCTTTCCACTGTCAAAGACCCACCATCGCATGGCTAGTGGCATTTAAAATAATCGAAGGGTTCTTTGCAATCCAGGCATTTATATAATGCCTTACAGGCAGTTGAACCGAATTCACTCACACGTTGGGTATGATAAGAGTTACAGTGCGGGCATTGAACAGCTTCATCAGCTTCAAACTCCTCATGATTACAGACCTGCTGTTTTATATTGGGAGGAGCAATCCCATATTCTTTTAGCTTTTGTTTTCCACGCTCCGTCATCCAGTCAGTGGTCCATGCCGGCGATAATACATTCTTTACGGTTACTTTCTTATAGCCTTCTGCCAGCAGCGCCATCTTAATATTTAAGGAAATAACGTCCATGGCCGGACAGCCTGAATAGGTAGGGGTAATAATTATTTCAATTTCTTCGCCAGAAGGTTTTATTTCCCTGACAATCCCAAGGTCTATCACAGAAAGTACCGGTACCTCCGGATCATTAACCTGTTCCAGAATAGATCTTATTTTTCCGATCTCATTTGTATCATCAGTAATTGCATTCATAATCCCTCCTTTTATCCCCCAGGCTCCTGCGCGAATTCACCACTCTGCACCTGGATAAGTCTTTTGCATGTACTGTAATTCGGTGAGGATATATCCCAGATGTTCTGTATGCTTTCCTTCTTTTCCGCCCTTTTGAAAAAAAGTTTTTTCCGGAACGGGTAATGTTGCTTCTTCAAATACTGCGTTCACCTTTTGCATCCACTCATTTTTCAATGAGCTCACATCAACACCGAATCCTTTTTCAGCGGCTGAGATCTCATATTCTGCAGGCATAAATAATTCTCCGCTGTACATCCACAATTCTTCTATGGCATGTAACATCCTTTCGCGGCTTTCTTCTGTACCATCACCCAGGCGGATCACCCATTCACTGCTCCATCTTCTATGGTACGTTGTTTCTTTCAGCCCTTTGGCCGCAATGGCGACTAGTTGCTCATCATTGCTTTTCTGAAGGGCAGTATATAATAGATACTGGTAAGTGCTGAACAGGAATTGCCGTAAAATGGTCTGTCCCCAATCTCCATTAGGTTGTTCAACCAGCAGACAATTCTTAAATTCTCTTTCTGTGCGATGGTACGCCAGTGTATCCTCTGTAACGGTATCTCCGCCTGTTTCCCCTTCATTCAATAATTGTGCGGCGTACTGGTAAAAATTCCGGGCCTGTCCAAGAAGGTCAAGTGAAATATTGGTAATCGCGATATCCTGTTCCAGTATCGGACCATGGCCACACCACTCAGCGTTCCTTTGTGCCAGGATAAGAGTGTTATCTGCATGGTGTAGTGTAAAATCTATTAGGGATTGCTGTTTCAACATATCATTACATATGGTTTACCTCATCCGGGAGATCATAAAAAGTTGGATGGCGGTATACTTTATCGTTCGCAGGTTCATACAGTGAGCCTGCTTCTTCCGGATTGGACGCATGAATATATCTGGATTCAACCACCCAGATGCTTACACCTTCCATTCTCCGCGTATATACATCCCGTGCATTTTCAATGGCCATCTGCGCATCGGCTGCATGAAGACTGCCTGCATGTTTATGATCAAGTCCCTGTTTGCTGCGAATAAATATTTCCCAAAGCGGCCAGTCAGTTTTTGTAAGCTCTTTTGATGCTTCGGACATTTCACCGGCTTTATCTTCGGGAATATCGCCGTAATAATATTTTCTGATAAAGTTCATGTGTTACAAGTTTAATAGGTTTAACAAGTTTAAGAGGTATGCTAATAATAGTGTTAACTTATTATCTTCCGATACCTCTTAAACTCTTTTACCTTATTACGCCGCCTTTTGTTTTCCTGTTTTCTTCTCCGCGTACGCTGCCGCCGCTTTCCTTACCCATTCGCCTTCATTCCATGCTTTTTTTCTTGCATCCAGTCTTTGTTTGTTACATGGACCATTACCTTTTACCACATTCCAGAATTCATTCCAGTCTATTTCACCAAAATCATAATGTCCCGTTTTCTCATTCCATTTCAAGGAAGGATCCGGTAATTTCATGCCTAATATCTTAATCTGCTCTACGCACATATCCACGAAATTCTGCCGCAGCTCATCATTCGTTTTTCTTTTGATCTTCCATTTCATGCTCTGATCACTATTGGTGCTCTCGCTATCTTTTGGGCCAAACATCATAAGTGAGGGCCACCACCAGCGGTTGATGGCATCCTGGCACATGGCCTTTTGTTCAGGCGTGCCTCTGCTTAATATTAATAATGATTCAAATCCCTGGCGTTGGTGAAAACTTTCTTCCTTGCAAATGCGCACCATCGCTCTTGCGTAAGGCCCATAACTGGTACGGCACAGCATCACCTGGTTCAGGATGGCGGCCCCATCCACTAACCAGCCAATGGCACCCATATCAGCCCATGTAAGTGTGGGATAATTAAATATGGAGGAATATTTTGCCTTGCCACTGTGCAGGTCATTGATCATTTCTTCACGACTCATCCCAAGTGTTTCAGCGGCGCAGTATAGATAAAGGCCGTGACCTGCTTCATCCTGCACTTTAGCAAGAAGGATGGCCTTGCGTTTTAGGGAGGGTGCCCGGCTTATCCAGTTCCCTTCCGGCAGCATGCCCACAATCTCACTGTGTGCGTGCTGGCTGATCTGGCGGACATTTGTTTTCCGATAAGCTTCTGGCATCCAGTCTTTCGGCTCGATCTTAATCTCTGAATCAATCTTTTGCTGGAACAGATCTTCCGTTGTTATTGAAGGCATAGGTCAATCATTTCACTTACAAATTTACGAAGCAACATTCAATGCCTGATGTTATTTAAGAATAGTCACAAGTTACCAGGCTGGTAGCCAACGATCAGCCCATTCAGAAAAGGTTTTGTTTTTTCGTTATAAGATTTGTTACCTTAGTCATGTTGAATTTGCTTAATCTTTATCTGTCTGCGATTGTCTGCTAATGAATCTCATACCACAGCACAGCTAAGGGAACTGCAAAGATTAGTGGCTGGCGGTGATGAAGCTGCATTTACACAGCTCTATCTCCATTACGGAAAGAAACTGATTCAATTTGCTGTGTCTCTTATTCGTTCCAGGGAAATAGCCGAGGAACTGGTAGAAGATGTGTTCGTGAAACTCTGGTCAAACCGCGAACGTATTCGCGAAATCGATAATCTCACTGTTTATTTATATGTCTCTGTCAAGAATAAGGCGCTGAATGCCCTCTCCAGTAAAGCGCATGAACTGATAGCTGCTCCTTTTGATTATCTGGACACAGTAATGGATGAATTTGCACCTGATCCTTATAACTTAATGATCACAGTGGAAATGATGACACGTATGCGCGAGGCAATTGAGTCACTTCCACCACGCTGCAAACTCATTTTCAAACTGGTACGTGAGGATGGCCTCAAATATAAAGAGGTAGCCGAGATCCTCAATATTTCTGTAAATACCATTGATGTGCAAATGGCTATTGCGGTCAAAAAAATATGCACCTCGCTTCATATTCAGAAGGATACCCCCATACTGCACCAGGTATTACCGCCTTCCAAAAAAAAATCCTGAACTGGCTTAGTAGGTGATTTGAATTTGCCTGTCCTTATGGTAACGAACTGCTGAATGGAAATGCCCGAAAGAATATGGCAGCTGATTGCCAAGACCCTCAATAGTGAAGCTTCCTCTGAAGAAAAGGAAGAATTATTCTATTTATTACAGAATAACCCCTCCCTTAGGCAACAATATGAGCTCCTGAATCGCATCTGGAACGAGAAACATGATCATCCTGGAGATGAAGAAGATGCAAAACTTCATATTTCAAGAATTATTAATAGAGCGCAATCTGAACTCACAATTGAAGAGTTTCCCAATTACCGTAGAAGACGCCGGCGCATAATTGCATTTAGTTCCCTTATTGCAGCAGCAATGATAGTGGCCGGATGGTTTTTATTCGCAAAACCCGCCGAGCCTGTCCCTGGCGATGTCTTTGTTGCAAATAACGGCACCCGTACGCGTTCGATGCTGGCAGATGGTACTACAGTCTGGCTTAATGCAGGATCCAAACTCTCCGTGCAAAATGATTTTGCCGGTGCCACACGTGAAGTGCTGCTGGAAGGTGAAGCCTTCTTTGATGTCGTAAAGAAACCAGGTCAACCTTTCATCGTTCACACTTCAGGAATTGATATAAGAGTTTTGGGTACAGCCTTTAATGTAAAAGCATACCCTGAGGATAAGAACGTGGAAACCACACTCTACCGTGGATTGGTGCAGGTATTCCGCCAGGAAGATGAAACGAAAACTGCAGTGGAACTCAAGCCCAATGAAAAACTGGTAATGGCGAAAGAAGCAGCTAGTTATTCAGTTGATGTGTCTGATAAGGAGAAGTCCACAATAATTAAAGCACAACCCCACTTTACAATTACACATATTGATAGCACCAAGAAAGAAAACGAAAGAATTGAAACAGCGTGGGTATATAGTCGCCTGGAATTCTTCGGTGACAATTTTGAGGAGTTAGCTCAAAAATTACAGCGCTGGTATAATGTAACGATAATCTTCACTGACGATAAAGTAAAGAAATTAGAATTCAGAGGTTCATTTGAGAAAGAAACAGTAGAGCAGGCTTTCGTTGCCTTAAAACTGGCAGTTCCAAAATTTGATTATAAAATAGAAAATCATGAAATATTTATTGGGTCATCTCAATAATCTGCATCCTAAATAATTAAAAAAAAACGGAGAATGTTGGCGCATTCCCCGTATAAGAATCAAGGCTAAACGTGAATAACCAACCTTCCGAGTCGGATTGTTTAACCCTAATATGCTAAAAATATGAAATGTTTTCTAACGGTTTTGCAAAAACCGTTGCATTCAAACTTGCTGCTCGTTATGAAATTGACCGCTCTCTTAACCCTCTTTTTTACCCTGAACGTTTCTGCTACAGGTTTCGGGCAGGACAGGATCAATCTCAAGGTAAAGAAGACTGAAATTGGCGGGGTGCTAAAGTCAATTGAAAACCAGACTAATTACCGGTTCCTTTACAACAACGAGCTCCAGGACATTCGTGAAAGGATCTCACTTACGGTAAACAATGCACCACTTTCTGAGGTGTTAAGCCTTGTTTTCTTCAAAACAAAACTCTATTACCAGGTTATGGACAATAACCTGATTATCATTAAGGAAGACGCTGAAGTAGCGCCCGTTGACGTCACAGTTCGCGGAAAAATTACGGGTGAGGGTGGAGCTCCGCTTGCCGGGGTTTCCGTTTTGGTGAAAGGGACCAGTATCGGTACCACCACCAACAATGATGGTAATTTCACCTTAAACGTTCCCAACGCCGATGTTACTCTGGTCATCTCCTCTGTAGGGTACGATGAGCAGGAAGTAGCCCTGAACGGCAGATCAGAAGTAAGCATTGCATTGGTTACTTCAACCAAACTGATTGACCAGGTGGTGGTGATCGGTTATGGACAGGCTAATAAAAGAGACCTTACCGGTTCCATTGTTAAGATCTC
>JAJKIP010000378.1 GCA_021154405.1 Segetibacter sp. | reverse complement strand
TTCATCTTCATGCATTTCATCAGAGGCTCTCAATACAAATTCCTTTGTACCTCCGCCGCCGGGGATCAAACCCACGCCTAATTCAACCAATCCTGTATAAGTTTCAGCAGCTGGGCAACATTTATCTGCATGCAGGCTCAATTCACAGGCTACGCCAAACGCCAATCCATGTGGTGCTACAACAACTGGAACCGATGAATACCTTGCCCTCGTCATCGAACGCTGGAATAGCCGGATAGCCATATCCAGTTCATCATATTCCTGGTCGATCGCCAGCATAAAGATCATTCCCACATTGGCACCTGCACTAAAGTTGGCGCCTTCATTGGCGATCACCAGTCCCTTGTAATTTTTTTCCGCTTTATCAATTGCAGATTCTATTCCGCTTAATACGTCACCACCAATGCTGTTCATTTTTGTAAACCACTGAAGGCCCACAACATCATCTCCAAGGTCATATAATCGGCAGCTTCCATTTTTCCAGATGATCTTATCCTGGAAATTGCTCATTACGATGAATGCTTCTCCACCGGGTAATGGCTTATAAGTTTTTGAGGCGGGATCATAGCTGTATTTTTTGCCGCCTTCTACTTTATAAAATGATTTATTGCCTGCAGCAAGCATTTCCTCCACCCAGGGCGCTATTTTATAACCGGCCTGCTTCATTGCCTCAGTTGTTTTTGCCACATTCAATACATCCCAGCTTTCAAACGCACCTATCTCCCAGCCAAAACCAGCCATCATCGCATCATCTACGCGATAGAGTTCATCACTTATCTCCGGTATTCGGTGAGAGATATATGAAAATAATCCGAAATGGAAATGGCGATAGAATTCACCTGCCTTATCCTGTGCATTAACCAGTATTTTCAGGCGCTGTTGCAGATCATCAATGGGTTTGGCAGTTTCAACTGATGCAAACTTTGGTTTTACCCTTGGTCCATACTCCATTGTTTTCAGGTTCAGGGTGAGGATCTCTTTTTCTCCACCACTTCCTTTTGTTTTCCTGAAGAATCCCTGGCCGGTTTTATCACCCAGCCAGTTATTCTCTACCATTTTATTTAACCAGGCAGGAATAGTAAATGTATCCTTTGCTTCATCATTGGGACAATTATCCTGAACACCCTTTGCCACTTTCACCAATGTATCAATTCCAACCACATCAGCTGTACGGAAGGTGGCTGATTTGGGACGGCCAATAATCGGGCCTGTCAATGCATCCACTTCATCAATGGTAAGTGCCATTTTATCGATCAGTCCGAAGATGGACATGATACCATACACTCCAATTCTGTTGGCGATAAACGCAGGAGTGTCTTTGGCTAATACTGTTCTTTTGCCAAGTATCAGGTCTCCATAATTCATCAGGAAGGAAGTTACTTCCGGATCAGTATGAGGTGTAGGAATGATCTCCAGCAATCGCAGGTAACGTGGTGGGTTGAAGAAGTGTGTACCGCAGAAATGTTTTTTAAAATCATCCGATCTGCCTTCCGTCATCAGATGAATGGGAATCCCGGAGGTATTGGAAGTGACCAGCGTACCTGGTTTACGGAAATTCTCTACCTTATCATAGATGAGTTTTTTGATGTCCAGCCTTTCCACTACCACTTCAAGTATCCAGTCGCAACCGGCAATATCCTTCATGTTATCATCGAAATTGCCGGTAGTTATTTTCTTCACAACGTCTTTATCAAAAACAGGAGACGGATTGCTTTTAATGGCTGCTGTGAGCGCATCATTCACGAGCTTGTTCCTTTCCGCAGGTTTAGTGCTTTCAGTAGCTTCTTTCGGAACCATATCCAGCAATATTACCTGTACACCAACACCTGCAAAATGGCAGGCAATCCTTGAGCCCATTACACCACTTCCCAAAACGGCTATTTTCTTAATAGTACGCTTCATAGACCTTTCTTTGAAATTAGTTAGCTAAACAACTATTTTGTTGAGTGAAGATACAAATTTAAAAGAAAGCATGATAGGGGAGACTACTGAGTGTATTGCTTTTCCAGGCCCATGGCGGGAATATATCCTAAGGAATAATTGGAAATACTTAACTATAATATTACCGGCGGAAGATTTTTACTGCGGATTTCTTTTTCGTATTTGCGCATTAATTTCTTATTGCGTTTCACGCCTACACTACTGGACATTCCGCTCAAGGCAATTTTTACAAGGTAGTTGATGGCTGATCTGTCTCTCCAGCGAATATTGAACACTTTTCCCGTCCTGGTCTTGTTATCATTCTTAATTAAGGTATTTGCAAGGAAAGTGGTGAGACCTGTCATAAAGGTTCGCCTGTTATCCGGCCTCCTTACCCTGATCTTCAGGTCATGGTAATACATTTTCATTTCGCCAAAGGCCATGTACTCACGACCTACTACCCGCATGCTCATTGTATCCAGTATCCCTGATTTCATTTCTGCGTTTGCCAATGGCGCCAATATAGGGTTAAGCAAAGTAAGATCTGCGGGACCCATTTGGCCTGTTAACAAAAATCCTCCCAGGGTATCTGTATAGGATTCCCGCAACTGCAATCTTGCAAACATGGTATCCTGTAAGTAGCCACTTACCCTTATGGTAAGACTGTCTCCTGCGCCAAGATCAAAATTTCGCAGGTGGGTAACTGTTCCATTCAATCTGTTGACAGTAATTTTTCCTGCAATACCGGTTTTCTCATTTACTTCCTGGTATTCAATATTGGTGTTTTTAATATTGACAGTATCTGCCTGCAGATGAGTACCGATTGTTTTGAGCATATTGGCGGGTAACAGGCGGACGACGCCTGTTTGCCTCGGCATACGTTTATCCCGGTAGCTGTCTAAAAATGCATCATTGACGTTTACCACTCCAAGATCAAGAATGGTATCCCTGCTGAATCGTTCTACATCAAATGGTCCGATTGATATGGCACCTGTTTTTGCCTGCATATAATCCGTCTGATAACCTTTGGCTTTCAGGTATTCATCCCGTTCTGGAGTTGGCCGGTAAGTAAATGAATCTACCGTAAGCTGCTTGCTTCTCTTATCATAACCGCCATTAAACCAGTTGAACTGTTCTACGGCATCATGATATGATCCTGTAACTTCTTTTAAATTGAAACGGTTATTACGACTTACCAGTTCCCGCATATTTAATAATAAAGACGAACTGATGGAAAGATCATTTATTTGCGCTTTTTCAATTGAGAGCGTACCATCTCTCTTACCTATACTGTCAACTACAAAATTGCGGGCAGCAAGACTCGCCACATTTCCCTGCCAGTCCCAGGCCTCTGCATCATTTTTTGAAAACGCCAGCTGGTTGATCGTGGCAACCAGTTGCCCATTACCAGCATCAAATTTTTTTCCTTTATTGCTGATATATAGAAAATGGTCCATGGTAAACCGTAACTGATCTGCTGAAAAGCTGTTTGGTTTGTCTTTATCGACACGGAAATTTTCTAACTGAATTATATTCGGACTGGTATTTCCCTTCCACTCCAATAAAGTGGTCCCATTTTCTTTTGCATTCCGGAATGCAATAACAGGCTGCTGTATTACAAGGCTGCCGAGCCGGATATCCTGCCATCCTTTTTTGGCATTCGCCATATCGCCGCCAGTTGAAACAGTGGTAGAGAGATTTATTTTTACAAAAGGCTGAACCAGTTTTACTCCATCTGCATTGATATTGCCTTTCAAAAATTCATTAATATCTGGTGTCAATGTGAGTGAGGGTATCTCCACTCGTATGGAATCAGTGCCAGACAGCCGGTTGAAATAAACATTTTTTAAAGTGGAAGGTTGCCTGTCAGTAATCGACAATCCTGCAATCCGGGTTTCCATTCCATTCTTTGTTAATTTAAAATCATTCCCATTGGCCCTGAACCCGGTTATTGTAATTGGATTTCCCTTTTCCGATTCAATTTTATCCGCTGCCATGGATTTCAATTGAACGGACATTTTAAGGTCACCCGTATTGGCCGTTATGGTTGTATTTCCGCCACTGATATCCTCCAGTTTAAAACCGCCGGTTGAACCGCTTCCTGAGCCTGGTATTGAAAGTAAATTCAGATCTGCACTTTCCCATCTGATACCCTTGATGCTGGTAAGTCTTTGCTTATCCGGCAGCACCATTGAATTGATGATCACATTACGGGCATCCAGCGTAAGTTTTGGATCTACGATATGTGCTGATTCTGCATTTAGCTGATTCTTTTTTCCATTGAATCGTACATTTTCCAGTTGAGCCGTCCAGCTGGGTGTTTTTAAAATTCCTTTCTTAAAATCCAGCTCATTAATGGATCGTTGAACAGATGCCAGTCGACGGGAATCAACCAATTGTTTACCCGATACCGACATGGTTGCTCCTTCCAGTTTCAGGCTAACATTTTTGTCGAGGAAAAGATTTACCTGCCCGTCTCGAATATTCAGGTTATTTAATTGAAACACATTTCCCACACTTGATAGTACCTGGAATACATCTTTTGAGGTTTTGTTTTTCCTGTTCGCAAGATTATAATTAATAACTGGCCTGTAGAGTGTAACCTGTTCTGCATTCAGCTGCTGCTCAAATATGAGATTGTCCCAGGATAAGCGCTGCAATTCAAATTGTGGGATTTGCAGGCTATTCACCACCTTGTTCTTATTTAATTCTTTGTAGGAGAAATTGCTGAGGCTGATGCGACTGTTATTAAGCAGGATGCTGTCGAACTGAATGGCAAATGCGCTATCCCTCAGGAAGTTTTCATAATTGCGGATGGCCATGGCAAATCTTTCCACCGTCAATGGTCTTGGTGCATTCTCCTGGATGCGCAATCCCTGCAATTCAAAATTATTATTGTTGGACGTGAAAGAGCTTGGCCTTCCTTCCCGCATGGTATTTATATCAAAGGAACCATTCTGTACAATCACAAACGCCAGCTGCATGTTACCGGTAAGCTGCTGGATCAGTTCATCCAGTTTCGGAGGCTGAACCGGTCCTGTTCTTTTGGGCAGGTCTACGTCAAGCCGGAAGCGGGGATTGATGCAATACACTGAATCAGCCTTGATAACCTCTGTGTGATAAAGGGTATCAAAATCGATATTGGTCATCATCAGCTTATCGAAGAAAATACGGAAAGAGGTATTGGCGCTATCGTCCTTGGTAGCAATGATGGTACAGCTGTCAAATTCGGCCAGTTTATTTCGGATATTGACGTGGAAATTGCTAAAACTTAATCGATGTCGCCCATCAGGAAATAAAATATCCTGATTGGTAGTGTGCAGGGATACATTATCACTGAATAATATTTTGTCCTTTGCATCGGTCTCGGTTGTATCCAGCACCTGCAGATTGTCCAGGTGAAAGAACAGGCGGGATATAACTATTGGTTTCTCTTCCGGTCTTGTTTTATTGACGAGAGAGAATGTTCCATTGTCAATCTGGAAGCGGTCTACTTTCAATACCTGCAAGGCATCCTGGATGGAATGATAAATGCGGCCCATTTCCTGCGGAATGGAAAGACTGCTATCGCCGGATACTGAAGTATCTGTTGATGATCGTAACCTGGAAACAGTTATCTCAGGATTGATAACATGAATTGAATCGATATAAAATTTCTTTTCCAGGAGAATGGGCAGTATCTGCTTGACCTGTATCTTAAGCCGTGCAATTTTAAACCGGTAAGAATTATTGGCAACTGTGGTGTCCGTAGAATAAAAAGCCGCATCGTGCAATTCCATTTTACGGTTAAACCAGTTGAAGCTGAATTTTTTGATCTTTAGGTGAAGCTTGCCGTTTGATTGCTCATTCACGAGGTCTTCAATCAAAACTTTGGCGTGGGACTCAAACCATAGGTGAAACGCAACGAGTAGCACCACCAGGCTTCCCAGGATGTACAAAGCTACTTTTGTTAATTTCCTCGTAATGCGTTTTGCGTTCAAGGTGCGGAAGGGTTAAATCGCAATTTACTGAAAATTAACCGCCTGTCCTAGCTCACATTGCTACCATTGGCGGTTTTATCGTCGGGGTTGACGAACTTTAGCTTGCCATCAGCATCTTCAGCCATTAAGATCATGCCATTGCTTTCTATACCTCTCATTTTACGGGGTGCCAGGTTGGCAACTACGACAACCTGTTTGCCTATTATTGCTTCAGGTTGAAAATGCAAAGCGATGCCAGATACGATAGTTCTCTTCTCAAAACCGAGATCCACTTCCAGTTTCAGCAATTTATCCGCTTTCTCAACTTTTTGTGCAGAGATGATGGTGCCAACCTTCAGGTCCAGTTTGGCAAAATCATCATATTGTATTTGCTCTTTATTTGGAGTAGCTGGTTTTGTTTCTTCCATTTTCGGTTTTTCAGTTGATATTAACCCTGTTTTTAATTTTTCAATTTGGGCATTGATCTCTTCGTCTTCAATTTTGCGGAACAGCAATTGAGGTTCACGCAGGCTATAACCTACGCTAAGCAGCTTTGCTTTTCCTGCATTTTCCCAATCCAGCATTTTCTCTACCACTTTCATCATGTGCAGCATTTTCCTTGCTGTACCTGGCAAAAAAGGATTGACCATTACTGCAAGATTAGCAGTAAGCTGCAAACATATATGCAGGCAGTTATCGATCAATTGCTGATTATCCGGATCATTTTCCAACCCTTTAGCCAGTATCCAGGGCTGTTTTTTTTGCATATACTGATTGCCCTTGCGGGAAAGATCAATAACGGCGTAAAGTGCATCGCGGAAACGGAAGTTCTCCAGATTATCTGTCACAATATTCCTTGTGAGTTCAAATTCCGCCAGCATGGTCCTGTCTATATCGTCCAGTTTCGCTTCATGCAGTTTAGGTACCTTACCATTGCAAAGCTTGTGCATGAGTACAAAAGTGCGGTTCACGAAATTGCCGAAGATATCAGTCAGCTCACTCCGGTAAGCCGTATGAAATCCTTTCCAGGTAAATTCGCTGTCCTTTGTTTCCGGTGCAATAGCGGTGAGATAATAACGCAACGCATCCACCATTTGAGAGCCACCATTTTCCTTTTTCACAAAATCATTGATATAGTCTCTCATGTCCAGCTT
>JAJKIP010000377.1 GCA_021154405.1 Segetibacter sp. | reverse complement strand
GCTTTATTCTGCACAAACCAGTGAACCTGATTATAGTCCTTTCCCGAGGTTATGACCTTTGTTCCTGCAGGAAGTGCTCCTATATTCTTTTTGAATTCGGGAGGTGCATTTATAATTAGCAGACTATCCTTTTCATTGATGTGTAATTTCTGAACAATGGTATTGGCCATAATAAGACTTATGGCGTCAAATTTAGTGATAAGGACGATAGCGTATTTCTCCAATCTTGCTTTCTGGCATTAGGCAAAGGGGCGGTTAGACAGGTGAAATGCAGGGAAATTGCCTTCATGAGTGGTTTCAATGATCTCTGCTGCAAGTTGTTCACCTTCCAGCATCCATTGAAGCATGAGGCCTCTGTCAAACCGGAGACCTGTTGGGAAGTCCCTGTCCAGTTCGCCATTGGGGCAGAGATAAAATATTTTTACATTTCTGGGCTGGGCTGCCAGCAATTTAAATTTGGCCATCAACTCCAGGTCGTTCTCCCGAACCTCCTGGATAAACATTGAAATAGATCGCATCAACACTTTTAATACGCCGTTCAATTTGGCATCGGTTGCCTTTACCAGTTCATCCGGATTATTGCTTAACATATAAATTTCATGTGCTTCATTCAAGTCAAGATTACTGCATACTGCCCGGGTAGGAATTACTTCCCGATTTCCTCCATCCACATAACTTTCTCCATCTATACGAACCGGGTTCATAAATACCGCCTGATTGCTGCTGGCAAGCAAAGCGTTGATCAGCTGATTGCGGTCGGTGATCTTTTTTGTTTCATAATGATTGCTGGGCAGGATATTGCCGGTTGTAAAAACAGTAATTCGTCCCGTTTGCAGGCTCACCGAATTCAGGCAAAGGGTTGTGCCACTGTTCATGATATCATTAAAAGTTGAATTGTCGATATGCTGGCTGATCTGTTCAAACAGGGGATGGGTGTCATAGATGAAATTATTTCCGCTTATTACGGTATCAAACAGATTGAGTGGTTCCAGTATATTTCCATTAGTAGTATTTAGATAGACTTCTTTTAATTCATCGATCTTTCCAACAGCGGCCAAACTGGCAATCAATGCGCCGGTGCTGGTGCCGCTGATCAGATCAAAATGAGTGATGTTTTTTTCTTTTTTCAGGTAATTCAATACGCCCACACTGAATGCACCTTTTGCGCCACCACCGCTGGTAATTAGAACTCTCATAAGATTACAATTTTTTATTCCCGAAAATTATACCGATCAAAAAGCCTGGTTTTTTATTGTCAATATTGTAATTACCGGAAAGATTAAAACCAAATGGCCCAAGTTCAGCTTCCAGACCTGCTTCCGCATAATTAAATCCATCGAAATTACTGTTGTATCCTCCAAACAGATTGAGATTACCCAAAGAGAATACTTCTGCACGCAGATCTGTCAATCGCACTGCAATTCTTGAACTTAAAGTGATATAGGAGTTACTTGAACGAAGGAAAAATCCAGGTCCTGCGCCCAATCGCAAACGGCCACCACATTTATCCTTTCCCGGAATAGTATACATCAAATATCCGCGCAGGCTGCCGAGATACGCCATTTTTGTTTTATTGAGAAAGGCAGCAGCACCCTGGGCCAGTTCAAATCGTTTCTTCCAGCCACCACAAAATTCTGTGGAAGGGAATACAGGTTTTACTTTCAGAATATGGAATCGTACATGATTTACCCATCGCATCACATTTGCTTTATTAATGGTGGGAAGCGCATCTGAAAAACAATCGGGATCCCTGTATTTTGGCTGTTCAGCAAAAAACCAGGTTTGTAATTCTTTTACGGTAACAATTAACTGCTGATAAAGATCCGGGTGAGAAGTTTTGAAATTGGAGAGCGTGATTTCATTCGCTTCCTGATCATCACTACAATTTCCGAGAAACGATACAATGCCCGCAATCCGTACGGCAAATTCATCGGCCTTTTCTTTGCACGCCTGGATATCACAGCATTTACTGGTTTGCCCATATATTAATGCTGGTAACAGAATTAATAATGGAATTAAAGAATTTTTAAGCAGTTTCATGGTTTTGGTTTAAGCGTTCATTCTACTTTATGCTGTCTGGAAGCACCATGGGAGATTGCGGCATCATCCGTTTATATTTCATCACCTGCAGTATATCCCTGATAGAAGCATTTCTGTTGATCAGCTTATCGCAGTATTGATCCAGCCTGCGCAAACTTGTATCGGATAATATCCAGTTCATGGGAACCTTGGCGGTTGAAATGTCCAGCGGGATATCAACCAGCTTACCTTTCAAACTATCTGTTACAAAATTTTTCAGATCAAGTTTAGCCTTTACACCTCTGCCATTCCTGGTATTGTAAATGCCATTGACTATTTCGGTAAGTTCATTGGCAAACTTGACAGTGCCTGGCACAGCCCGGCTGTCATTCCCAAACTGGATCACCATTACATATGGTTTGTATTTTCTGAACAGGCTATCATTCCTTAATTCCTGTATTACTTCCAGCATGGTTTGGGCTCCGTAATTTTCAATATAGCCGCCATCTACATAATGATATCGGTGTAATTGATAATCCAGTGCGCCAGCAGGAGAGAAGAGGGGAAAGCGTGTACTGAAATTTACAGCAGTGCTATACCGGATGGTACCTTCCACTTTACGCAGAATATCCCGGTTCCTGCTTAGCGGAAGTGCCCTGGCATCCACATTGGTGATCCAGCCCTGCAATCCTGTTTCCACTTCCTCTGTGTTGATGAACCATGCTGGATACCAGACGCTGTCTGCCGGATTATAAACAGAATAATAATCCGATGCAAATACATTGGAATTATCGTTGAATGTGGCATTGTGCTCATATCCCAGTTCCCAGGATTTTTCCAATGCTCCTGCACGATCAAATACCGGGATCATTCGTGGACTGAACAGATTGATAATATCACCATAGAATAATTTGCCAATAAGCGGAGCAAGATGGTCCCGGGTGAAAAAATCTTTTGTTTTATTACTATAAAACGAAGGATCAGTCATAAGATCCTTATGGTTATTAAAATAAGCCAGTGCATTGAAGTATCCGATACCCAGGCTACCGCCGGAAACAGAAGAAAAAGCAAATATCCGGTCCTTGAAACTGGTATCCCTGTCCTGTAGTTTGGACAGTATCATGGAAGAAAAAGCTCCTGTGCGTAATGCTCCGCCCTCTGCGCAAACAAAAACAACAATGCTGTCATCCGGATGCAGGGATGCCCACCGGTCGAAATGTTTCCTAAGAAGAGGCCTTGAATCAGCAGCATTGATATCATCTGATTTTTTGCGTATTGGATGATCATTATTGTTTGCTGAGCAGTATAACATCCAGAGAAACAATAACAGGCGCCAGGGTGGATTGTATCTGAAAGGATTGGCATATTCCAGGTAAACCAGTCCAATATAAACGCCGAGCCATGCAGCAAATGCAAAGGCAATCAATCCTGGAGAACCGATATTTTTATAAGCGTCAACCGGCATCACACTTACCAAAAGAATAATGGCAATACCCGTTAAAGCAATAATGGCCACCTGCCGGTGCAATCGCGGAAAGAAGGAGAGGGGAACTTTATAGATCCATCTGCACCAGATATCACCATCTTTAGGCCGTTCAAACCGGATCACTTTAAATTTTGGAGGTACTTTAATACGCGGTGGAAACAAATCAGATTGTGGATAATTAAGCAACGCATCATCCTGTTGTGATTGTTTTTCCTCGGTCTTCAGCTGTTTTTTTGGTGTTAATATATCTTTTGGAATGCTTGCTTCGGGGTACATGAATATATAATCCCGGTATATACCATACAGTTTGTCCTGCCATTTACGCTCATCGTCTTCGGGAGCATCGGGTGGACTGAACCTTAGAAAACGGAATAAATTTTTGATTCCCCGTTTCCAATTCGGGTTTAAATACATATGATAAATGGTGATAAAAAGTACAAAAAAGATGAGGAGTGTCATCCCTACATCCCTCCAGGATTTTAGTACTCCGGAAAGTGTGAAACTGTAGTTCAATGATGCCGCCTTAATAAATCCCAGGATCATGATGGTACTGGGCAGGAATAGAAAGAATTTGGAATAAAAGGTTTGTAATAATTTCCGCCACTCCACACGTTCATCCGTCAGGGTTTTACCAGAGTTGTCAGTTACATTCATCGTATATCTGGCACCGAACTCTGCCACAATACTCCAGAAAAAGATCCCCAGCACAAGCCATAGAATGGTGCCGGCATAACTTTGACGGGTATCTTCCATAATGGCGGTGAGTATATCAGTCCCCTGCGTGAGGAAAATGAAAAACACAACCCCTGCCAGGTTTAGAAATAAGAACAGCCACATACCACGTAAAACAAAGAGCGAATCTGTAATGGCAGTCCAGAACGGCATCTTGCTTCCTTTCTCCCGAAAGGCCAAAAGGATCTTGCGAAGATTAGGCAATATGGCGGCAAAAAAGCCGTAGAAGAAGCGAATAACGGGCATCTATAATAGTTTAGAGGGGTAAAATTTTACTATTAATCAGGCCCGGTGAAAACTGTTTGGTGGAACAGGTCGCAAAATAGACTAACAAACAGACTTATACAATACCCGGTTTGCGGGAAACAGGTCAAAACGGGGAAGCTTCCCCCAATCTACACCCAATGGTTCCCCAATAGCCACCCAATGTAGTCCTAATGTCCGGATTTCCTAAATTTCAGCCCCCTGTCATGACAATTCCGGAAGGTATGAAGTTTGAGGTAGCAATATCGTGCTGTTAAGATTCGTGTCTGTTGTTGCCATGGTTTCAACCGTTAGCATGGCAGGACTTTTCAGGGACTACTAACCGCATGACAGATTGACTGACAATTTTGCACGTTTCACACACACGGCACAATGATTGACAATGTATTACGGCTTCCAGAAATGGAGCCCTAAAAGGAGAAATAATAACTATGGGCAAAATAATAGGAATAGACTTAGGAACCACCAATAGCTGCGTAGCGGTTATGGAAGGCAATGAGCCAGTGGTAATAGCCAACGATGAGGGTCGCCGTACAACCCCGTCTGTAGTGGCTTTCTTGAAAAATGGCGAACGTAAGGTAGGAGACCCAGCCAAGCGTCAGGCCATAACCAACCCTCAAAACACCATTATGAGTGTTAAGCGTTTTATGGGTCGCCGTGCTGATGAGGTAACGGAAGAGATCAGTCACTGGAGCTATAAAGTGGTGAAAGGTGACAATAATACGGTACGAATTGATATAGATGGCCGTCCGTACACTCCACAGGAGATCTCAGCCATGGTTCTTCAGAAAATGAAGAAGACTGCTGAAGATTATTTGGGTCAGGAAGTAACCGAGGCGGTTATTACCGTACCGGCATACTTTAATGACGCGCAACGCCAGGCAACAAAAGAGGCTGGTGAAATTGCTGGTTTGAATGTGCGCCGGATTGTGAATGAACCTACAGCTGCCGCCCTGGCTTATGGCCTTGACAAGGGCAAACATGATCAGAAGATCGCAGTGTTTGACCTGGGTGGTGGTACTTTCGATATTTCAGTACTTGAACTCGGTGATGGTGTATTTGAAGTGAAATCCACGAACGGTGATACTCACCTGGGTGGGGATGACTTTGACAAAGTGATCATGGATTGGCTGGCTGAAGAGTTCAAGAAAGAAGAAGCAATTGACCTGAGAAAAGATCCTATGGCTTTACAGCGTTTGAAAGAAGCCTCTGAAAAAGCCAAGGTAGAACTGTCTTCTTCTACAGAAACAGAGATCAATCTCCCTTATATAACAGCGGTTGATGGTGTACCTAAACACCTGGTGAAAAAACTTACCCGTGCAAAGTTTGAACAACTGGCTGATAATTTATTCACTCGTTGTCTGAAGCCCTGTGAAGCTGCTTTGAAGGATGCTGGCTTATCTACTTCACAGATCGATGAAGTGATCCTGGTGGGTGGTAGTACACGTATCCCCAAAGTGCAGGAGATCGTTGAAAAATTCTTTGGCAAGAAACCCAATCGTAGCGTGAACCCGGATGAAGTAGTTGCCGTTGGTGCGGCTATCCAGGGTGCGGTACTGACTGGTGAAGTAAAAGATGTGTTGTTGCTTGATGTTACTCCGCTTTCACTCGGTATTGAAACAATGGGAGGTGTAATGACAAAGCTGATCGAGTCAAATACAACCATTCCTACCAAGAAATCGGAAATATTCTCTACTGCCAGCGATAATCAGCCCGGTGTGCAAATACATGTATTGCAGGGTGAGCGTACGCTGTCTAAAGACAATAAGAGCCTTGGCATATTCAACCTGGATGGTATCCCACCAGCTCCAAGAGGAGTTCCGCAGATTGAAGTAATATTTGATATTGACGCCAATGGTATCCTTCACGTAACCGCGAAAGATAAAGGCACTGGAAAAGAACAGAAGATACATATTGAAGCCGGTAGCGGATTAAGCAAGGATGAAGTTGAAAAAATGAAAGCTGAAGCAAGGGCTAATGAAGCTACTGATAAGGCTGAACGTGAAAAGATCGATAAACTCAATGCAGCCGATAGCCTGGTGTTCCAGACTGAAAAGCAGGTGAAGGAATATGGTGATAAGATCCCTGCTGATAAAAAGGCCGCTATTGAAACTGCAGTGAGTAAACTGAAAGAGGCGCATAAGGGACAGGATATCCCGACAATTGACGCGGCTATGAAAGAATTGAATGATGCATGGACAGCTGCAAGCCAGGATATTTATAATGCACAGGCTGCTGGTGGTGGACAGGCAGACGGAGCAGGACAACAATCTGGAGGAGACGGATCCGCCGGTGGCGGACAGCAGACTGCTGATGCTACTGCAGGCGATAATGTTACCGATGTGCCTTATGAAGAAGTGAAATAAGCAGTGGAATAATCAAAAACTGTATATAATAAAGAGGCTGTCCCAATAGGACGGCCTCTTTTGCTTTTTGTAGATAATGGAAACGGAATAATTATAATCTTCAGAGATTATCACGAAAGACAGTAAAAACCGTAGAGGACAGAAAGAAAAATCCAACAACATTTAAAGGCCACACTTAACAATTGGCCTCCCCGCACGGGGAGGCCTTTTTTGTATATGTACATAATCCAATATGTGTGTGGCATGAGATGCTTAGAGACAGGCATAATTTGTGTTTTCAAATTTGCATGGATAATACCTTGCAAAATGCACAGATAGCAGAATTTGCGCTTCGCGTAACGTATTCTGATATTGGCGAGCAAAACATAGAACAGCTAAAGAAGCATTTATTGGATTCCCTGGCTTCCTTATTTCATGCGAGTACCAAACCTGCCATCAAAAAG
>JAJKIP010000376.1 GCA_021154405.1 Segetibacter sp. | reverse complement strand
CTCGATCCGGGTATTGGTCCATTCTTCTTTATCCTTTATAAAATTGAGTCTGCTTTCAGTGATCAGCCATACTATTTTCTGATCCGGGATCACTTCTATCAGCCGCTGCTTTGAATAATGAATATCTCCAAACTGTACGCTGAACTCATCGCCCTGTTTTTCAGACTTCCCTACCAGGTTTTCTGTCCACCACCTGGTTACCTCATTTATACATTCAAATGCTTCATGGGGAGTGGCATTTACTGTAATGGTCGTTTGAAAATTATTAGCTTTCATTTTAAATAGTTTTTTACGTTATTATATTATTTGTTGTGTCCCTTCAGGATTTGTTCATTAAACAAATCTTAATTCAGCTGTTTTTATCCGAAAAGCTGTTTCGTTTCAATACCAAAATTATTGTCTGTACCAGCCTCCTTCCGGGTATGAATTAGACATTCTCAAGGGTTGATTTGGACATCACATTACTATACCTTTGACAAAAGATTTACCATGAAACAGGTTACAATACTGGTCCCAAATGGAGAAGCAAATCTGGCCAGCATCGTGGGTGCATACCAGATCCTGTCCCGCGCAAATGAATACTGGAAGAAAATGGGACATCGTGCAGTTTTCGAAATCAGTCTGGCTGGTTTTATAACCGAACTGGAAGCTGATGCAGGGTTATTTTCCATTCACCCGGTTGATATCAGAGGGATAGAGAAGACAGATCTGGTGATCATTCCTTCCGTTAACTATGATTATGATAATGTGATCCGAAAGAATAAAGAAATGATCGACTGGATAAGGGAACAGTATAAGTTCGGAGCCGAAATTGCAAGTATCTGCACGGGTACATTCCTGCTTGCGGCTACAGGATTACTGGATGGCAAAACCGCATCGACTCACTGGAATGCAGCACGGGATTTTAAACAGTTGTTCCCGAATGTAAATCTGCAGGTCGACAAGCTGATCGCAGTTGAAGAAGGAATATATACCAATGGCGGGGCTTATTCATTTTTGAACCTCGGATTATTCCTGGTAGAGAAATTTTTTGACAGGGATACTGCCATTTTCTGTTCAAAAGTTTTTCAGATTGAAATAGACCGACAAAGTCAATCTCCATTTTTCATATTCCAGGCCCAGAAGAATCATGGTGACGATCTGATCCTTGAAGCACAAAATCATATTGAAGAAAACCTGGGGGAGAAGATCTCGTTTGAGGAGTTGGCAGGCAAACTGGCAATCAGCCGAAGAAACTTTGATCGGCGTTTTATCAAAGCCACCGGCAATACCCCTGTAGAATACCTTCAGCGGGTGAAAGTAGAAAAGGCAAAAAGAAATCTGGAGAAAGGAAGAAAATCCGTTTTTGAAGTAATGAATGATGTAGGGTATTCAGACGATAAGGCATTCCGTGAGGTTTTTAAGAAAATAACGGGTCTTTCTCCGCTTGATTATAAAGCGAAATATAACCGGGAAGCTGCTTTGAATAATTAAACTATCGCACTTTCAACATTGGCCTTACCTGCTGAATTGGACCATTCTGTAGTCTTGCATAATACACTCCATTAGGAAGTGGTCCACTTTCAAAATCTGTTGTATAAGTTCCTGCCGTAAATTCCCTATCAACTGGAGTGCTAATCACCCTGCCCAGCATATCAATTATCTGAATCAATGTATGTCCGCCCTTAGTCCTGAACTTAATTTTAGTACCAGCTGTAAAGGGATTGGGAGAATTAGTGATCAATTCTTCACCTGCCACCTGGTTTGGATCATTTATACCTGTAGTACGGCAGGCAGCATCATTACAAATATTAAGGCTTTGGAAATTTTGAAATAAAATTGTCTGCAAGGTTGAAGTTGATACACAAAACCATTTTTCCAGTATGGAAGCATAAATACTCCTGAAATCATACTGGAAAGGGATATTATCATTTACTGTTGTATTAACCGGAATGGCAGGGTTGGTTCCGGTGACGCCGGGTATTACCTGTTTCCCAAATAAGAATAGAGGTGCTGCCGCTCCATGGTCAGTACCACCGCTTGAGTTGGATTTTATCCTTCGTCCAAATTCAGAAAATGTCATACCGATCACTCTGTCCTGAACCCCCAGATACTGGCAATCATCCACAAACGCTTTGATGGCGTCAGAAACATTCTTTAGAAGGTTGGCGTGAGTACCGATTGTTGTATCAGTTGCATTGACCTGCAGTGAATGCGTATCAAATCCACTATAGTTGACCATATATATCCTGGTCTTCAATCCGCCTTTTACCAGTCTTGCCACAATCTTTAATTGCTCACCCAGGGAATTATTGGGAGGATACGGATTTTGTGCTGTAACGGAGTTTGCAGCATTTTTAATCCGGGTTGCATACAGGTTAGTTTGACTGGCCACTGTTCTTACATAAGTCAATTCATCACCCATCTGATTATTGGGAGCGGGATCCAGTACATTATTTAAGAGATTATAAAAACTTGTTGGATTGGTAATGCTCATTCCCATATTCACACTCGGCCCCTGCAAAGTCAATGAAGTAATAGATCCGATCTGTACTGCGAGTGGATCAGGCATGGTAGAATTAGGATACCCAATCGGAAAATTTGGGTATTCAGTATTGAGGTATCTCCCACCCCAGCCTGAATTAACAACATCGGTGCTGGATGATCCGCTCATCCAGATATCAGTGGCACGGAAATGAGAAAAATTTGGTGCAGGATAGCCTACTGCCTGTACAATATTCAGTTTCCCTTCATTATAGAGTGATTGCAAACCAGTCATTGCAGGATGAAGTCCGGATAGCGAATAGTTAGTTAAAGGAAGAATGCTGCTCTGTGCTATCGCCACATTGGTTCGGGCATTATAATAATTACTGTAAGTAGAGATTGGTATTACCATATTCAATCCATCATTGCCACCACTCAATTGCACTATCACCAGAACGTGATCTGTATCTATAACCGGGTCCATCAGCGCCTGCATCAATGGAGAATTACTGTTAAACGCCTTTATTGAATATCCATCCACTACAGCCGGAAGGATTGCAGCGGCAGGAACGGAATTTTTTAGAAAAGTTCTGCGTTTCATACGTAGGTATTTAGGCAATCATGATAATTGGTATTCGGAGAGATTCATCAGGTATTGAAAAAACAATTTCAATCTCCCGTTCACTATATTGTAATTGGCAGTATCGGTGGGGCTTGCGATATAGGCATTCCAGGCATTGGTCCAGTAATAATCCTGTGCCTGGTTACTTAACAGTATCTGCTCTTTTATCTGTTGTTTGGTAGTGGCGGATAAGGGAAAACGATAGATGACAGCCAATGTATCATCGATCAGGGCATTAGGATCCGATGGATTAGGCAGGGTCTTCGCGAATTCAACAGCATTTATTAAAATCTTTTTGCCATTACGGGTATAACCATTTGTGATCATGGTATCGGTAAACTGGTTTCGTTTTGGCAGTGTATCTGCATTGATCCATAGCTCATGGAATTGCGGTTCCTGGTAATAAGCCGGCCATCCGGAAACATTTGGCGGATCCCCAATATCCTGGTTAAGATTCGCAAGCCAGTTCCGGATATAATTCCACATCCCGTAAGCATCTGCATATTCTGTATTGTCATTTGGAAATACAACTCCAAATTCACGAAGACAGCTGATCACATGGTCAACAGGGCTCTTTAAATGGCAACCCTGATTCTGGATGTCAAAAAAATGCTCGCTTTTAAATAAGGCTGCCAATACTGGTTTAATATCATAGTTACTGGCCCGGAATATCTGGGCGAGTGGTGCAATTACATTTGTTTCTGTACCAGCATCTATCCTGTAGTAGACAAACCAGCGGTAGAGGGATCGGCATATATACTTTGATACCTCGTCTTTCGAAAACACCATATTGATCAGATCATCCGTTTCCAGCGCCCCATCAGCGCCAGTTCTTCCAGCGATTATTGTATTATTATAATAAGTAGAAAATTGCTTGCTGGTGGTATCATGTTTGGAAGCATCCCAGAAAACGGTAAAAGTGGTGCCATTGATACGCCAGCCGGTAAATATTTTTGCGGCCTTCTTTACATCATCCTCAGTATAGGCAACTGATGGACCTTTCCCAAGTGTAAATAATTCCTGGAATTCTCTGGCATAGTTCTCATCAGGGGCCGTATTTGTATTCAGGTATCCATTGAGATAACGAAGCATGCCTGCATCAATCGTTACATTCTTTATCAATTGTTTAAAGTTGCCGAGACAGTTTTGCCTTAGCAGTGCATGGTGCCAGTAAATATAATGGGCATTGCCAATCGTATCTGTTTCCGTTCCAAAATGATCAGCCCAAAACAAAGTAAGTTTTTCGCGGATGCTTCTGTCCTGGTTAAGCATTACACCTACCCACCATTTTTTGAAAGAAGCACGCCGGTTACTGTTGAGGGTGCCATCAGAAACAGGAGTATTGATCCAGGTTGCGCCGGGTGCTACAGTGTCTACGGTTGTATAATCATTTACCGGTGGCAAAGGCAATGGTGCGGTTGGATTAAGAAGCTCATCAACTGCCTGGTCAGGCGTACGCGTCAGGAAATAGTCGATATCGGCTTTTCTTGATCCAAACAGTGTGCGTTTCAGCAAATGCTGTACTTCATTTCTTGTCCATGGGCCACTATAAGGATTAATACCGGAGTATGTGCGGAATCGCGCAGCCTGCGCAGGAATAGTTTTGGGTTTCCTGGCGGTCAGAAAATCTCTTCTGTCCATAAATAGAGTTTGTCCTGGGAGGGGGAAGGATGGGCGTATGATATGGAAGTTAACGAAAAGTTTAACCGGTTCGAAAATATTTTGATAACAGAATAGCTATTGTGTAAAACTTGAATAGATCACCGAAGTAAGTTTTGCAACAAGGTCACCATGACTATTAGGCGTATGCTGGGTCATGATCAGGCAAACCAGTCTGGCCTTTGGATCAGCCCAATAGGTAGTGCCATAATAGCCGCCCCAGGAGAAAGTGCCTTTATTGCGCGGCCCCTGGTTCCCGCTTTTCTCAGTGACAATATCGAATCCGAGCCCAAAATCATTTGTTCCATTGTACTTAAAATCCAGCTGATTACTCGTCATCATCTCTACGGTACGGGGCGAAAGAATTCTTTTGCCATTATAAACGCCTTTGTTCAAAAGCATCTGGAGAAAGACGGCATAATCATAGGCAGTAGAGGAAAGCCCTGCTCCCCCACTGAAGAAATGCGTATTTATCATTGGATAATCAGGATCTATATCCCTGAAAGTATGGCTCCATGGGATGATGTGTCCGTTAGGATCTTCGGTATAAACTGCTGGCAAACGATTCCATTTAGCCTTTGGCACATTAAAATAAGTATCCTTCATGCCAAGAGGTTCGAAAATATTCTTTCGAAAAAAATCATCAAGTGTCTGCCCGCTGATCACCTGAATCAGGCATCCTAGCAAATCAGCATTCAAACCATATTGCCATTTTTCGCCGGGCTGAAACGCCAGTGGTAATTTGGCCAGCTTTTTCATTTCAGTCAGCAGGTCGGCATTAAAATATCCTAAACCACTTGGAACTTTTGCTTTTGTATAGATCGCATTCATTCTTTTTGTACCAATAGCAGGATAATCAAGGCCAGAGGTATGCGTGAGGAGGTCGCGGAAAGTGATATTCCGTTTGGCAGGTACAGTAGTATAAGTAGTATCTGCCTCATTGAATTTATCCAGGACTACCTGGTTCATAAACTCAGGAATATAATTACCGATTGGTTCATCCAGTAAAAGCTTACCCTGTTCATAAAGGATCATTATTCCCACGCTGGTAATTGCCTTGGTCTGGCTCATGATCCTGAATATGGCATTGGGGGGCATGGGTTTGGTCCTGGCATCATCGGCAAAACCATAACCTTTGCTTTGGATCAGTATATTGTCTTTAATGATCAGGGTAACTACGCCCTTTTCCCAATCCTTTTGAATATACTCATTTACCAGGCTGTCTACTCGCGCCAGTTTTTTGTAATCCACAGTGGGATTATGCAAACCGGTCTGATCAATTACCTGCGCAAACGATGGTGATATTGAAGCTGAAATACAAAGAAGTAAACAGCCTGAAAGGCGTGAAAGATTTCCCATACGGTCTTACAGTCAATGCGGTGATTAAATATTGGAAATTACGATATGCAAAGGGGTTGAAAAATATTTTTTACAGCAGCATTTTGAAAAGAACTTCTGTCAACAAACAGATCTTTGATCTGGCACCTGGATAAATTTGTCCTTAACGAAAACGTTTCCGTAAATTCTCTAAGATTTTTCACTTATCAGTTTTATTGATGCTTAATATTCATATATTTATATAGCTAGTTAGTGGAACTTTCAAATCGCTAATACCGCAATTTTTGATAACTGCTTCGTGAATTAAAACTTACATGCCGTATGGGAAAATCTACACCTGGGGTGAGGCTCACGCCCCTATTCAGTCTATTTTTTATTGGACTTATTACCCTTTTTTCAACCACAGTTAATGCCAACAATCTGCCGCCACATACTGTGACCGGGCAGATCAGGGATACCAAGAATGAACCGCTTGGCGGAGTTTCCATTCTTGTTAAAGGCACTACTAATGGTACAACCACAAATGCAGATGGCAGGTTTACATTGGCAGATGTTCCTGACAACGGTACGCTTGTGATCAGCTTTACGGGCTATGCCTCGCAGGAAATTGCCGTGAAGGGGAAAACTGAATTTTTGGTCAGTATGGAACTGACTACACTTAACCTTGATGAGGTGGTGGTAACGGGGTATGGAACCCGGGCCAAGAAAGATGTAACCGGTGCTATTGCACAGGTTAAGGTAACTCAATTGGAAAATGAAAATCCTCCCAGCGTACAGGATGCATTACGTGGTAATGTGCCTGGTATTGTTGTCACCTCAAGTGCTACAGCAAAAGGAGGCGGTAACCTGCAGATAAGGGGTAAGAATTCCATATCGGGTGTCTCCTCTCCTTTAATTGTGTTGGATGGAGTTATTTACCAGGGGGATCTTTCCGATATCAACCCCAATGATATCTCCACCATTGATATCTTAAAAGACGCCAGTTCTGCCGCGGTATATGGTGCCAAAGCTGCCAGTGGAGTTGTGCTTGTGACTACCAAAAAGGGATCTGGCACTAAACCATCTATCGGGTTTAATTCCAATATTGGCCTGGCAACGCTGGCCATGGATGAGCCCTTATACGATGGGCCTGGATTTGTACATTGGAGATCAGATGTATTAAAAAGCCAAAACATCACTACGGCAAAACCATTTCAATATGATGATCCGCGACAGCTTCCTTCCAATATTACTACAGCCCAGTGGCTGGCGTATGATAATTCCTCGCCTACAGCTGATCCTGTAGATATCTGGCTGACGCGTTTAAAATTATTGCCGGTAGAACGGGATAATTATAGAAAGGACAAACAGACCAACTGGTATGATATGATGTTCCAGACTGGTGTGCGTAATGACCATACCGCATCCATATCTGGAAGAAAGCAGGATGTTTCTTATTATATGTCTGCCAACTATAATCACAACCAGGGGTACCTGGTGGGTGATGAATTCACGACTTACCGTATACGTATAAACCTGGAAGCAAAAGCAGCCAAATATCTTACTGCTGGTATTAACCTGCAATATGCAGACCGTGATGAAGGTCAGGTACCTGTTACCTGGGGACAAATGGTAAACGCTTCTCCTTATGGTGAAGTATATAAAGCAGATGGCGTAACCTTGCGTGATAGCCCTAATGATGATGTGGGAAATAACCTGAATCCTTTCCTGGATAATGTATATACCAATCGTCTTCGAAAATACAATACAGTATTTGGTTCTATCTACCTGAAAGGCCAGTTGCCCTGGGGATTCTCTTACCAGACGAACTTTACACCCAATTATGAGTTTTACCGGAATTTCAATGGTACATCAGCAAAAGATTTCCGTGTTTCTGCACGTAAGGGAGTTGCATCGCGCCAGAATCGTTCAACCTTCAACTGGCAGATTGACCAGCTGTTAATGTGGAACAAAACATTTGGTCAACACCGCTTTGACGCAACATTCCTTTTCAACTCAGAAAAATGGCAACAGTGGGATGAAACAATGACCAATGAAGGATTTGATCCTAATGATAATCTGAGCTATCATAATATTGGAGCTGGTATCAAACCGGTAATTACCAGTAATGACCAGGTTAGTACGGGAGACGCGTTGATGGCCCGTTTGAATTATTCTTTCCAGGACAGATACCTGTTAACAGCCTCTATCCGTCGCGATGGTTATTCAGCATTTGGATTGAAGAATCCCAGAGCTAATGCTCCTTCGGTTGCATTAGGCTGGGTAATGACCCAGGAGAAATTCCTGGAGAATATTCCATTCCTGAATTATGCAAAACTTCGTTTTTCATGGGGAGTAAATGGTAACCGTGATATTCCGGGTAACCTCGCACGTTATGGCGCCCTTTCTGATCTCACCACCGGCAAATACCAATTGATCACACCAAGTGGTCAGATTCTGCTGGTTTCACAATTATATGTAAACAGATTACAGAACCCAGACCTGAAATGGGAAAGAACAACCTCTTATAATGGAGGGCTTGATTTCTCTATCTTCAAAAGCAGGATCAGTGGTTCTATTGATGCTTACAGGAAATCCACAAAAAATCTTCTCGTAACAAGAGTATTGCCGGATGTTACCGGATTTACCAATGTGCTTTTCAATATTGGAGAAGTTCGCAACCAGGGCGCTGAACTAAGTCTTAGTTCAATAAATATAAGCAAGCCCAATTTCTCATGGCGTTCCATAGCAACGCTGACAGTTAACAGGAACAAGATCATTCACCTGTATGGGGAGACCAATGACTATGATGCAACAGGGAAGGTGATTGGCAAGTCAGAAAAAGATGATCCCAGCAATCGCTGGTTCATTGGCCATGATATTGATGCGATATGGGACCTTAAGATACTGGGTGTATGGCAACAAAACGAAGCTACTGATGCTGCCAAATACGGTGTGCGTCCGGGAGACTTCAAACTACAGGATGTAAATAATGATGGCAAGTTCTCCGATGCAGACCGCCAATTCCTTGGATTCAGAAATCCAAGATTTATGTGGAGTTTGCGGAATGAGTTTACATTCCTGAAGAACTTCGATTTCTCCTTCCTGATCTACTCCAGCTGGGGAATGTCAGAAGAATTTAACCAGGCCAAGAATAATGGCGGATTCATTGACAGGCAGAATTCCTATAAAGTTCCTTACTGGACACCGGAGAATCCCATCAATGACTATGCAAGACTGTTCTCCAGTAATGGTAGTGCGGGTTTTAGCGCCTACAGAAAAACTTCTTTTATTCGTTTGAGCACAATGGCACTGGCTTATACGGTACCTGCCAGCTTCCTGGGAAGAGCCAAAATTCAGAATCTAAAAGTATATGTGAATGTGAACAACCTTGCGGTTTACCAGCCTGAATGGAACTGGTGGGATGCTGAGTTCAGAGTGAATCCACCAACTGACAGAAATATAATACCTCCTCCGAGGTATTACACTTTAGGCGTTAATCTGACCCTCTGATTTGTATCACATCAAAAAGTTGAAAAATGAAAAAGAATATTAAATATATAACTGGTACGGCACTAATGGCAGGAATGCTGTTTGGTTCCTTAGGTTGCAAAAAAGAATTTCTCAAACCAGAGCCTCTCTCCTTTTATGAGCCCAATGAGACCTATGTGGATGCAGCAGCCATGAAAGCGGCGCTGATTTCATGTGCAAGAAATCTTCGCCAGGAATTTTATGGTGGAAATCCTCCGATTTTAACGGAAATGCTCTTTTCCGAGACTTCTGTAGAAGGTACTACAGATAAATCAGGACCTGCACAGGATCTTAACCTGGTTATTACACCTGACCTTGCGGGTTTTGAAGATGATGACCACAATAAGATCTATACTTACTGGAGAGAAGGGTATGCGGCAATTAAATATGCGAATACAGTTATTTCAAGGATCAACAATGCCACCTATGCCAATCAGGCTGAACGTAATTCCATTCTGGGCGGAGCCTATTTTCACAGGGCTTACCGATATTATAAACTGACCAACCAGTTTGGAGATGTTCCGGCAATCATGAAAGAGATTACTGCCCCTCAGCTTGAATTCTATTCTACCAAGCGGGAAGTGATCCTTAAACAGATTAAACTGGATCTTGATTCTGCAT
>JAJKIP010000375.1 GCA_021154405.1 Segetibacter sp. | reverse complement strand
CTAACAATGCTGACACCTTTAAAATGCTGTGGCACTTCCAGTGTAAAAACCAGTTTATGAGGTCTTTCAATTTCAAGATAATTGCCAAAGTGATCAACTATATTACCTTTATCCCATTCTCTTAGCAGAAACTTTCCGGCAACTCTTGTATCAGTTTCTAAATTTATTCTGTTGGTTTCATTTTTAAAATACCATTGATTGGCTATCTCGGGCACAATCCAGGCATCAAACAGCGTTTCAGGTTTAGTAGGGAAATTATAGGTTAAATTGAGTGGTATGACTTTCCGCTGTTCCATATACTAATCTTATTATTGCAAGCATATACTGATTGAATCATTCCTTCATATTGAAAATGCAGGACTTAAAACAGTTAACGTTTCTGTTTTTGCATGTACCATGTGCATTATTTCAATTATCTCAGGAAGAAAAGAGCCTGCAATATGCCAGGCCCTTTCCAATCTTTCTCTCCCGTGGTATCTACCAGATCAGGCTATGCGAATATATTCTCAGGCTGCCCGAAAAAAACGTGCCAGCCAGTACCTGCTATTTAAAAATAATCTTGGTGGCCTGGACGTTTTTATCATTCCAGGCTTTGATAAAGTAAACTCCGCTTCCTAACGCCCCCTTGCTAATTTCGAATTTATACACTTCATTCTTATTCAGCACACCATTAAAAATGTTTTTGACAAGCCCGCCAGAGCTCTTGTACAGCGCTACAGTAGCATTAGAGGTAACATCTTGTACATAATATATTGTAACGCTGGAACCTGAGGGATTTGGATAAACGTTCAACGATTGGCCGGGTGTTAATTCAATGGATTGTGTCTTTGTATCAGGGGCAGCAAACATAGGTACCTGGCCGTTTGGCAGGGTAACTAACTGAAGTTGCCAAAGCTGCGCGTATGCGCCGTTATCTGTCCATTGCTGCACATTTGCACCTGCCGAACTACTATTACCCGCAACATCTAAACATTTATTTGTGCCCTTATGAACTAATTTATAATAACCATCTGATACGTGGACCATACTCCATCTTTGCCCGTCACCTCCATTATCTGTCCATTGCAAAACATTTGCGCCATCTGCGCCACTATTATTTGATACATCAAGGCAAATCCCCGTGCCTTTACGGGTAAGCTTATAATATCCACCTGTTTCTACTGTAATTACCCATTGCTGCCCCAGGTCAGAGTTGCCCGTGGCTTGCCGCACATCTGCACCGGCTGCGTTACTGTTGTTTAGTGATGTCAGGTATTGGTTCGTACCTTTGTGCAGGAGTTTATATGTGGCGCCGGTTATTACTTCACCAACTACTTCCATTCGCCAACGTTGTGCATCTACTCCATTATCTGTCCATTGCAACACGTTAGCACCCGGCGTAGCACTATTGTTTGAAACGTCAAGGCATATATTGGAAGTGCCTTTTCGCACCAGTTTATAATAACCATTAGGCTGAAGCTGGATCTTCCAACGCTGCCCGTCAAGGCCGGCTTCTGTTTCCTGTACCACATCAATACCCGCACCGGCCCCATTGCTTAATGATGATAGCGCCATATTGGTATATTTATGCAGCAACTTATAAGTGCTGTCAGGCTGAAGGGTCACTACCCATTTTTGTGCATCGCTGGCTATATCTGTCCATTGCTGCACATTTGCTCCGGAGACAGCACTATTATTATTAACATCAAGTACCTGGTTGGTGCCTTTATGCGTAAGTTTATAGGTTAATCCCGAAATGATTGTTTTGTTGTTTACCGGATTTGAACCAGGATCTCCGGAAGGAAGATAAAGGCTTGTTGAGGAAGAAGGAGGCAGGCAAAATATTGGAAAGTCATTATTATCCCAGGTAATTTTTTGTATACGACCGTTCCTGTTACCATTGCATTCACCGCCGGAGGCTGTAGTGGCATGGTATACTATCCAATCTTCAAGTCCATCTGGCGATTTAAAAAAATCGACACCACCAGGACCATAAACACCATCAGCAGCCGACTTAAATAAAACCGGTCCCCCGATTTTGCTCCATGAACCCGGATTGAGGTAATTACCGTCTGTATTTACCAACATGCCCGTACAATAGTCGGCAGAGGTACAATTGGAGGCGGAGTAGGTAATATATGTTTTTCCGTTTCTTTTAATAGCGGCAGGATTTTCATTTACAGATGCACCCACCATTTCCCAACTATAAGTGGGTGAAGAAATGATCACTTTGGCACCATTTACGGTCCAGGGATTACTCATACTGGCAATTGAAATTTTGGTGTTTTGGTCTGATGCCCAGAGATAATAAAGGGAGCCATCATCTTTTTCCAAAACATTAGCGTCAATGGACCTGGCATCTTCATTTGTTGGATGCAGTCTGCCTTTAAAAGTATAGGGGCCCATTGGATCAAGAGCACTGCTTTCCAGCACATAATTTTTATTTAGACTGCCCGTGTTGTAATCCGCCGCCACATAATACAGGTACCACCGTTTCTCGCCGGGGCTCCCATCTGGCTTGTTAAGTAGCTTTAGGGCGGGCGCCCACATAAAGCAACATTTAATAGGGTCGCTGTCTGTCCATACTGTTGTTGCCGTAGTTGTAGACAGGCCGGCAATAGTCGCAGATTTTACAATATCCACCCTTGGGCCATTACTGTAGGTTAAATAATAAAAGCCGTTGTAGTAAACCATCGCGGGATCTGCAGCACCTGCTCTTATGGGGTTTTGAAAAGTTTGCCCCCAAAGATGAGTAGTCAGTGTAATAAGAGCACAACCAAGAAGAACTTTAAATTTTCTTTTTTCAAATAGTCTCGTTAGCATAAAATATGGTTTAGGTTATAGTTTCATTCTTCAATTCATAGGTTGCTAAATATGCGAGTCAGGAAATTAATTTAGTATGAATACGTAGTCATTTATATTCATAATTTGATTTAAAACGTAAAATTTGCCAATGATATAATTATGAATTCGTATTCAAATATTATTTTATTATAATTGATTTTCAAAAAAATTTTATTCGAATACGGTAATGAGTCCTAAATGGTATCCAGGTTATTTGACCGTGTAACACGGTAACCCATGTCATATTTTCGCCATCCAATGAATAAAAACTTACAGAAATGGTGGCATCTATGCGGAAATCATGAATAAAAAACAAAAGGAAATTCCACACCATTGTGGAACCGGTGAATAAAAACTAAGTGAAACTGGGAAAAGGGACGGCGAAGGCTATGAATAAAAAAGATAAATATTCAGCAGCTAGTGAATATTGAAGAGGTAAAGGATGCGCTGAGTTCTGGGAGATAATTTATTTTCTCGACTTAACTGAATTGCGGATAACCAGGTGGCCCTTCATCATAATGGTTTCACCTTTGTTATTTTTTTCGTCGGGATGGCCTGATATCTTTCTAACTACCCACTCAATCATTTCCTCCACCGGCTGTTCCCAGGTAGTAAGTGAGTACGCAGGCCAGTCACTCATGTCGATATTGTCGAAACCTACAACTGACACCTGTTCCGGAATTTTAAAGCCCATGACTCTGATGGCATCCATCGCGCCCAGGGCAATGATATCGTTGCCACAAAAAATGCAATCAATATCCTTGCATCTCAGCATCAGTTCCTGGGCGAGCTTATAGCCGCTTTCGTACGTGTAATGGCCGGCCTCAACAATGAAATCCTTAATCTTGTTCTTTTCCAAAACTTCTCTAAATCCTTTCAATCTGTCCACGGTTGTAGAAGTGTCGTGAGGACCAGAAATAAAAGCAAACGATTTATGTCCCAGTTCAATAAGGTAAGTGGCGATTTGCCGTGCAGCAAGGTAATTGTCGCAGTAAACCGCCGTATTATTTGAATGTTTCGTGTAGCGGTTGAACAGGAAAACAGCAATCCCATGTTGCTTCAATTTCTCCGCTGCAGCGGATGCGATGAGCGCATCCGTGATGATCACTGCCTGGATACGGTAGTCGAGCAGTTGACCAATTTCCTTATCCTGAATTTTTTCATTTTCCGAGTTAATGAATATAAGATGATACCCAAGGGCAGATAAACGCCTGTGAAAAATTTCAAGCACCGCCGAATAGAAAGGGTTTCGGATATTCCGGACAATGATGCCAATCATCGATGACTTTCGGGTGGTAAGGCTTCTTGCATGCGCATTCGGCCGGTACTGTAGTTTTGTTGCCGCTTCCAGGATCTTCTTCTTCTTCTTTTCTGATACCTGCGTGGTTCCTGCAAATACGCGTGAAACAGTAGATTGCGAAACGCCAGCAAGTTTGGCGACATCTTCAGACGTATAATTTCTCTTCAACTGTGTGGTAAGTTTAACTTTCGATGCGAACTCACTCAAAAATAGCAATATTCAGATGATTCACCGACCGAACTCGGTTTAGGCAACACTCCATTGAATGCATTTCCCGACGTGTTCAAGCCTCCGACCAGCATTTAAATAAAGGAGGTTCAGTCTTACAATTCCTGCTCAATTATTTTTTGCGGACTATCGCAGAAGCACGCTCAGCAAATGAAATACTGACCTGGAATTGGATGATAGCGCCTTGCAGAGGATCATTAAACAAAAAACTTTTTGTTTTTAACGATTATTGCGTTTATACTTGTATAATAAAAACGCAGATTTACGCAAAAAATAACCACTAAACAGGCCGGGAATAGCTATTTCCATATAGATAACAATAACTAAATCAACATGAATAGGAGAGTATTCAGTTCATCAATTCTTTTTATCCTGCTGACAATTTTTACTGCAGCAAACGGACAGGAATTATATGATTTTCCTTCAAATACTAATACCAGCTGGGGAAGTTTTGAAAACCGGTCAGCAGAAAGAGGAAAAGGGGGAATGGAAAATAAAGGTGCAAAAGGTCATGCAAGTGAGTGGGTAAAACCAGGGGATAGTATTACACTTTTAGACTTTGAGGGAGCAGGTGTTATTCGAAGAATATGGATGACCATTATAGATAGAAATCCTCAGGCATTGCGATCGATTCGTATTGAAATGTATTGGGACAATTCCACTAAACCAGCGGTATCTGCTCCGTTAGGGGATTTTTTTGGAATCGGCTTAGGGCGTAAAACTGCTTTTCAGAGTGCATTATTTTCTGATCCTGAAGGCAAATCATTCAACTGTATTATTCCCATGCCATTTAAAAAGCATGCTAAAATCGTTTTTACCAATGAATCAAAACAAAAGCAATTGTTGTTTTATGATATAAACTTTACAACAGTAAAAAAGCAGCCAAAAGAACTCCTGTATTTTCACGCTTACTGGAGTAACAGTACAGGCGTAGGTTTAGGGGAAGATTTCAATATACTCCCCAAGGTTAATGGGAAAGGGCGTTTCCTGGGCTCAAATTTTAGTGTTATTGCAGACAATATCTATGGAGATACCTGGTTTGGGGAGGGCGAAGTCAAGGTATTTTTAGATAGCGATACTAATTATCCAACTTTGGTAGGGACAGGACTTGAGGATTATATTGGCACAGCCTGGAATTTGGGACCTTTTACGAATATGTATCAGGGTTGCCCTATTGTAGATAAAGCAAAGAAACAATACTCCTTTTACCGTTATCATATTCCTGATCCTGTTTATTTCAATTCAGGATGTCGGGTAACCATACAACAGATGGGAGGAGGGGGCCGCGATCTGTTGAGGGCGGCTGCAAAAGCCGGGGGTAAATTGAAACCGGTTTCCATCATGACGGCAGAGGGATTAATAAAACTGCTCGAGAATACTTCTTTCCCGGATCTATTTAATGATAAATTTCCTGCTGATGAATGGGTCAACTTTTACAGGGTTGATAATTATTCAGCAACGGCTTATTTCTATCTTGACAAGCCTGAAAATGACCTTCCTCCATTAGCGCCATTATCAGAAAGATTGAAAGGAATGCAATAGGGTTTAGATTTTTTGTTGACAAGGTTAAGCGATAAATATTATTAAAATATGAAACTGATAATACCAATCACCATTATCATAGCCATGACTATTGGTTGCCCTGTGTCTGGACAGGGCTTACAAAATGATCTTTCAAATTTATCTATCATACAAAAGGGAGTTAAATCAAAAAGAATAAGTAGTTATGACAGGACAGGAGGTGCCGATGACTTTCTTAAAATAGCCAGGGGAGAGAAAAAAATTATTTTTCAGGTTGAGGGAGCAGGTATTATCAATCATATTTGGATAACAGTTGCTCCCGATCCTGGCAGTTTAAGCCGGAATGATATCATTCTGCGCATGTATTGGGATGGGAAAGAATATCCTTCGGTTGAATCACCTTTAGGCCCATTCTTTGGCCAGGGTTGGAATGAATCATATGAATATAGTTCATTGCCTTTGTCTGCAAGCCCAGTCCAGGGACGCGGTTTGGTAAGTTATTTTAGTATGCCCTTTGCAAAGGGAGCGAGGATCGAAATAGAAAATCAGTCGGGCCGGGACATTAGTGCTTTTTATTATAATATAGATTATGAAGAAATGGAAAAACTTCCTGCCAATTCAGGCCGGTTTCATGCCTGGTATAATAAGCAGCTAACGGAGGCTTCGGAAATCGAAGGAGAAAATGAATGGGGTGCCTTTGGTAAACAGGCACCAAATGAAACCGGAAAGGATAATTACCTGATTGCTGATATAAAAGGGAAAGGACATTTTGTAGGTGTTAATTATTTCGTCCATTCTCCAACTCCCATGTGGTATGGTGAAGGGGATGATATGATATTTATAGATGATTCGCTTAAGCCTGCACTTTACGGAACCGGAACGGAAGATTACTTTAACTCTGCCTGGTGTCCGAAATCAATTTATTCGCACCCCTATTATGGTTATCCCCGGGTAAATAATGATATTGGATGGTTAGGAAGAACCCACATGTACAGGTTTCACATTACGGATCCAATCTTTTTCGACAAATCATTAAGATTTACGATAGAACATGGCCATAACAATCTGCTAACGCTTGACCTGGCAAGTGTTGCCTATTGGTATCAAAGCGAAGCGGCGAGAATTCCGCCTATTCCAGATGCCGAAGCAAGACGGCCAAAGCCTATGATCGGCCCGGTCGACTTACATCGCTGGAGGAATGAATGGCGTAAGAATAAAGGAAACGATCCGCAATTATGGGGAAATTAATATCAATAATTATATCATGAAACTTTTGACTTTTATTATTGCAGCTGTTTTAAGTATTACTTCTACCGCTCAGCAATTTGGCAATGATCTAACTGCCTTAACAGAAATTAAGCAAAATGTAAAATCAAAAAGAGTTAGCAGCTTTGATACGAGCGGATTCAACCATGATGCCATATCAAACATTAAAGATGGAGAAAAACGGACAATTTTTGATGTTAAGGGATCCGGAATGATCAATCATATCTGGATTACAATAGGTCCGGAACCCGATAAACTGAGTCGTAATGACATTATTATCAGAATGTATTGGGATGGAAAGGAATATCCCTCTGTTGAATCGCCTATCGGTCCATTTTTTGGCCAGGGATGGAATGAATCCTATCTGTTTACTTCTGCTCCGCTACTCGCATCTCCTACAGACGGAATGGCTCTTGTCAGTTATTTCGCCATGCCATTTGCAAAGGGAGCACGGATCGAAATTGAGAACCAGGCGGGGACCCCTATCAGGAATTTTTATTATTATATTGATTATTTAGAGCTTGATAAGCTTCCTGCCAATACCGGCCGCTTTCACGCATGGTACAACCGTCAGCTTACGAGCCCGGAAGGAGGGGTAGAAAATGAGCATTATATATTTGGTGGAGGTACTGCAAATAAGAAAGGCGAGCATAATTACTTAATAGCAGATATTCAAGGGAAAGGCCATTTTGTGGGCGTCAATTATTATTTACAATCGCCAACTCCAATCTGGTATGGAGAAGGTGATGACATGATATTTATAGATGGAGCTGAGCTACCTACCTTAAATGGAACCGGTACTGAGGATTATTTCAATACTTCGTGGGGAGCGCCAAAACTTCCTTACGCTACGCCCTATTATGGCTATGCAAAAACAGCCTATAATGATATCGGGTTTATCGGCCGGACTCATATCTATCGATTCAATATAGCTGATCCTATTTATTTCGACAAGTCCCTTAAGTTCACTATCGAGCATGGGAGTATGAATGGTCTTACCCTTGATTTAGCCAGTGTATCTTACTGGTACCAGAGTGAAGCATCAAAGATCCCTGCCATACCGGGACGCGAAGAAAGAAAGCTGCGACCACTTATTAATGGAGGAGATATACTTCGCTGGAGACAGGATTGGCGTAAGAATAGAGGAAATGATCCCAATTTATGGAACTAAACACATTGCCCAGGGTATTTTGAATAGCAGACCAGCGGGGATTAATGAATAGATCATAGTAAGTGACAAAAATTAATAATAATAATCTGGTAAATTCATGAACTACACAAATGAAGAATTGCAGAAGCTAAAGGGGTTCTATAAAAATCAATTGCTTAATGACACAATACCTTTCTGGTTTCCGCGGTCCATTGATAAAGAGTACGGAGGATACCTGCTAATGCGTGACAGTGATGGGACACTGCTGGATGATGATAAAGCGGTATGGATACAGGGACGTGCTGCGTGGCTATTGGCGACTTT
>JAJKIP010000374.1 GCA_021154405.1 Segetibacter sp. | reverse complement strand
TTATCACGATGGCAGAGGCAGAAGGCTTACGGGCACATGCCAATGCCGTAAAAATCAGATTGGATCAATTAAATGCTGAATCATGAGTTTTAACCTGGAGGCTTTGATAAGGCCTAATATTAAAAAAGTAACGCCCTATTCATCCGCAAGGGATGAGTTCAAGACGCCCGCCGACGCGGGGAAGAAAATGATCTTCCTGGATGCAAATGAAAATAGTTTAGGCTCTCCGCTTACTCACTGGTATAATCGTTATCCAGATCCTTACCAGCATGAAGTGAAGCTTGCCATCACAGGGATAAAAAATATCCCTGCTTCCAATATATTTCTTGGCAATGGAAGCGATGAATGCATTGACCTGCTCTATCGTTGTTTTTGCGAACCGGGAAAGGATAATGTGATCATTTGTCCGCCTACATACGGCATGTATGAGGTAAGTGCTTCCATCAATGATGTGGCAGTTAAAAAAGTTCCGCTACTTCCCAATTTTCAATTGGACCTGGAGTCCATTGAAAATGCAATTGATCAGCAGACCAAACTCATCTGGATCTGTTCTCCCAATAATCCAACGGGTAACAGCATACTTTACGGAGATATGGAAATGATCATAAATAATTTTGATGGAATGGTGGTGGTGGATGAGGCTTATATCAATTTCGCGAAACAGCGCTCTCTTCTTTTAACGCTTCAGGATTATCCCAACCTGGTAGTGATGCAAACACTTAGCAAAGCCTGGGGACTGGCGGCATTGCGATTGGGCATTGCATTTGGATCAGAAGAGGTCATCAGTTGGCTGAATAAGATCAAGCCCCCCTATAATATCAACCAGGCAACACAGGAGATCGCTTTAAAGGCCCTGCAGGAGGTAGGGCAGGTAAATGAAATGATCAGGCAATTAGTACTGCTCCGGGAAGAAATGGCTGTGCAACTGGAGAATTTGCCCATGGTTGAAAAAGTTTATCCATCCGATGCCAATTTCCTGCTGGTAAAAGTAAAAGAGGCAGTAAAGCTTTATGAACACCTGTTAGGGGACAGTATTGTTGTTCGAGACCGAAGCAAAGTGAAGCTATGTGAAGGATGTTTACGAATAACAGTGGGAACAGAAGAAGAAAACAAAAAATTAATAGAAAGCCTTAATCGGTATAAAGGGTAAGGAGATAGTTCTCCTTTCACCTGGCTACCTGTTTTTTCCTGTAACTTTAGCGCAAACAATGTTTGTTATGAAAAATGCATTATCCCTGTTAACTCTTTTGTTGATCCTGACATTATTCTCCTGTAATAATGAGGATAAGAATACCACAACCACTGGTGCGGGTAGTACTGCCTCATCCGATTCCAGTATTACTTTACCGCAGGGCTTTTCAGCTACTGTATTTGCCGATTCGCTGGGAGAAGCCCGGCATATGGTTTTTGACAATGGCTTTCTTTATGTAAAAATGGGCAGCCTCAAAAATGGTCCCGGTATTGTCAGATTGAAAGACGCGAATGGTGATGGTGTGGCAGAAGAGAAATGGGCATTTGGTGGTTACGGAGGTACCGGTATTACTGTGAAAGGTGGATTTCTGTATGCTTCTTCCAATGATGAAGTTTTCCGTTACAAACTGAATGCTGATGGTAGTGTTGATACTGCCTCCCAGCAGACAATTGTTTCCGGGTTGATCAACAAACATCAGCATGAATCAAAATCCATTGTATTGGATAACGCAGGCAATATTTATGTGAATATTGGCGCTCCTTCCAATTCCTGCCAGGAGAAAGACCGTGAAGCTGGTTCAATGGGAATGAATCCCTGCCCAATACTGGATTCCGCTGGAGGTATCTGGCAATTTAAGGCTGATAAGACCAATCAGAAATATGCAGATGGGGTTCGGTACTGTACGGGTATACGCAATATCGTGGGCCTGGACTGGAACTCACAGGTGAATGATCTATATGCCATGCAGCATGGTCGCGATGATCTTGACCGCCTGTTTCCTAAAAAATTTACGGAAGACCAGCGAGTTGAATTGCCTGCTGAAGAAATGTTCCGAATCCATAAAGGAGATGATTTTGGATGGCCATATTGTTATTATGACCCAGTACAGAAAGCGAAAGTTCAGGCTCCTGAATATGGCGGTGATGGCAAGAGTACAAAAGGATGCGATAGCAAGCAGAAACCCATTTATGCATTTCCTGCACACTGGGCGCCGAATGGGTTATTATTTTATACCGGAGACCAATTCCCGGAGAAATATAAGAATGGAGCATTCATCGCTTTTCATGGTTCCTGGAATCGTGCCCCACAACCACAGGCAGGTTATAAAGTGGTATTCCTTCCGTTCAGGGATGGAATGCCCAGTGGTGAATATGAAGTTTTTGCTGATGGATTTGCAGGAGACAATAAAACACCAGGGGGTGCAGAACATCGTCCCTGTGGTTTAGCGCAGGGCTCAGATGGATCATTATATATCTCAGATGATAAAGATGGTCGCATCTGGAAAGTCACGTATAAAAAATAATGAAAAGAGTATTATTCATAGACAGGGATGGCACTTTGATCAAAGAAGCGCCACCCACTTACCAGATCGATTCATTTTCCAAACTGGAATTCTATCCGCATATGTTTGAGTACATGGGAAGGATTGCCCGTGAGCTGGATTATGAACTGGTAATGGTGACCAACCAGGATGGGTTAGGTACTAAAGATTTTCCGGAAGATACATTCTGGCCGGTACAGGAATTTGTTATGAAGTCACTGGAAGGAGAAGGTATTCATTTTACAAAAGTGCATATCGATAAAACCTGGGCAAAGGATAATGCTCCTACCCGGAAACCAGGGATAGGAATGTTTACGGAATACCTCAACAATGATCAGTATGATATTCCGAACTCTTATGTAATTGGGGACAGGATCACTGACATTCAACTGGCAAAAAATCTTAACTGCAAAGGCATCTGGTTGAACAATGATCCCAACCTGGGGGGAGCAGAGATAAAGGATAACAGGGAAGAATTAAGAAAGAAGACCGTTGCCCTGGAAACAACTCACTGGAGTGAGATCTATTCGTTTCTGAAGCTGGGATTGCGACAGGTAAAACATGAAAGGAATACCAATGAGACAAAGATCAGTGTGGAGGCCAATTTGGATGGCAATGGAAAGGCGTCTATTTCAACCGGGCTGGGATTCTTTGATCATATGCTGGAACAGATAGCGAGACATGGAAAGATTGATCTGAATATTTCAGTAAAAGGTGATCTGCATATTGATGAACACCATACGATTGAAGATACCGGTATTGCATTGGGCGAGGCCTTTGCGATGGGGCTGGCTGATAAGAAAGGAATGGAACGATACGGCTTTGCATTACCGATGGATGAAGCAGATGCCAAAGTGCTGATTGATTTTGGAGGTCGCAACTGGCTGGTATGGAATGCTGAATTTAAAAGAGAAAAAATAGGGGAGATGCCAACTGAGATGTTCTATCATTTTTTCAAATCGTTCAGTGATGCGGCCAGGTGCAACCTGAATATAGCGTGTAAGGGTGAAAATGAACACCATAAAATAGAGGCCATATTTAAAGCCTTTGCGAAAGCAATCCGGATGGCCATTAAAAAGGACCCGGTCAGTAATTATTTACCAAGTACGAAGGGGGTTTTGTAGTGATGAAAGTGGTTTTGCTAAAATATAATGCAGGTAATGTGCAGTCGGTTTTATACGCACTCGAAAGAATTGGAGTAGACGCGGTAGTAACGGATGACCATGATGAGATCAGAAGTGCCGACAGGGTTTTATTTCCCGGTGTGGGTGAAGCCCTGAGCGCCATGCAAAGCCTGCAGGAAAAGAACCTTGATAAACTGATACCCGAATTGAAACAGCCTGTACTTGGGATCTGTGTGGGATTGCAATTGCTTTGTGCGCATTCAGAAGAACGGGATACAAAAGGATTGGGAGTATTTGATGTAAAAGTGAAACGTTTTTCAAACAGACCCAATCTAAAGGTGCCACAGATTGGCTGGAACGCCATCTATGGCCTGCAATCAGCTTTATTCAAAGATGTAAAGGAGAATAGTTATATCTATTATGTGCATAGCTATTATGCTGAACTGTGTCCGTGGACGATAGCAAGATCAGAGTACGGAATGGAATATAGCGCCTCGCTTCACAAGGATAATTTTTACGGCGTGCAGTTTCATACTGAAAAGAGTGCGGATGCGGGAGAGCAGATACTTCGAAACTTTATCAATATAACAGACAGGAAATAACCCATGGAGATTATTCCGGCAATAGATATCATAGATGGTAAATGTGTGCGACTTACCCAGGGTGATTATTCACAGAAAAAGGTTTACAATGAAAAGCCGCTGGAAGTGGCTCGTGAGTTTGAAGATGCCGGTTTAAAAAGATTACACCTGGTTGACCTGGATGGTGCCAGGGCAGGGGCAGTCAGGAACTGGAAAGTGCTGGAAACAATTGCCGGCAAGACCTCATTGGTGATTGATTTTGGAGGTGGGATCAAAACAGAAAAGGATGTGCAGATAGTGTTAGGCTCAGGGGCTGCATTTGCAACTGTGGGCAGTATTGCTGTGAAGGATGAAAAAGAATTTGGCAGATGGCTGCAATTAATAGGACCTGGTAAATTTCTGTTAGGTGCAGATGTGAAGGAAGAGAAGATTGCAGTTGCAGGCTGGCTCGAAACGACCGATATATGGATATATGATTTTATCGAGAAATACATTGAAAAAGGAATTGAGCAATTGTTTTGTACGGATGTGAGCAATGACGGCAAACTGGAGGGACCCTCAGTAGATCTATATAAGAATATTACTGGAAAATTCCCTTCCCTACACTTTATTGCAAGTGGAGGAGTGAGTGGAATGGAGGACCTGGATGCGCTGGAAGAAGCAGGTTGTAAGGGAGTGATCATCGGGAAAGCCATTTATGAAGGCAGGATATCACTGGCTGAATTACGAAAAATGAATTACTAAGTGCAGTTCAATTAATAATGCTTACAAAAAGAATCATACCGTGCCTGGATATAAAGGATGGCCGTACTGTCAAGGGAACCAATTTCGTGGATCTGCGCGATGCAGGTGATCCAGTAGAATTAGGTGCATTATATGCAAAGCAGGGTGCTGATGAGCTGGTATTCCTTGATATAACTGCAACGGTAGAAAAAAGAAAAACACTGGCGGACCTGGCAAAGAGGATAGCCAGAAATGTGAATATTCCATTCACAGTGGGAGGGGGAGTTAGTTCAGTGGAGGATGCTTCCGTATTATTGAATAGTGGAGCAGATAAAGTATCGATCAATACTGCAGCATTTAAAAATCCGGGATTGATCAGTGAACTGGCAACGGCTTTCGGTAACCAGTTTGTTGTGTTGGCTATAGATACAAAGAAGGAGGAGGATGGGGAATGGTATGTGTATTTAAATGGAGGAAGAACCAAAACTCCGATGCGTTGTCTTGATTGGGCGAAGAAAGGGGTGGAAGCAGGTGCTGGCGAAATATTATTAACGTCAATGAATAATGATGGCACCAGGGCGGGTTTTGCCATTGACATAACAAAGCAATTATCGGATTCATTACCGGTTCCCGTAATTGCCAGTGGCGGCGGTGGTACCATGCAGCATTTCGTAGATGTATTCCAGAATGCAGGAGCAGATGCAGCACTTGCGGCGAGTATATTTCATTTTAAGGAGATCGATATACCTGATTTAAAAAAATACCTGGAACAAAATAATATCCGGGTAAGAAATTGAACAATATGAAGATTGAATTCTCAAAATACAGTGATGGACTGGTGCCTGCCATTATCCAGGATGATAAAACGGGAAAGGTTTTAATGCTGGGTTTTATGAATGAAGATGCATTAAAGAAAACTGAGGAGTTGAAGAGAGTAACATTTTATAGCAGAAGTAAAAAAAGATTATGGACTAAAGGAGAGGAAAGCGGCAATTTCCTTGAATTGAAAAGCATCGCATCAGATTGTGATAACGATACATTATTGGTAAAAGCACATCCGCTAGGTCCTGTTTGTCATACAGGAGCCGATACCTGTTTTAATGAGGATAACAGGCAGGATAATTTCATATTGGTATTACAGGAGATCATTCGTCAGCGACAGCAACAGGCGCCGGGTAATTCTTATGTTGCAGGTCTGTTTCAAAAAGGAATGAATGCAATTGCCCAGAAGGTAGGAGAGGAAGCAGTTGAACTGGTGATAGAAGCAAAGGATAATAATAACGATCGTTTTGTTAATGAAGCAGCGGATCTGCTGTTTCATTATATGATACTATTACAGGCCAAAGGTTTCACTGTTGATGATGTATTATCTACACTAAAACAACGTCATAAAAAATGACAAAAGACTTATAATTAAATCCAGTTTCTTTCTTCATATTTGCGCCATGAAAAAAATACTGACTGCAGGTATGATGCTGTTGTCTCTTATGGCAATGGCGCAAGATGATTCCAAATCTTTAGATCCGGTAACAGTTACATCTTCCATGGTATCCCAGCAGGTATCCCGCACAGGAAGGAATATCATAAGCATTAGAGGTGATTTATTTTCCAGTCTGCCTGTGAATTCAGTGGATGAATTATTACGTTATTTACCAGGTGTTGAAGTGCAGATGCGCGGTCCCATGGGTGCGCAGAGTGATATTGTGTTAAGAGGTGGTACTTTTCAGCAGGTACTGGTGATATTAGATGGTGTTCGTTTGAATGATCCAACTACGGGGCATTTCTCCAGTTATATTCCCATAGCTCCGGCAGAGATAGATCATATTGAAATATTAAAAGGAGCTTCTTCTGCCATTTATGGTTCAGAAGCAGTGGGCGGAGTCATTAATATCATTACCAAAACATTCGGGGCTGCAGCTCAATCAAAGAAAATAAAAGTTACAGCAGAAGGTATGGCTGGTGAATATCAGCTGGCCAACGCAAATGTTGGAGGCTTTTATCACAATAATAATACTTCTATTGGCGGTGGATGGCTTAGCAATAATACGGAAGGTCAAATGCAGCGGGGCATCAGGGGATTTGTATATGCCAATACAGCGAGCGCTTCTATCAGCCAGACAGTTGGCAAATGGCAATTTGCCTTGCGTACAGCTTTTGACAACAGAAGATTTTCTGCTCAGAATTTTTATACCACATTTGGAAGTGATACCGCTTCAGAAAAAGTTAAGACATTCTGGAACCAGGCAAGGATCAGCTATACTGCCAACAAGCACCGCATAAATATGGATGCGGGATGGAAATCAGCTGAAGATGATTATGCATTCAATAAAGTATCTATTGCCAATAACAACAAGAGCAGGATGCTACAGGCTACAGTGGCGGATGAGTGGAAGGTTTCCAATTCAACTACTTTGGTAAATGGTGTTCAGTTTATCAATAAAATAATTCGTTCCAACGACAGGGGAAATCACAATGTGGCGCAGGCAGCGGCTTTCGTTATATTAAGCCAGACCATTAAAGAATGGACTATTAATCCGGCAGTTCGTTTGGACTGGAATGAAAGAAGTGGAACTGAACTGGTCCCTCAATTGAATCTGTCCTGGAAGAAAAATCAGTTTCAATTAAGAGGAAGTGCAGGCAAAACTATTCGCGATGCAGATTTCACAGAGCGTTTCAATAATTACAATAAACCAATCGTAACAAGTGGTCGAATTGGAGATCCCGATCTTGAAGCTGAACGTTCTTTCAGTTATGAAGCAGGGGCAGATCAATTTATCAAAGGGAATATAAAAATATCAGCAACGTTCTTTCAGCGGTTTCATAAACGATTGATAGATTATGTGCCTACAGCTTATGCTGATATGCCAAGAAAGGATAACCTGGTTATTGGAGGTACTTATGCGTTGGCTAAAAATATTGCGCGAGTAACAACCACCGGTGCGGAACTGGATATACAATTCCAGAAGAGTTTTACCAGTAATACTTCCTTATATGGTGGCGCTGGAGCGGTATGGCTGGAAAGTAAAAGCAGTGATATGACACCTTCTTTTTATATATCGTCTCATGCCAGATACCTGTTTAATTATTTCCTTGATTTTACAACTAAAAGGCTGTTCACTGAGTTCAATGGCATCTACAAAACCAGGGCAAAACAGGCAGCTCCGGCTATTCAGAAGACCGTTTCAAAGGACTATTATGTCATGAACGGGAAGGCAGGGGTCTGGATTCTGCCTGGAAAGCTAAAAAGTTTTGTACAAGTTAATAAT
>JAJKIP010000373.1 GCA_021154405.1 Segetibacter sp. | reverse complement strand
GCCTTCATTATTCAGTCCTTTCACTTTAAAAACATAATTTCCAGGATCCAGGTTTGTATAAGTAGCCGTCCGGTTTGTTCCGATCTCATTCCACGCTTTGTCAAATCCTTCCAGCATGTATGCATATTGCTTTTTCTCGGCTACAGTATAATTAAGGCTGGCAAATTCAAATGTAATGACCGATTGACCATAAGAAAGTGTTAGCTCTTTTGTTTCGGTTATATCCTTTTTTAATGGCGATTGGTCTTTGGCATCCACAGCAATAGGAACTTTTTTATTTAGAACCTGAAGTCCCGTTAATACCAATGGTGGCTCATAAACAGCTTCTTTGACATTTTCCGGAAAGAACTCATTGAATCCGTTGATGCCACCAAAATACATAGTTCCGGATTTTGTTTTGCACACGGCGTGTCCTTTAAACTCATAAGATTGAAGTCCATCCGCAGGTGTATAATTCTTGAACTTTTTGGTTTGAAGATCCATCCTGGAGAGTCCTCTGTTGGTGCTGATCCATATATGTCCGTTATTATCTTCCGCTACTCCATAGATCACATTATTGGGAAGTCCATCCTCTACGGTATAAGTAGTAAAATGGCCGGTCTTTCTATCAAAATAATTTAGTCCTACCATTGTATTGATCCAGAAATTACCCAATTTATCGCGGTATATATAATTGATGCGGTTATCACTCAGGCTATTCTTACCTTCTTCATGAACATAGCGCGAAAATGTCTTTGTTTTCTTATTAAATACACGCAACCCTCCTCCATCAGTTCCTAGCCATAGATTTCCCTTCTCATCTTCAGTAATGGTATATATCTGCTTGATCACACTGCTGGCAGTGCTATCATCAAAACGGGTGAATGCATTTTTTTGCGGATCATACAGGTTTAGGCCACCGCCATAAGTACCAACCCAAATATTTTTTTCACTGTCTTCAAAGATCACCCAGGCATTATTGCTGCTCAGAGAAGATAGATCCCCTGGCTTATTTTTATAGTGACGGTATTCTCCTGATCCGGGATTAAATACAGTAATACCATCCGCCCAGGTCCCTACCCATACATTTCCTTTACTGTCCTCACAAACACCAAGTACATAATTCCCGCAAATGCTGTTGTTATTTTTAGGATCGTGGGTGTAATACGTAAATTTCTTTGTGGAGGGGTCAAACAGATTTAAACCCCCGCCATCAGTTCCCACCCAGACTTTTCCATTCCTGCTTTCGCAAAATGAAAGTACATTATTATGATTGAGACTATTAGGTGCAGAAGTATGTTTATAATGATCAAAAAGATTAATATCCTTGCTTAAAATATTTACTCCGCCGGCAAAAGTTCCAACCCACATATTCCCGTAGCTATCTTTATAAATAGAATACACAGAATTATGGCTCAGGCTCTTGTTATCTATTTCATCATAAACATAATGCGTGAATTGTTTTGTCTGATTATTGAAAACGCTCACTCCGCCATTCTCTGTCCCAACCCATAGATTTCCCCGATTATCTTCGCCCATAGCTCCTATATTATTGGCAGAAATGCTATAGGGGTCTTTACTATTTTGAACAAAATGAGTGAATGCTCCTTTTTTCCTGTCCAAAAGTTCAATTCCAGATCCTACAGTGCCCACCCATAGCTGGTTATGACTATCTTCAAAGATCACTCGCACATTATTATTGCCAATGGATAGCGGGTTCTTATCGTCATGTATATATCTGGTAAATGTTCCTGCCTGCGGATTAAAGCAATTTAATCCCCCATTAAATGTACCCACCCATATATGCTGCTGCCTGTCAATGTAAACATAACGCGTATTGTTATCACTTAATGACTGACTGTTCTTTGGATCATATCCATAGCGGGTGATCTTATTAATTGATGGTTGGAAATAATTAACTCCGCCGTCCTCTGAGGATATCCACAGGTTTCCGCTTGAATCAATAGCTATACCTGTTAACAGATCACTTGAGAGACTATTCGGATCTTTAGGGTCATTCCTGTAAGAACGAAACCGGTTCGTTTCTTTATTGTACCTGTTTAGACCGCCACCCCGGGTCGTTATCCATAGATCGCCATTTTTATCTTCAAGCATACCGGAAATAAAATTATTACTGATACTGGCAGGATCTTTTGGATCATTCTTATAAATGGTAAACTGATAACCGTCATACCGGTTCAATCCGTCTCTGGATCCGAGCCAGATGAACCCACGACTATCCTGCAGGATACACATAATATGATTCTGCGACAGCCCGGAATTGATGTCCAGGTGTTCAAAACGCAGGCTTTGCTGCTGGCCATTAATTGCAATACAGCCAGCGTGCAGCAAAAGTAAAAGGATAAGATTTCTGAGTCTCATGCGTGTTCAATTGTCTTAACTAAGCATCTTCTTCGTCGGGGATGGTAAAATGAAAGGTGCTTCCTTCACCCGGGTTTGATTCCACCCAGATATTACCACCGTGTAATTCAACAATTTTCTTGCAGTGAGCAAGACCAATACCCGATCCTTCATATTCAGTCCTGTTATGTAACCGCTGGAAAATGACGAAAATCTTGTCGTTATATTTTTTATCTATTCCGATTCCGTTATCTTTTATGGTGAACTCCCACCCATCTTTATTTTTCTGTACACATATCTGGACCTGTGGCGGGACTCCAGGCTTCCTGAACTTGATTGCATTGATCAGCAGGTTCTGGAACAATTGCTTGATCTCCGTGGAATAAGCACAGATCACAGGAAGGTTCTGGTAGGTGATATTGGCCCCGGACTCTTTTATTGCAAAAGTCAGATCCGCCAATACCTGATTTACTATATTATTACAATCTATTTTCTCCAGGTTACCCTTCTTTCCTATTCGTGAAAAATCAAGAAGGTCTTTAATGAGCACTTTCATTCTGTCTGAAGACTGTGATATATAGGAAAGGTATTTATCTGCTTTTGGGTCCAGCATTCCTTTATATTGCCTTTGCAGCAGGTCAACAAAGCTGGTGGTAGTACGCAAGGGTTCCTGCATATCATGAGAAGCAACATATGCGAATTGCTCCAGTTCCTTATTCTTTCTTTCCAGCTCTATATTAGCCTCTTCGGCCTCCAGCCGTGCCAGTTCGGCTTCCTGTCGTGCTTTCTGTTCCTCCTGGCTGGACTGGATCAATTGACGTGTTTGATCATGTACCAGTTTCTGCAGTTTTCCTCGTTGTGCCTTGATGGCTCTCACTCTCCAGCGATAAATCCCAACCACTGATCCTGCTACCAGCAAAATCATACTCAATCGAAACCACCAGGTCATCCAGAAAGGAGGTGTAATAGTCAACTTCAGACTTGCAGTTGAAAAAGACCAGGCACCTTCATTATTTAGTTTCTTTACCCTGAAAGTATATTCTCCGGGGTTCAGATTGGTATAGGTTGCCGAATGCCTGGTGCCGATATAGTTCCAATCCCTGTCAAACCCTTCCAAAATGTAGGCATACTGTTTTTTTTCAGCAGCAGTATAATTAAGGGCTGCAAATTCAAATGAAATAACCGATTGATCATAAGGTAATATCAGTTCCCGTGTATCGGCAATAGATTGTTTCAGAATGGAAGATTTATCATTACTGACAGGAACCTGTTTGTTGAAAATCTGGAAATCTGTAAATACTATTGGTGGATCAAATTTTTTCTCCTGCAGGTTATCAGGCAGGAATTCATTGAAACCATTGATCCCTCCAAAATACATTTTACCACTCCGGCTCATCAAACAGGAATTCATTTTGAATTCCCGGGATTGCAATCCATCATCAGTTCCAAAATTGGAAAAGGTCTTTGTTACAGGATCAAATCTCGAGAGACCATTGAAAGTGCTGACCCACAGTATTCCCTTTTTATCTACTAATATGCCTGCAATGGTATTACTGGGTAATCCATCCTTCATAAAATAGGAAGTGAATTGACCTTTCCTATCCATCCTGTTCAGCCCAAGCTCTGTACCGATCCAGAGATTGCCTTCCCTGTCTTCTGCCACACAATAAATATTATCATTGCTGATACTATTATGGTTTTCATCATGTGGATGATGAATGAAATTTTGTGCTTTCTTATTATAAAGATCAAGCCCACTGCCATTAGTTCCTATCCAAAGGTTTTTCCGGCTGTCTTCAAAGAAAAGATTAATAGTATTGTTTCCCAGACTTCCTTCATTACCAGCATCGCTGCGGTAATGAATGAACTGATCATGCAATGGATCAAACCTGCTGATGCCTGCACTATAAGTTCCCAGCCAGATATTATTTTCACTATCTCTGAAGAGTGTCCAAATATTCGGACTGCTTATACCATTGGGATCAGCTGGATTGTAAGTATACCGCCTGAAAGTGTTTTTTTGTCTGTTGAATACGGTTACTCCACTTGCCCAGGTTCCAACCCATATGTTCTTTTCACTGTCCTCGGTAATATCAAGCACATAATTGCCTCCAAGGCTGTTTGGATTTTTGGGATCATGAACGAAATGGGTAAAATTTCCATTTTTCTGGTTAAAAAGGTTTATGCCTCCGCCATCCGTTCCTACCCAAACATTGCTTTCGGAATCTTCAAAAATAGAGAGTACGCTATTATTACTTAAGCTTTCCGGAGAGGAAGTATGGCGATGATGGATAAATTTACCTCCATCCCTGTTAACAAGGTTGACGCCTCCACTTGCCGTTCCAATCCACATGTTGCCCTTTGCATCTTTTAGTATGGACCAGATTGAATTATTATTGATGCCTGCATTATCAGCATCATCTTTCAGGTAATTATCAAAACTATGCAGATCATTATCGTAGACCGCCAGTCCCCCATTCTCTGTTCCAATCCACAGATTTCCTTTTTCATCTTCATTAATTATCTTAACCACATTGCTCTGTGTACTATTGGCATAGCCGGCTATATTTTTAAAATGAATAAATTCTTCCTTTGCATGATCAAAAAGGTCCAAACCTTCACCACGGGTTCCCACCCATAAGCGATCTTTGCTGTCGATATATAATTCCCAATCCTCATCAGATGCAACCGAAGTTGAATCAAGCGGATCATGCCGAAAATGGTGAAAGCTTTTCGTTTGCCTGTCATACATTTCAACGCCACCATTCCCGGTTCCAAACCAGAGATTATGCCTCGCATCTTCAACAATATCTTTTACCTGGTTACTGGACAGGCTGGAAGAAATAATCTCGTCATGTACAAAATGCAGTGTTGCGTTTGTTTTAATATCAAGGGTATATAATCCGTCATTCTCCGTTCCAATCCATAGCTTCCCTTCATTGTCCCTGAACACCTTGTTGATATAATCCTTGCGAATACCTGAAAAATTCCTGACGCTGAAATTCTGACGGACAAATTTTTCTTTTCGCCAATCGAATTTATTCAGTCCCCCACCCCAGGTTGCAATCCAGAGATTACCATCCAGATCTTCAGTAATATCCTGTACCGTATTGTGACTGAGACTGGTTGTATCTGAAATATCATTTTTATAAACAATGAATTTATATCCGTCGTACTTATTCAGGCCATCTCTGGTACCAAACCACAAAAATCCCCGGCTATCCTGGTAAATGCAGATAACATTACTTTGGGAAAGCCCAAGATTGGTACCGATATGTTCAAATTTTATGGGTTGCCGCTGAGATTTGCAGACGGAAAAAAGGAAGAGAAAGAAAAACAACAGATAAGCATGCCTGCAGGTGAAGCATAATGTTTCACATGACTCATAAGCAGGCAGGATCGGATGGTTGCGTTTCATTGATTTGGTGGATGGAGGGGCAACGATTATTTTGCCTATCCAAAATTTCCGGAAAAATGTTCCTTCAATATTTTATTCAGTTTTTCTTCAGTTAATGGTTTGCTTTCAAATCCTGCGATCTCGGGCATTTCATTGGCCTTTGCCTTATCATCCGGATTAAGTGATGTGGTCAGCATCACCACAATGATCTTCCCCTGTCTGTCTTTATGCAGTTTTTTATATTCATCGAGGAACTCCCATCCGTCCATGGCAGGCATGTTGATGTCCAGGAAAATAAGATCGGGAGGAGGAAAGCGCTTTTCACCATTTTGCTGGTTTGTCTTTGATAAATAATTAAGCGCTTCACGGCCGCCCTGTGCAACCTGAATGTGATCGGCGCAGCCTGATTCCTCAATGATCAATTGAGTATAAAAATTTGTTGGTTCATCATCATCGATCAGTAGTACAGAATTTAGTTTAGACTTCATGTGGTTAGAGGTTGTGTGGTGGTATAATAGGTATAGCTCTTGCCTGAGCGACTATAATTTGATGGTATAATGGTTATGCTATTAGTTAAAAACTGGTATTCATTTACCTGGCTGAATGCCGGTAACTGGAGGTCGGCGCTGGTGGCCGGGAAGAGATCAGCAAGACGGGGCGGTCTTTGCATAGAAGAAATTGGATTTTAAGCTTTCTGATAACGAAGCAATTAGCCTCATTATTTCCTCCAAGATAGTGTCAATTCGATTTTTTTTTAAGTATTTGACCCAGATTCTTCCGTAGCATTACTATTTCTATCCGAATTAAGAGTTACTTCCTAGTCTGGGCAAATTAACCCGTAACCCTAAAAGGACGTGGCTGGTATTTTGTTAACTCAAAATGATACTATTTTAACCGGGAGTTCAATTTCTTCTGTAGGAAGTGAAAATAAAAAAACCCGGCTTTTGGCCGGGAGATGGAATTCGGGGACTAATTATTTGAGGCTGGTGACAAATCTTGTCATGACAGGGAATAGCAACCGGAAAGGATATAGCCGCTTCTGTTTTCCTTTATACAGGTAAACAGAAAACTGGTGGTGTACGGAACTCGCATAGGTCCCACTACATCGGAAACTATCATATTGCCTGTCACATATACTTCAAGGGAGGAACTTTCTATAGGTTCCCAGCCAGGTTCAAGCTGGATTTTTTTTCGGGATCTGGTTGAACGTGCATCGGCCAGGTGCTTAACCAGTTCTTCCAGGAACATAAGTTCATCTATGCAGGCTGTCACTGCAAGTGGAAGATCAGTAACTCCTTCATATTTTTTACCCTTTTTCATATTCGGATTCTTTAAGGTATGTTTAGTGTTTAACGAGATCAAAGTACGCTCATGGAGGAGCCGAAAAAAATAGAGCGTCATATTGTATTCCTGTACAATTTGAAAGGGTTTTGTTGTAGAATTATTACTACAATGCAGGCTGGATCAGGCCTTCACCGATTTTCTTAACTTTGTACCATGAAACGATCCGGCTCTGCAGACCTTCCACTTCACTATGGCTATGTGCCTAAATGGCTGGCAGACCGAATGGCAAAACTGGGTTTGGCCATTACAGAATCCATACTTACAGAATACGGCAAACTCGAAATGCTGCGGCGGTTATCTGACCCTTTCTGGTTTCAGAGTTTTGGTGCAGTGATGGGGATGGACTGGCATTCATCCGGAATCACAACCTCTGTAATGGGAGCATTAAAACGGGCAGTTAATCCTCATTCACGCCAACTGGGATTCTGCATTTGCGGCGGTAAGGGCCAGTTCTCAAAAGAAGCGCCAGCAGAATTATTGCGTTATGCAGAGAGTACCGGGCTTAATGGAAATGAATTAGTCCGTAGCAGTAAGTTAAGTGCCAAGGTTGATAACACTGCTATTCAGGACGGGTTTCAGCTCTATACCCATAATTTCATAGTCAGCGATAGCGGAGAATGGACAGTTATACAACAGGGCATGCATACGGGAGATAAAACTGCCAGACGCTATCACTGGCACTCGGACAATATCCGCTCTTTCGTAGAAGAACCCCATACAGGTATTTGTGGAGCCAACCAGGGAGATATCCTGAATCTAACGGCCCTGGATGCAGGTAATACACGAGCCCATATCTCCAACTTCAGCAGGGAGGATCCGAATGCGATCATCAAAGAATTTCAATTGATACTCCCCTCCCACCATGATGTGCAGTCATCTGATGTGAACCTGAAAAGACTTGGCTCAGTATTATGGCTGGCACATAATGAGCATCCTGAAAATTTTGAAGAGCTATTGCTGCTTAAGGGAGTTGGACCTCGTACCATACAATCACTGGCCCTCGTTAGTGAAGTAATACATGGAACTCCTTCCCGATTCCATGACCCTGCCCGCTTCTCCTTTGCACATGGTGGCAAGGACGGGCACCCTTTTCCTGTTCCGATAAAAGTGTATGATGAAACAATCAGCACATTACAAACTGCGGTGCATAAAGCAAAACTGGGTGAATCAGACAAATCAGAAGCCATTAAGAAACTGCATGCAATTGCGAGCCGTGCAGAAAAGGATTTTATTCCCAATGATAATTTCGATGCCTTGATCCAGAAGGAACGTGATGAATCCTGGAAGCATGGGGGCAGGACTGTATTTGGAAAAGCAAAGCCGAGAAGAAAAGAGAATGGCGGGCAATTAAGCCTGTTTTAAATATCATTTTCATTTTTACATTATCAACTCCAATAATTGCAGCGCATTGAAAGCTGCATAGGCTTCCTGATCATTATCAAAATAAACGTACACATCTTTTCCCTGTTCCCCCCATTCCTTCACACGTTTGGCCCATTTTCTTATATCACCAGGCGAATAATTACCCTGGTATTTTTCACCTGGACCATGCAATCTTACATATACAAAGTCTGCTGTCACTTCCATCGGCGTAATATGATGAGCCAGTTCATAAATGCAAAAAGCAGCATTATACTTCCGCAGTATTTCATACATTTCGGATGTATACCAGGTTTCATTCCTGAATTCGAATACATACCGGTGTGACCTCGGTAATCTACCCAGAAAGGTCGATAACCGCTCAGCATTCACCTTCCATTTCGGTGGCAACTGGAATAGAATCGGACCCAGCTTTTCCTTTAACCGCTGGGCTCTCGTAAAGAATTTTTGTATGGATGAAGCATTGACGTTCAATTTTTTCATGTGTGTAATAAACCGGCTGCCTTTCACAGAAAAGATAAACCCTGGTGGAGAGTCTCTTCGCCAGTCTGCAAATGTTTTTAAAGAAGGAAGTTTATAAAAGGAGTTATTGATCTCTACTGTTGAAAAGACCGTACAATAGTAGGGGAAGTGGTCAGCATCGGTTAATTCTGAAGGATAAAATTTTCCTTTCCAGTGTTTATAATGCCAGCCAGAAGTGCCTATATAAAATTCGCCATTCGGCATTAAATAAATAATTCCTGTTCATCAGTATAATAGGTTTTTCGGGTGCCAGCTTTCTTGCGAATAATTCCACCCGACGGGCTTTTTTTCTTTTTTGCATTGTGGATATCCAGAAAATCCCGGACCTCACCTCCAATAATGCCAGGTTCTTCTTTGGCTATTTGTTTTTCTGCACTGGCCAGTACCTTTTTAACTGAAGAAGCTAATGATTTTATTTTTGGGCCAGGTATTTTTTCGGCTTTTGAAAACGGCGAGATACCAGCCCTCCATAATATCTCATCCGCATACGCATTCCCGATACCTCTTACCACATGCTGATCCAACATTAAATTTTTGATGGAAGCTTTTGACTGAAGCGCTTCCTTCCAAAATCCAGGAGAAACTTTCTTTGATAATGCATCTGGCACTGTAGACTCTTTGGGGTCAAGTGTTAAAGAGGCCTTTCGCTGGAAATCCGTAACGGCTATACTTTTTTTATCAAAAATAAATTCTATAAGTGTATACTTAGCCTCCTTTGGCTCCGTGATCCAAACCAGTTTGCCATGTAACATTAAATGAAGAGCTACCAGCTTTCCCTTCCCAAAAGCAAAATAAAGCTGCTTCCCTTCCCGGTAAACCTTTGATAACTTCTCTCCTTCTAACGCCGATTTTAATTTTGATTTCGATACGTTGATCCTTGCCCCTTTATATACATTTATTTTTCTCAGGGTTTTACCTGCAAGGGCCTTATTCAGATTTTTTGCAAATACAGACAGATCAGGAAGTTCAGGCATGGAAAAGATTTTAATAACTGCCATCATGATTCATACCAAAACATCATCTTTCTTTCAAATACACGAATGATTATCCATTCATAACGGCCTCATTTTTGATTTTTCAATGAAAAGAGTGTATGGAATGGATTACATTAAAGACTGAAGATCAGTTTGAAAACATATTAGAAAAATCATTTGAAACACCACAACTCATCTATAAGCATTCTTACGCGTGTGGAATAAGCAGTATGGTTAAACAGCGGTTGGAAAAAAATACCCCACCTGCGGGTGTTGAATTCTATTTCCTGGATATCCTGAGATTCAGATCGATTTCAAACAGGATTGCTGCTGAACTGGATGTTCATCATGAATCACCCCAGGTGATATTGATAAAGAATGCACGCTGTATATATGATGAGAGCCATTTGGGAATAACAATGAAGGGAATAAGATCACATAATGTTGCCGCCTGAAATAGTAAAACCTATGCCGTCTTCTGTTATATCATATATGCACTATTATCCCGATTCGGCCACTTTGCGAATAGGCTATGTTTCAGGCATGGTGTATGATTACAAGAATGTTCCGGAGAGGGTATATCTGTCCATGAAAAAATCGTTCTCAAAGGGGACTTTTCTCAACAGGTACATTAAGGATAAATATCCCTTTGAGAAGATTAACTGATATAACGGAAAACGGCACGATATTTTAATAGGTATCACTGTCAACATATTGAATCAAAAAAATATTGCAATTATGACAAGAGGAAAAGTAGGCTTGTTGATAGCCGCAGGCGCCGCCGCGTATGGCGCTTACAGGTTGTCCAGAATGACGCCTGAACAAAAGAACAATTTACGAGCTAAAGGGAAAAATTTGGTTGATAAGACTGGTATTGGCAATTTATTTAGCAGGAAAACTGCAACAACGAATGGGCATAATAATTTCTAATCAAGGGCCGATCGTAACCGTAAAAAAGGATTCTTTCTGAGGATCCTTTTTTGATTTTATGGCAGTATTGCATTTTCATTTTATTTTTTACACCTTTGTATTGATATTTTGAACAGCTATCCAATATTCCATTTAAATGAAACCGTTTCCACTAACCGCTCTCTTCTGTATATTTCTTCTTGCAATTACTTTTTCCTGTCACCAGAAAGCAGCCAGCCCGATCACTTCTGCTGCAGACAGTTCACGCCTGGAAAGAGGAAAATACCTGGTTGAAACCGTAGGTAGTTGCATGCATTGCCATTCCCAGCGTGATTTCACTAAATTCTCCGGCCCCATTAAAGAGGAAACCAAAGGGATGGGAGGTATTGGTTATCCTAAATTCGGCGTATTATTTTCTTCCAATATTACTCCGGACGCTGCAACAGGAATTGGCAGCTGGACAGATGATGAGATTGCCCGTGCAATAGCCCTTGGCATTCGCAAAAATGGGGACACCCTTTTTCCCATCATGCCCTATTATGAATACAACAAGATGTCAAAAGAGGATATCTATTCCATTGTTGCTTATCTCCGTACACTGAAGCCCATCTCCAATAAGATCCCTGATCGCAAATTGAAAGCACCTGCCGGACCTGAACGTGACCGCTTCGCTTTCTCTCCCATTGGAGCGAACCCTGAGCCTTCTTCAAAAGATTCCATTCAAACTGGTAAATACCTGGCTAATATTGGTGCCTGTGTAAGCTGCCATACGCCAAAAACAGATGATGACCATTTAATAGTAGACAGCAGCTATGCCGGCGGTGATGTGATGGGGCAAAAATTCGGATTCCACGTTACATCTCCTAATATTACTCCGGATGAAACAACAGGTATCGGCAAATGGACTGAAACCAGCTTCGTTTCAAAGTTTACAGTTTTCCGCCAGGCCTCCAGTTATGAATTTGATCCTCATACGAAGAATACCATCATGCCATGGATCATGCTCGGTCAAATGAAAGATGAAGATTTAAAGGCGGTTTATGCTTACCTCAAAACGGTAAAGCCTATTCAACATCAAATTGAAAAATGGCATTAACTACACAACAGATTGATTATTCTGACTCTTTTAGAAAATCCTGAACACCAGTTATTATCTTTTGAACCAGTTGCTGCTGAAAATCCTCATCCAGGATCTTCATTTCATCTTCAGGATTGCTAAGAAAAAGTAATTCCACCAGAGCATTGGGATATTCAGTGGGGCTATTCAGCATAAAATTGAAACTGCCTGTATTGCCAAACTCTTTTAACCCGAGTTCCAGCATTCTCTTATAAATATCGTGACTGAGATTTCTGAAACCAATATGTCTATAATAGGTACTGGCTCCACTAACATGGATTGGATCTGCAGATGAATTAAGATGAATACTTACCAGGAGATCAGGAAGACTATCTCTGTAAAAAAGTATTCGATCCTTGTTATCTACAAACTTTTCGATGGTGCGGGTCATGATCACCTTAGCCCCCATTTCCTCCAGTGCCTTTTGCAGTTTTAGAGAAACAGCAAGCGTAAGCGCTTTCTCTGAAGAGCCGGTCAATCCTTCTGCGCCATAGTTGCTGCCGCCATGACCTGCATCGATCGCAATGGTCAAATGGTCCAAAGAAAGATTTGCCGGTTGCCGTCTCACTTTTATTACCAGGTTATTATTGTTATAGTAGATTTGATAACCCCAATGCTGCTGGTGCTTCAGATCAATGGTGATACGAAAAACTTCATCCTCCACCTGGTCGTAATACACATTTTTTATCTCCAATGCATTTTCCATCTGGATGATCCAGTTACTGTTATTAGTCGCACCAAATACATCTACAACAATTTTTGCCGGATCAACCTGCTGTGAAGATTGATAAGGTAATCTTGTGGATAACGCTACAGACACATAATCAAAAAGAGAGTCGCCCCATACCCTCCAGTTACCAGTCAGGGATGAAGGAGTAAATGTTCCTCTGGGAAGAAAACTCACCACATCTGAGGGAATATATGCTGTACGGTATTTAGATAATCTTACCTGGTAATTGGAATCTACTTTACCGATCATTTTTAGCGGGATCAGAGAGTCGATATACCCAATCTTTGCGCCGCCCAGCCTGTCTTCTCCCAAACCAAATAATAAATGTGCCAGGCGACCACGCGTAATCAGCATGTCCGGTCCCGTTTTCGGGAAAAGAGAAAACCTGTAATCGGTATTGCGGCTTATAGTCTTCCCTGTTTCATCCGTAATGCTAACGGGAAGCTGTGAATTCATGAAATTATCAGATTCCTTAATTACATATTCTCCCTGGTAAATTCCTCTAATCCCTGCAGTATTTAATGGCATTTCATACAGTGGCGTATTTCCATTTACCACAACACGTGAATCAGGCCAGGCTTTCACACGAAATGCGATCTTTTCTCCAGCCTGTAGTACCAGATTTCCTTTTGGAAATGTCTCAATGCTATCGATCCCAAATTCTTTAACTGAATCACGGGATGGCAGAACATAATTATACGTAATTTTTTTATTAACCATATCTGGTGCCGCCGTTGCCACAATATTGAAAACATTGATACCAGGTTCCAGCGTAAGCTCATAAGCAAAAGCACCAGTAGGATAAACTTTAACCTTTGTTCCATTAATGCTCAGCAGGCATTTTTTGCAGGTACTGCCTGAAAGGTATTGTGTAGGATTCCTGACACGGTTTACCTCACGGGGACCGTCTACCAACCGGATAAAAGGTTTGTTCTGGGCCATTAGGCCGGAAGTAATAAAAAGCAAAAAGGGCGCTAGAATTCGCATATCGGTCTGTTCAATCCTCCAAAAATATCACAATTACCGCAAGCCTCATAACTGCCAGAGAAACAGGAATAAGTGAGAATAAACTACAACGGGCAAGACTGGCCTTTATTGTCATATAAGTAAACCTATTCGGGCATAGAACGATCTTTTACGGGTAGATAACCCAGGCGTCTGATACTAGTTTAGTGCCAGAATCAAAACCATTTTTTTATAAAAATACTTTTTGTTTAGGTTAGGTATGATGATTATGATGGTTTCTAACGGTACCCTGCTTCGTCAGCAGGGTTTTTTTATTAGAAGGGCTTCCCGTGTGTCTTCTTTACCAGGTAACTGATGATGAATGGCAGCCTCCTGCCGATATTCATCAGCGCCGACAATACCCTCTGATTTCCGAATAATGATTGTATACGCCGGCCCATACGCAGTCGGGCTGCAAATTGTTTGTCCCATGCAAGCCGGTAATTTCTTTCCGTCACTTCCCGCGAAATACTACCGGAAAGAAACTGATGGATCTCAGTTGCTGCCAGTTTACTGGCATGAAGCGCCATGCTCATTCCATTGCCACAAAGCGGTGTGATCATTCCCGCCGCATCTCCAACCATTAATATATGATTCTCTACCTGCTGTTTTTTATCAAAGCTGATCTGGGAAATAGTAACTGGCTTTTCATCACATTTCCGGCCCTGCTCAAATAGCTGCTTCAGGTGCGGATTCCTGGAGAGAATGGTAGATTCCATTTTTCCAATATCACCTCCGCATTGCTGCAGGTTATCAGCCGTTGTCAGGTAACAGAGATTGTATATATCCCCTTCTACCTTGGCTAATCCGCAATACCCATTATTAAATAGATGCAGAGAGATGATATTCTTCGGGAAATCTCCCTGTATATGGTACTTGACTCCAATATAGTTATTCAGCTTGTTACTTTTTGCACTGGCAAAAGGACGCTTCCATTTTATATCGAGATTACTGCGTTTTCCGAAACTGCTTACAGCGATCTTCACTGTGCAGCGTTCTTTTCCGGTATCGATAACAAATTCGTTTCCTGTAAACACAATATCATTCACCTTGCTCTTTTCAAATAAACTGACTCCTGTTTCTTTAGCCAGTTTTGCCAGTTGTGCATCCAATTTATATCGACTAATACCAAATCCTCCAAGAGGAAGTTCCTGTTGTAATAGTTTCCCATTCTTGTCCGATAATTGTAAAGTGGAAATACTGGATACTCCCAAACTATCAGGATCAAGTCCAAGTTCTGTCAGAAAACCCCTGGATTCATTACTGATATATTCACCGCAAACCCGATGAAACGGATATTCCTCCTTCTCAAATAAAACAACAGCATGCCCCATCCTGGCCAATTGAATGGACAAGGCCAGGCCGGCAAGACCGCCGCCTGCAATTCCAATATCATATTGATCATTCATTGCCTGACTAAACACGGTATTTTACGCCGCTATTGTTTAAAGGTAACCAGGTAACGGAAAGCCCATTTCCAACTAATTGATGGCTGCTTTTCTGCACCCATGGATTGCTGGAATAAACCCAGCCATTCTTTTTTGTGAAATCCCCGGGCTACAGAAATACAGGCATCATTCCTTACAAGGTAGGATTTACTGAAAAATTTGGTGATATACTTGATCAGGTAATAAGCCAGCCAGTGGCGTTGAAGATCGTTGATAAAAAAGCCAGCGCCACTGTTTTCTTTTAACCAGCGTAACATAGATACCAGTTGTTCATCTGTAAAATGATGACAAAACAGGGAAGAAAAAATAATATCCGGTTTCCTGGGTAAGGAGGCAATTGCGTAATCGCTACAGATCCACTCACAGGGCAACTGTGGATATTGCTGTTCGGCAAAAGCTATGCACTCTTTATTCATATCAATCCCGATAAATCGCACTGGAATTCCGGCACGCATACAATATTTCCAGATCACAAACAGGTTGTCGCCGCCACCACAGCCTATTTCACAAATAATTAGTGGCTGATTGGCAATTGCAGGGGAAGAATTGCGGATAGCTTTCACTCCCTGGAGTGTAATGGCATGTCCGCCTAAACGAGTATTGATGATATTAAGTTCCTTTAGCGTCTGGGCCATATCGGCAAAAGGAATATCGTCCCGGTCCATCAATTCTTTTTGATAGCTGCGACGGCTGAGATTGATCATGCAGATAAGATAAAGGTTTCCATGGTGAGGCCCGGACCAAACGCCGCCCCAAAGATGGTGGCAGGTTCGTTATCTGGAAGAGCTTCCATTATTTTTTCCAAAACAAACAGAACAGTTGGCGAAGACATATTTCCGTAATCATTCAATATATCATAGCAGGTATTCAGCTGGCCGTTGCCAAATCCCAAACTGTTATGTACAGATTCCAATATTTTTTTACCGCCCGGATGAATACACCAGTGTGTAATATCTTCTTTGTTCAATTTGCCTGCTCCCAGAGAATCATTCACCAAACCTCCAAAATCTTCTTCAATCAGATCAGCCACGTAACTGGTAAGCGTCATCTGGAAACCAGTGGAGGAGAGTTCCCAGGCCATATCAGATTTACCTCTTGGTGCCACTACCGAATAGAATGAATCCATCTTCAATCCCGGCAATTCATTATTCCCACTCACCAGTAAGGCAGCAGATCCATCGGCAAACAGCAGGCTGCTGGTAATATTATCAATCGTATGTTCTTTTTGAAAATGCAGTGTACAAAGCTCTGTGCATACAATCAGAACATTCGCATTGTTATCAGCCTTGCAAATGGCATCAGCCAGTTTCAATGCATGAATGGCCGCATAGCAACCCATGAAATTGATGGAGGTACGCTGAGTAGTGACTGGCAATTGCAACAGGTCAAGCAATTCAATATCAAGTCCCGGTGCACTCATTCCGGTACAACTCACGGTGATCAGATGGGAAATAGATTGCTTTGACAACTTATTCAGACAATTTTGAATAGCATTCATTGACAGGCTCGCTGCGTGGCTGCGATACCAGCTCATTCTTTGTTCTAACGTGGGAAATGGTTCAAGATTTTCAGATGGAGTATAAAATTTCCAATCGGCGGCCGGCAGACTATAATCGGGGATCACTGAGTAACGCGTTTCAATTCCACTCTGCCTGTAAAGAAATTTTAATTTGCGCCGGTTTACTTCATCAAGGGCATACACTCTTTGCATGAAGCCCAGGATATCCTGTTGCCTGTGCCTGTACTGCGGAACAGCAGTACCGATAGATAAGATTTTACTCAAAGCCTTTCCAGATTAACAGTATAATAAAAGCGATATTGGTGCAGGCAGAAGCGATCCAGTTCATAACCATGGTGTTTTTGAAACTGGCAGCTTTTGTGTCTTTGATCACTTTACCAAACCACCAAATGAAATAAACGATAACAGGGACAAAAAAGATGCTTACCACCCATAATTTAACCACCTGTTGACTATTGATAAAGAATTGTGCCATAGTCAACCAGGCAAAGAAATATACGACCGCACAAAATACAAAGGTACCCTTATAGCCTAATTTATAACTGATTGTTTCCACCCCGTCCTCAAGGTCCTGTTTATGCTGGTAGATCTGGGTAAGGGGATAAAATCCCCCAATAAGCAATGCGCAGACCAGCATTCCCTGCCAGGGAGTAGAAGAGGGCGGCAACCCTCCTGCTCCAAAATATACCAGCCAGAAGGTTAAAGCTCCCTGAAAAATGATCACAGTCAGGTACCCAATAACAGGGTATTTCTTCAATCGTATTCTTCGATAACTATAGGCCTTTGATGCACCAATATACAATGGGATCATAGCTGCAAAAAATGGGCTGACCAAAAAGCTCAATCCGATAGCTAACAGGTCCAGCACAATCGTCAGGTGATATAATTCCCGGGAAGGCGGTGGAGGCTTCTCCAATCCACCAATGCTTTCAGTATCCCTGTCCATATAACTATTGTAACCATTGCTTGCCGGGTAAATCAGAAAATGCAGGATGATAAAAATAAGGACGGCTTTGTCCCATTTGATATCCGGTACCTGTGAAAGTGCAAAAAAATAAAGTGGAGAAAGGAAAATCGAAAAGGGTATCCGTAAAAGTTTAATGGTATTCCTGGATAGCATTCACCTAAGTTAGGACAATTAGAACGGGAGAAACTAAAAATCGGAAGCCTGCTGGCTTCCGATTTAACTAACTATTTATCTGTAACCTGGTTATTTATGCTTTGCCACTTCTGATCTGATCACATTCAATGCTCCACCAGCCTTGAACCATTCAATTTGCTGGGCATTATAGGTATGATTAACCTTGATCACATCAACCGTTCCATCCTTGTGATTCAACTCAACAGTTAAGGGCTCACCCGGAGTGAAGCTGGTCAGACCTGTAATATCAATATTATCGTCTTCCTGCACCTTGTCATAATCTTCCTTGTTGGCAAAAGTCAGTGCAAGCATGCCCTGTTTCTTAAGGTTGGTTTCATGTATCCGGGCAAAGCTTCTCACAATGATCGCTCTTACTCCCAAATGCCTTGGTTCCATCGCGGCATGCTCACGGCTTGATCCTTCACCATAATTTTCATCTCCCACCACCACGCTGCCAGTATGCGCTGCTTTGTAAGCACGGGCTGTTGCAGGAACAGGACCATATTCACCTGTCAACTGATTCTTTACTTTATCAGTTTCATTATTGAAGAAGTTGATGGCACCGATCAGCATATTATTGCTGATATTATCCAGGTGGCCACGGAATTTCAGCCACGGACCGGCCATGGAGATATGGTCAGTGGTACACTTGCCTTTTGCTTTGATCAGTAATTTCAATCCCTGCAGATCATATCCTTCCCAGGGTGCAAACGCAGCGAGCAATTGCAGACGCTGGCTATCCGGACTCACTACTACTTTCACATCACTGCCATCTTTCGCGGGGGCCTGGTAACCGGCATCCTCTACAGCAAATCCTTTGGGAGGAAGTTCAAAACCTGAAGGTTCGTCTAATAAAACATCTTCACCTTTATCATTCCTGATCTTATCGGTTAATGGGTTAAACGCAATGGTACCGGCAATTGCCATGGCTGTTACAATTTCAGGGCTGGCAACAAAAGCATGGGTTGAAGCAAGGCCATCATTTCTTTTGGCAAAGTTCCGGTTGAAGGATGTGATGATCGTGTTTTTTCGATTGGGGTCATCAATATGTCTTGCCCATTGACCAATGCAGGGTCCGCAGGCATTAGCAAGCACTATTCCACCTACACTTTCAAATGTTTTAATAAATCCATCCCGTTCAATGGTGAAACGTACCTGTTCAGATCCTGGCGTGATAGTAAATTCAGAATTAGCTTTCAGCCCTTTGCTCACTGCATTCTTTACAATCGACGCAGAGCGGCTGATATCTTCGTAAGAAGAGTTGGTACAGCTACCTATCAAAGCCACTTCCAGCTTTGCAGGCCAGCCATTTTCTTTCACCGCTTCGGCCATTTTGGAAATCGGCGTAGCAAGATCGGGTGTAAAGGGACCATTCACATAAGGCTCCAAAGTACTCAGGTCAAGTTCCAGGAGCTGATCATAATATTTTTCAGGCTTTGCGTAAACTTCAGGATCAGGACGAAGCTGCTCACGGATATCATCCGCCAGTTTGGCCACTTCCTTACGACCGGTGGCTTTCAAATAATCACTCATCTTCTCATCATAAGCAAACAATGAGCAGGTAGCTCCAATTTCAGCACCCATATTACAAACGGTTCCCTTACCGGTTGCACTCATACTATCTGCTCCTTCACCGAAATATTCAACAATGGCACCCGTACCACCTTTAACAGTTAATTGACCGGCTACCCAAAGAATAACATCCTTACAGGAAGCCCATCCGCTTAATTTGCCGGTTAGTTTTACTCCAATGATCTTGGGCATTTTCAATTCCCAGGGAAGGCCTGCCATTACATCCACAGCATCCGCACCGCCTACTCCAATGGCTACCATTCCAAGACCACCGGCATTAGGTGTATGTGAATCCGTCCCGATCATCATGCCGCCAGGAAATGCATAGTTTTCCAGCACTACCTGGTGGATGATACCAGCACCAGCTTTCCAGAAACCGATTCCGTATTTATTGGAAATGGAAGAAAGAAAATCATATACTTCCCTGTTTGTTTCAACAGCAATTTCAAGGTCTTTTTTAGCTCCCACTTTCGCCTGGATCAGGTGATCGCAGTGAACTGTTGAAGGAACCGCAACCTTCTCGCGGCCGCAGGTCATAAACTGGAGTAACGCCATCTGGGCCGTTGCATCCTGCATAGCCACCCTGTCCGGAGCAAAATCCACATAGTCTTTACCCCGCACATGAGGCTTTTTGGTCTCATTGTACAGGTGCGAGTACAATATTTTTTCTGTGAGTGTTAAGGGCTTACCAACTATTTTTCTTGCCGCCTCTACTTTGGCCGGCATTTCTTTGTAGATCTTTTTAATGAGGTCCAGGTCGAATACCATAATTGAGAGTTAAGAGTTCTGAGAGGCCGTTAAAAGTGATGCGAATTTACGAATTTTCAGGCGGTTTTAAAAGCAGTATTGCAGTATTAACCGGGATTTTTTAAATTAGCAGTATGAACAGATTCAGGAGTTTCGTTGAATGGAATGCTTTTGGTGTTTGTTCCGCCATCGGCAATCGAATGGGCATCGCTACCAGCAAGATCCGCCAGTATTTTATCTACGCCAGCCTTCTTACTGTGGGCTCTCCCATCATTATTTACATGGTGCTTGCATTCTGGAGGAACATGAAAAAATACATACAGGCAACGAGGAGAAATCCGTGGTATTATCTCTAGCAGCGTTAGATCAATTCCTTTACTTTTTCAACCACTGCGTCTACCTCTTCCTTAGTGTTATGTTTGCTTAATGAGAAGCGAACGGTCACCAGATTGGGATTATTATTGACCGCCTGGATCACATGTGAGCCAATATCTGCCCCGCTGCTGCAGGCACTCCCACCAGAAACGCAGATATGATTTATATCCAGATTAAACAGGATCATTTCGGATTTTTCTGTCTTTGGGAATGCAGCACTCAATACCGTATACAAACAACGGCCTTCCGCATCCCCATTGAATACAACTCCTTTGATGGCCGCACGCAACTTTCCTATCATATAGGTCTTGAGCGATTGGATATATTCCCTATCCTTTTCATAATTGGTCATGGCCAATTCAAGCGCTTTCGCAAATCCTACTATCCCATAAAGGTTTTCTGTACCTGCACGCATATTACGTTCCTGCCCTCCGCCAAATAGAAAGGGTTTGATCTTGATATTATCGTTAACGTATAAGAGACCTATCCCCTTTGGTCCATGAAATTTATGTCCGGATGCTGAAATAAAATGTACAGGTGTTTTACGAAGGTCCATTTTATAATGTCCAACCGTCTGCACACAATCGGAATGAAAAATGGCATTGTATTTTTTACAGATCGCCCCTGCTTTGTCAATATCCAAAAGATTACCGATCTCATTGTTTGCATGCATGAGTGATACCAGGCATCGTTTTTTCTGTGCTGCCAGCTGCATGTCCAGGTCATCCAGATCAACATGGCCATTGGATAATAATTTCACATTGCTATGGCTCATTTCCTCTCCTCCTCCGTAATGCTCAACCGTATGAAGCACCGCATGATGTTCTACAGCGGATGAAATGATATGTCTGCACCCCAGGTCTCTTATTGCTGATGAGATAGCGGTATTATTACTTTCCGTACCACCGCTGGTGAAGAAGATCTCTCCGGGATGTGTATTGAGTATTTTGGCTACTGATTTACGGGCATTTTCAATTGCCATCCTGGATTCCCGGCCATAAGAGTAAATGGAGGAAGGATTTCCAAAATTGGTGGTCATATAAGGCAACATCGCATCCAGCACCTCCCTGTCTAAGGGAGTAGTTGCCGCATTATCAAAATAGATCCGCGTCATGGTAGTAGAGTGTGATTGTAATCGGGGCGCAAAGATAGCCAATAATCAATAATACAGTCTAAGCGAACTCTTTAATATCCTGCATCAGGCGGGAAGCTATATTATCCGCCTTCGACTCAAAATCGCTTTCTGCATAGATCCGTATGATGGGCTCCGTATTGGAGGTGCGGAGGTGAACCCAGTCGTTATCAAACTCTATTTTCAATCCGTCTTCCGTATTGACAGGGTTCTTCTGGTATTTCTCTTTAATTTTCTGAAAGATTGATTTGACATCAATATTCTTCTCCAGCTCAATTTTATTCTTGGAAATAAAATAATCCGGGTAGCGACTGCGGAATGATTTCAAACCATTCTTATGAGAAGCCAGGTGACTAAGGAATAACGCAATTCCGATCAATGCATCCCTGCCATAATGAAAGTCCGGCACTATCACTCCACCATTACCCTCACCTCCTATCACTGCATTCACTTCCTTCATTCGCTGAACTACATTCACTTCTCCTACTGCAGAAGGAAAATATTCAGCACCATGCTTAAGGGTTATTTCCTTTAGCGCCTTGGTGCTACTCATATTGCTGACAGTATTCCCTTTCTTTTTGCCAAGTATATAATCTGCCACCGCCACCAGGGTATACTCTTCACCAAACATGCTTCCATCTTCACAAACAAAACAAAGCCGGTCTACATCCGGATCCACTGCAATACCAAAATCCGCCTTTTGCCGTACGACCTCCTTGCTCAACTCATTCAGGTGTTGAGGTATGGGCTCAGGATTGTGCGCGAATTTGCCGGTGATCTCACCATTAAGCAGGATCACATTCTCTACTCCCAATGCATTCAAAAGAGCCGGAACAAATATGGCCCCCGTTGAATTAATGGTATCTACCACTACCTTGTAATTCTTGGCAGCAATATCTTTTGCGTTAATAAGTGGGTAATGAAGTATTGCGTCTATATGCTTTTGCAGATAACTATTATCAATAGTAAGGGTTCCCAATTTATCTACCGGCACAAATGAGAAAGATTGTTTGTCGGCCAGTTCCAGCACTTTTTCTCCAATCTCAGATGAAATGAATTCTCCTTCCTTATTCAACAATTTGAGCGCATTCCATTCTTTGGGATTGTGGCTGGCTGTAATGATTATTCCCCCATCCGCTTTTTCCATTTTCACCGCTACTTCAACCGTAGGCGTAGTGGATAATCCAAGGTCAACTACATTAATGCCAAGGCCGGTCAATGTGCTAACCACAAGGTCCCGCACCATTGATCCGCTGATGCGGCCATCGCGACCAATAACTATTTTAACGGATTTCTTTTTTTCTGAAATGATAGTCCCAAATGCTGCAGTGAATTTAACTACATCCAAAGGAGTTAAATTATCGCCCGGTATACCACCAATTGTCCCTCTGATCCCTGAAATGCTTTTGATCAATGCCACGCGTAGAGTTGCTTGTTTTAAGGTTTAAATTGCTGGTTTTTGATCGGTTACCGGATTTCTGGAATACCGCAAAAATACGGTATCTGGACCAATCTCCTTTTACCCGATAGTGGGCAAATTTTAAAATAATTATGAAGTATCAAGCCCCTACTTTTGTTGAATGAATCTGGTTTCCCAACAACCCTGGTACAAAGAATGGTTTAATTCTCCTTTTTATCACAAATTGTATTTTGAGAGGGACGAACAGGAAGCCCAATCCTTTATACATAAATTAATCAGTCATCTGTCACCTGTACATGGAAGCCGGATGCTGGATATAGGTTGTGGGCGGGGACGACACAGTAAGATCCTTGCTGCACTGGGGTTTGATGTTACGGGGATAGACCTGGCTCCGGACAGCATTGAATATGCCAAACAGTTTGAATCCTCCCGCTTGCAGTTCTTCCTGCATGATATGCGTCTGCCTTTCTGGATCAATTATTTTGACTATGCTTTCAATTTCTTCACCAGTTTCGGTTATTTCCGAACGCGAAGGGAGCATGATGATGCCATCCGTACTGTTGGAGGAAGCCTGAAACCTGGCGGTATACTAATGATCGATTACCTGAATGTTCATTATGCCGAAGCCCATCTCGTTCCCAATGAAATAAAAAAGATCGGCACCACCACATTCGATATTCATCGCTGGCATGATGACAGTCATTTTTATAAAAAGATCAATATTATCGACCCCTCCCTCTCCCAACCCATCAGTTTTACAGAAATAGTAACCAAGTTTAGTTTAGGCGATTTTACAGATATGCTCAGCTATCAGTCCTTACAGGTACAGGAAGTATTTGGTGATTATAAACTGTCTGCCTATGATATACGCAAAACGCCGAGACTCATAATCGTTGCACGCAAAAAAACAATTGACAGTGGAGATAAAGAAAAAAGATTGTACAGTGATGGAAGAACTACCGATGCCCTGACTTAGCACGCCGTGGTTCGTGTCTCACGAAACACATCTTATGGTTCGTGAGGCGCCTGAATGAAGGCGCGTTAACCATGGCGAGAAAACAGGGACTAATAACTATCCTAGTTTTCCTTATTATGCATAAGCAGATATTTCGCCGTTTCAAAATAAGCTGAGGTAAATTGAGAAAGGCTGTGCTGAATTGAATCCCGCTCCGGCTTACTATAGCCTGTACCGCTGTATCTCACCGGCACCATGTGTTCATCTGGAAAATTCAGGTTGCTTATATAATAAAAATCATCAGTCACCATCCCTATTTTTCCTGCTGCATTGGTAACGAATGCGAAATTGTACTTCTTTGCAGGATCAAGCAGATCCCTTCCCAGCGTGGTGTTCACATAAGGTTGCTGCAACATACCGGCAATGGTTGGCAATACATCAATTTGTGATACTACCTCATGATGTTTTTGTGGTTCCAGCAAATAAGGTGCATAAAAAAGCAGGGGTACATGTTCATCGGTAAGCCGCTGGTCTGTCCACGCAGAAGGATACATTGCTTCTGCATTTCCGGCAACACCGTGATCACCAACAAACACAAATACGGTATTATGAAAATAGTCTTCTTTTATGGCAGCTTCCATAAACTTACGGAAGGAATAATCCGAATAACGAAACGTATTATATTCACCGATCGATTCAAAACCATACTTCTGTAATTGTTCATCAGGTACTTCCTTCCTTACAAAATCTGTGTCCGTTTCAGGGATCATATAAGGGCGGTGGTTATCCGAGGTTTGAATGATCGCAAAAAAAGGCTGGGTCTGTTTCTTAAAAATGGAATTCGCTTCAAGGAATAGATCCTTATCGCTAATACCCCAGACATTGATCCTTGGAGATTTAAAACTGGTTTCAGTATGCATTTCCAAATTGTGAATATTATCCAGTAACCCCTTGAAATTATTGAACTCGGGATTGCCTCCAAGGAAATAGTGCTTACTGTATCCTTCAAAATTGTTTATAATGGTATGCTGCGAAAGCGCCAGCGGATTGCGGCTGGAGAATTTGAACATTTGTGCATCAGGGATTCCCGTAAGTATCGCAAACAGGCCGCGTGCCGTAGAGAAATGAGGGGAAAAACAACGGTCAAAGAATATACCCTTTTGAGTCAATGAATCAAAGAACGGGGTGGTATTAAGCGGATTTCCGCTCATGCTGCTTTTGTACATGCTGAAGGATTCGCACATGACCAACACAATGTTTGGCCTGCTTTCCAACGCATTACTCCCTGGCAGCACGGCACGGTGATAGCTAAACTCGTTTTCGGCAGGCAATTGCAGCATCTCCTTCATCAGCGGAAAGGCCTGTCTTGCTTTTTGTTCATTGAATTCCGGACGGCGGAACTTCAGCGTCGTAAAAAAATTCTGCAGTGGATTTAACGCCAGGTAAGATTTGAAATTATCCTGAAAAACAAAACACTGTTTCCAGGTCAATGGGGTCCACGCAATCCTGCCATACATAAATACCCCAAGTACCACTGCTGAGATAATAAAGAATTTACGACGATAAGGAATGCCCAGTCCATCGGTCTGATTGATCACTCGCCAATGGCTTTTATGGTACATCCAGCGGAAGAACCATACTGCTACCAGCAAACCAAGAATTAACCAGATCATGGGATAGGTTTGCCATAACATGCGAAAGGAAGTATTGAAATCTTCCGCAAAATTCATAGCCCCTGCATCCAGTCTTGTTCGGTTATAGGAGAAACTGCCAAAATCTGCCGCAAAAAAGAAGAATACAATAAAGGTGATGATCGCCAGGTACCAGGTCCACCATTTCTTGTTGCGGGAAGAATAAAAAGGTGAAAATTGAGGGAACATACTAATTACCACTACGGGTAAGATAATTATGGCGATCCACCGCAGATCATACTGAATTCCCATCAGGAAGGAAGGCAGCAGGTCCACGAAGGAAAAATTCCTGGGTCTGAAGGCAAAATAGGTGGCAAATCGGAAAAGGGTAAATATCAGCAGGAAGATCAGGAACAGATTGATCACCCACATTATGGTTTTAGGTATTTTATACCTTCTGAGCATTAACTTTTTACAGCCTTTATATTAAGAGGAATTTGGACTGCAAAAGAAAAACAATTATGTGGTTTAGGCAACATAATAGTGTTAATCTTTATTTTTACAGCTATGTTTTTCCTGCAATCCGGTCTTTTACAAAAGCTGGAACAGTTTGATCAGTGGCTGTTCATCAAAATAAACAGTGGCATGGCCAATCCCCTGTTTGATGCGGTGATGCCTTTTATGCGTGTTTCCATTAACTGGGCGCCACTTTACCTCTTTCTGGGTGTGTTTGCTGTAATAAATTTCAATTACAAAGGTCTTTGGTGGGCGCTGTTCTTTACAGCCACCGCTGCACTTACCGATATGACTGGCACCTATCTATTCAAGCACAATTTTATGCGCCCAAGGCCTTGTTCTGATCCGGAATTCTATTATCGTGTCCGCCTGCTGGTGGACTATTGTTCGGGCGGATTCAGTTTTATTTCCAATCATGCAGCCAATCATTTCGGCCTGGCCACATTTTTTTATATCACCATGTATCCAGTATTGAAGAAATGGGCATCCATCGGATTTATCTGGGCGGCAATAATTGCTTTTTCACAAGTGTATGTTGGTGTGCATTATCCATTTGATGTATTGGCAGGATCATTGCTTGGAATACTGGCAGGAACACTTACCGGAAAGCTATTCAATAACCGTTATAGATTCGTTATCTTCGAGAACCAATCAACCCCGATTTCCTGATGGAACTATTCATTCTGGGCTTTCTGATATTACTTAATGGATTATTCACGATGTCGGAAATTGCCCTAGTGTCTGCCAGGAAACCCCGACTTGAAAGCCAGGCAGAAAAAGGCGACCAGAATGCGAAAAATGCCCTGGAGCTTTCCCAGAATCCCGAAATATTTTTATCCGCTGCACAGATCGGGATCACACTGATCTCCATTTTAACGGGTGTCTATTCCGGCGAACGATTCAGTAAGCTGCTGGCCCCAACCATTGGTAAAATAGAGGCCCTGCAGGCTTATCAAAATACAATTGCAACTACCATTATTGTCATCATTGTCACTTTTCTTTCTATCATATTTGGTGAACTGATCCCGAAACGTATCGGCTTGCTGCGTGCAGAAAAGATCGCGAAGCTTGTAGCCGGACCCATGAACCTGTTTGCGAAATTCACCCACCCGATTGTATGGGTATTGAATAAAGTAAGCAATCTTTTCTTTCGCGTTTTCAATATAAGACGGGCAACGGATGATGCTGTAACGGAAGAAGAGATCAAAACCCTGATCACCGAAGGTGCTGAAGCTGGCACTATTGATGAAGCAGAACAGGAGATTATTAACCGGGTATTTCACCTTGGTGATCGCAACACCACTTCACTGATGACGCATCGAAGTGATATCATCTGGTTTAACCTGGACGATTCTGAAGAAAAGATCAAGGAGAAAATACTGAATGAGCCGCATTCTGTATACCCTATCTGCGATGGAACAATCGATAATATCAAAGGCGTTGTTTCTATCAAGGACCTGTACATAAGTCCGGATCATTTGTTGTTCAAGGACATCATGCAACCGGCACTATTTATCCCGGATAATAATTCACCTTACCAGTTGCTGGAGAAATTCAAACAAACCAAAACACATTCCTGTTTCATCGTTGATGAATATGGAAGCATCTTGGGAATGATAACACTGAATGATATCCTGGAAGCGATAGTAGGTGATATGCCTCAGCCAGATGTTTCGGATTACGAGATCATTGAACGGGAAGATGGTTCATTTCTGGTGGATGCACAGATCCCTTTTTATAATTTCCTTGCAAAATTTGAAAAAACGGACTGGATGAATGAAGGCGAGCAGAACTTCGACACATTTGCCGGTTTCGTTCTCCATGAACTGGAACATATTCCCAGAGCTGGTGAAAAGTTCGACTGGAAAGGATTCAAATTTGAGGTGGTGGATATGGATGGTCACCGCATTGATAAAGTGCTCGTGAAGATCAGCCCGGAGATCAGGGAAGAAATGGAAGAAGCGCAATAAATTATAGGTGTAACTAATCTTTATGCCGTGGTTCGTGTGTCACGAACCACAAAAATCATTAACCTCGAAATGGTTCGTGAGGCGCGTGAATGAACGCGCGTGAACAGTGGTACTAATTTTTTTTATCTCTCCCCTTCACGGCAGGATCCTTCACCCTTCCGCTTTCCTTAAGCTTTTGATGAAGGATCCACTCGATCTGGCCATTCACACTGCGAAATTCATCTGCAGCCCATTTCTCCAGGGCTTTGAATGTTTCCGCATCTATTCTAAGTACAAAGTTTTTCTTATCACTCACAGGACAGATTAAAATGCTTATTGATAAATAGTTCCTGTATTCAATACTGGCGTTGCCGCTTTTTCGCCACAAAGCACCACCATCAGATTGCTCACCATGGCCGCCTTCTTTTCCTCATCCAGGTTAACAATCTGCTTTTTGCTCAATTGCTCCAGCGCCAGTTCAACCATGCCTACAGCACCTTCAACAATCTTGAAACGTGCCGCTACAATGGCTGTAGCCTGTTGTCTTCTCAACATATCACCTGCAATCTCGGCTGCATAAGCCAGGTGTGTGATCCTTGCTTCTTTAACTGTAATACCAGCTGCAAAAAGTCTTTCAGCCAATTCTTTTTCCAGCATTTCGATCACCTTTTCTCCTCCATTTCGTAACGTAACTTCTGCATGGCTGTCCTCCATTTCATCATAAGGACAGGAAGTAGCCAGATGCCTGATGGCAGATTCACTCTGGATCTTCACATACTCCCGGTAATCAGCCACTTCAAAACTTGCTTTATAAGTATCGCTGACATACCATACAATCACCGCAGCTATCTCAACCGGGTTACCCATTTTATCATTCACTTTCAAACGGGTGCTTTCAAAGTTGTTGGCCCGAAGGGATATCTTGTATTTCCGGTAAAACGGATTCACAAAACGAAGTCCATTCACTTTTATCGTTCCCACATAATTACCGAAGAACACGCATACTACTGAATGATTGGGATTAATGACTGTAAGGCCTTTTATCAGGAAAACAGCCACAACTAACGTTATAATACCTCCATACAGGGCAGGTTGCGGGATGCCATCGTTATTCTTAGGATTTCCAATAACGATAAAATAAATGCCCAGCCCAATTAAAACCAGGGCTAAAAGCAGGACAATAAATCCCGACATGGGTTTCATGATCTTTTCCATAACTTAAAATTTGAATGATATCAATTTGATATCAAATATATATTAGTCTCCCGGCATCTCAAAGCTATTTTCGACGAATAGGTAAAATCAGGTCGCCTACCGTTTGCAGCGATTCGCCACCTGCAGGCCTGAATCACTGGTATCAGTATCTTTAAGCATTAATTTAAGTATGAAAACAAAAATCCTGTCTCTCTTCCTGCTTGTAACTGCTATTTCTTCCAGAGCAGCCACTGTTGATACGGTTAGCATTTTCAGCAAGGCCATGGGAAAATCCTTTAAATGCGTGGTGATCCAGCCTGACAAAAAAGCGGAGAAAACCCCTGCCCTCCCCGTTGTCTATCTATTGCATGGCTGGAGTGGGAATTATGCCAACTGGATTACAAAGGTGCCAGTGATCAAACAGCTGGCTGATCAGTACAGGGTTATCATTGTTTGTCCTGATGGAGGATATGACAGCTGGTATATCGATAGTCCATTGGATCCTTCCCTGCGATTTGAAACTTATATCGGTACAGAAGTTCCTGAATACATCGATGCACATTATGCAACGATCAATGACCGCAAGGCAAGAGCTATTACCGGTTTAAGCATGGGAGGACATGGAGCTTTATTCCTCAGCTTTCGTCACAGTGATCGTTTTGGTGCGTGCGGTGGCATGAGTGGAGGAATGGACCTGAACGATCTTCCACGTAATCGGTTTGGCATCAATAAAACACTTGGAGATACTGTGCAGCATGCAGATAACTGGACCCGGTTTTCAGTGATCAATATTATTACCGGCCAGCCAAAAAACCCTTTGAAAATAATCTTTGATTGCGGGATCGATGATTTTTATTATGATACCAACCAGGCCCTTCACGAAAAACTGCTTTCTTTAAAGATCCAGCATGATTATATTCAAAGGCCCGGCAGTCACTCCTGGGATTATTGGGGAAATGCAGTGAAATTCCAGTTATTGTTTTTCAGGAATTATTTTGATGAGAATAAGTTTTAATACCCGGAAGTACTTCCATCCCTGGTCTTGATCTTCTTCTTTCCTGAATTTTTCTTTTCGTAATCAAGCACCGCTTTTGGTTTGGCAACCGTTTTTGAAGCTGGGTCAATAGGCTTAAGATCATCACCACCTTCAGGAGCTTTTAGTTTATCGAGAAAATAATCTTCCGTTTTGACCACTGTGCCTTCTATTGGATCATAATATTTCCAGGTGCCGTGTTTGTAGGTCTGATTCGGGAGTTTCACCACTACATGGTCAACCACTTTTGTGGGATCTACCACATCATAAACAGGTACCGTATCCAACGTTCTGCTCGGATCAACAGCTCGCCACATCTCTTCCCTCAGCAGTCCGCCTGTGCGCGTCCAGTATTGAGATTTTCCGTCCTGTACACCCCATCGATAGGTCTCGGCAGCGATCTTGTCACCCGTCAATGAAAAACGTACCCATACCCCATCCTTTTTATCGTCTACAAAGTAACCCTGTTCATCATAGCCCTGCTCTCCCCGGAGTTCATCCTGGTGGATAACCCAGGGCCCCTGTTTGAAGCCTTTCTGGTCAACCCTGTTGAGTGTATCACCCCTTGGACTTATAATAAAGGTTTTCCACTGAGCTG
>JAJKIP010000372.1 GCA_021154405.1 Segetibacter sp. | reverse complement strand
GGAAATAAGTTCTTTGAATTAACCAATCATTTAGGGAATGTACTGGTGACTATCAGTGATAAGAAGTTTGGGCATGATGGAGGTGGAGGAATAATAGATTACTACAATCCGGATGTTGTAAATGCCAATGATTATTATCCGTTTGGCATGCTGCAACCGGGAAGGAAGTTTAACGCTGGAGAATTATACAGGTATGGATTTAATGGAAAGGAGAATGATAATGATGTGAAAGGGGAGGGCAATCAGCAGGATTATGGAATGAGGATATATGATCCTAGGTTGGGAAGGTTTTTGAGTGTAGACCCGATTATAGCCAATTACCCTGAATTGACACCTTATCAGTTTGCTTCAAATAGGCCTATTACAGCCATTGACATGGATGGGTTAGAAGCAAAAGATTTGGAAAGAGAACTTGAACCAGTTAGAGCACAAAGGAAGAGGGAGGAAAAATATGGAATAACTTATCCAGAAACAAGAGGCCAACGGTATGTAAGGTATTTTGTAACTGGAGGTTTAGGATTTGTAGCATTAGCACCCTTGACTGTAGTAGGTCTTACTACTGCAACATTATCCGCACAAGCAGCAGCAACGAATGTAGTAATTTGGCTTTCTAACCCAGCAAACGCGGGTATAGTTCTATGGTTTGCTGAAGCCGGATTGGAATTAATTAATCCCGATCCCGGATATAATGTTGATTTGGGTACCTCAGGTGGAGAGACAATGAAAGAATTTAAGTTATTATTTAGAACCAAGGCTAGTAAAATAGTAACAGCTACCCTTGAGGACGGTGCTAAATTTGAGAATCTTTCAGAAGTAAATTGGTTTGAAAAGCTTTTGGCAGAAGGAAATAACGTCACGTTACTCAAAGAAAGCACAAAAGAATCAGAAAAGAGTGCAGATTTTCTTGTCAATGGGGTTAAAACAGAAATAAAAGAAATTTCAAATATAGTCACTGAGAAATTGGGATCTAATATAAAAACTACAATAGAAAAAGCAGTAATACAAGCAGGCGAAGGTGGAAATATCGTAATTGATGTAACAAAACAAAGAGGTGCTACTAAAGAGTTGCTGCAAAATACTATAGAAAGATTACAGAAGACTGTGAAGAATACAACAAATTATAGGATTGTAGGCGAGAATTTTGAATTGAGTGGAACAATTAAAAAGCAATAAATATATGAGCCAAGTTACTGATTTGATCCTAATTACTGGGTTAAGCGAAAATGTTGAATATCTTAAGGAGGCATTTTCTAAGTTTAAAGTAAGAGACAATCCATTTTCAATGGGATGGATTGATGATAAAGCTTTGCCAAAGGGTTGGTACGGAGGGAGTAAATTTTTTGGAGCTAACGTATTAATCGGGGCATATAATTACTTAGATATCCCATCGCTAATTACTTTTCTAAGAAATGAGATTAAATGGGAAGATCCTACTTGGGTTCAGCTTTTGGTACAAGAACATGGGGAGTATAAATTTAAACTGATAGACTTGTTTCCTGAAGATTAGAACTTAAGAAAATTCTATCAATTTAGAAGGCATTAAACCAAACACGACTTATGAGAATTCTTATTCCAATAATAGCTTCGATAATCATCATCTATTCTTTCATTCGGAAACCCTTGCCAGAAAAGACCCTGCAGGTTTTTTTTATGCAGTCATTCAATAATGATTCAATTCGTCTTTCCACAAGTACAAGCAACGATTTTAGATTGAGAGTAAAAGCTCAGCAATCTGCTCAGGATACCTCTGCGAAACTTATTTTGAATATGTCACCTCAGGATACAACTGTTATCATCCGTAATATCACCGGTAATGACTCTGTTAAAGCAAAATATAGGGGTGAGCGGTATTTATATGTCTATTATGAGGCCCCGAAGTATACCATGCGATTCTCCAACAAGGCCATATTTGTGGAATGGTGGCCTAGGGAGGTGAGGGATAGCATAGAGGCTATAAGGGATAGTGTGAAAGCTTTGGGAAGGTAAATGGTCTATAAAACGCATAATGATATTGCAGTGAAATCGGTTTTCAGGTAACTTACTGCTCCCTTATTCACTGCAATAGCTGTACAGAATGGGTATTAATAAAGCTAACCCTATTTAAGCCCTAATTTTTTCTCAAGCTTTATCAATCTCGGCCTGTTAAATGCCCACCATTGGTCTCTTACATAATCAACATTCTCCTCATTTTTTTCCAGGCACTCCTGGACCAGGCTCCAGTATAAAGGTAGCTTGGTTGAACATGATACTTTTTTGGCGGTGGCCTTAAAACTTCTGAAGTTATTTCTAAATCCTTTTTCTTCTTGTTTCATGGCAAATAGGTTAAAAGATTAAATAATTGGGCAGCTGCTTTGCCATACTTTCCGCAACTATATCTTTTAAACCTGAATATAAAACTACAAGGATAAACTATAGGAGCATGGGGTTTACTTACTATACTGAGGGGTTAAAAGGCCCTGACCTACAATAAGAAACGCCCACGCTCCTTTAGTAATTAATACCAGGATGCTATGAGCGTTTTACTTTATTCTGTAGGTATTTGAATCTTTTAACTTTCAGTATAGAATCAAGCAAAACGCTTACCGATAAATACATTTTATACGATAATACTTTTAGGAAGTATCAAAGAAGTCTTTTTCCATGGCATCTTATTTAGATGCAAGATGAGGTAATCTATAATTATTCAGCCAGTGAAAAAACAATATTTCCTGTGCTTTTTCTGCTCCTGGCAGCTCTGTAAGCCCAAAGACCAATATGGATTTCTACCCAAAAAGAGTTAATCGATAAAGTAGTCCACTTCACAAATGCTGAATAGGATTACCGGATGCTGAAGTGTGCGACGCAACGAAGCTGATAGTAGCAATGCAGCCGGGCTCATGATTTTATATTCAAGAGAAGGAAAGATACAATTGCGAAAAACTGGAATTTCATTAAGGATTCCTGTATTTTTTCCCTGAATTTCTTTTATGATGATAGATAGATGTAACAACTATCAATTGCCGGGGCTCCTCAATGGTATAAATAATTGTATAAGGGTATTTCTTGACGCCTAATTCCCGGAACCTCTTATATTCATTTCTCCAGCGTCGCGGGTATTCGAAATTAAGACGAGTGTTTGATCAACCGAGGTGACAAAATTTTCAGCGGCCAGTAAACTTTTTTCTGCATACCAAATTAACGCCTCCTCATAATCCTGTTGTGCATCTGGATGAAAAATATAGCGATAGCTCATTTTTTGCGGGCCGATTTGAGTATCTTCTGAATCCTCTGCCTGCTTTGCTGCTCTGTGATCATTTTTGCTTTCCCGCTCTTATAGTCTGCATATCGTTTATTTAGCTCCGCCTTGAATTCTTTACTGTATTCAACAGCACTTTCTTCAACGTCAGCTTCCATGATGGCATAGATAGCTTTTACCTTCTTGTCATCAGCTACCTCAAGGTAACTGTGCAGTTTTTGTCTTATTGTAGCTGTTGTCATACTTGAATTTAATATCACAAATCTACTTTTTTTCTTCCAATCTCCATAATGCATTGGGAGAGTGAAGCCGGGATCAGATTCAAAGATGGCAGATCCATTTATAAGTAAAGACGGTACCACCTGAAGGAGTATGGGTAGCAAGAAGAACAACCTGGCTGGACAGTGTAGCTGCTGCAAGAGCTGGTAATGCTTTGCTGCCAGCACAACACAATGATTAACTGAGCACCACTTACCGGTATAATTGTCTGAACCAGGTGATCAGTCAGCATAGCCCTGATGGTGGATTAAGTAACTTCTGGTATGACCGGCTCGGAAGGCTCACTATTAGTCAGAACGCAAAACAAAAGATTGATACCAATTATAGTTACACGCTGTATGATACCCTTGGAAGAATAACGGAGGTAGGGCAGAAAAAGCAAACCACCCAGATGACTGATGCCATCAGCAGAAACCAGTCAAGTCTCAATACCTGGCTGGGCTATACGTATATATTTGAAGGCGGTACAGTAATAGCAGAGCAGGTAACAAGAACTATATATGACATTAAAGATGATGAGGTGGGAGCACTACCTCCTGGACTTACAGTCAATACAGCATTCCAGAAAGCTTATACACTCAGGAACCGTGTAAGTTCCACAAGATTTTATGATAAGTTACCTATATTAGGTGGCAACATCGGATATGGGCTTTATAACAGCAGCAGTATCTACAGTTACGATATTCATGGCAATGTAGATACACTGCTGCATGATTACCAGTCCGGGTTAATGGCCCAGCCATCAGTAAATATTGACCGGTTTAAGGTGATAGCCTACCAGTATGACCTGATCAGTGGCAAGGTAAACCAGGTGCATTACCAGCCGGGCATGACAGATCAGCTGTATCACCGCTATGAATATGATGCAGAGAACCGGTTAACGGATGTATATATAACAGACCGGAAGGAACTGATTGGCATACCGGTACTGGAAGAGCATGATGCCCGGTACAGTTATTACAAGCATGGTCCGCTGGCAAGAACAGTACTTGGTCAGCAGATGGTACAGGGAATAGATTATGCATACACCCTGCAGGGCTGGCTGAAAGGGGTGAACAGCGATACGCTGACAGACGCAGATGCCACCGCCTCAGCCATAGACGCATACCGGTTCTCCCTGAACTATTTTAACGGGGATTATAATGCCATCGGTAGTTCAGTAAAGAGTATTGTGTTTGCGGGGCACTCAGCGCATTTGCCAGATGGTGATTTCCGCCCGCTGTTCAACGGAAATATCTCCTCCATGGTAGTGGGAATACCCAAACTGGGAGAGACCATGCTATATAACTATGGGTATGACCAGCTGAACCGGTTAACAAAGATGGATGCCTGGACAGGGTATAATACAGCAACACATACCTGGGGAACACTGGATAATCATGACGGAGCGTATAAAGAACGGATAGCCTATGATGGAAATGGCAATATCTTAAAATACTTAAGAAATGGTTACCAGGGGAAAGAGGATATGGATAGCCTCAGTTATAAATACAACAGAGATGTGGCAGGTAACTTAAAGAATAATAAACTGAG
>JAJKIP010000371.1 GCA_021154405.1 Segetibacter sp. | reverse complement strand
GGAAGGCATACATTGCAAACAACCCTCCAAGGGAATGACCGAAGATCCCATTCGAACCTTTTACACTGTATTTCTTATTGATATAAGGAATTAATTCATTCTGCAAAAAGGAAAGAAAATTATCGGCACCACCACTGTTTATATCACCGGGGGAAGACGGTGTAGGAGTAAAATCACGGTTGCGACTTGAATTAGTCGCATTATATACTCCAACGATAATGGGTTCGGGCATAAATCCACTTTCTTTTACCCATTCTTCAATCTGTTTTGTCATGCCAGTATTGCCTTCTCCATCCAGCACATATAGTACATCATGTTTCGTGTCTTGTTGAAAACCCTGAGGAAGCACTACTTCAATAGTTCTATTCTCTTTTAATATATCTGAATAGATGGATTCCTTTGTACCCTGATTATTGGAAGAGGCGGAGGAGGAATTCTCACTGTTTTCAGCTTCATGGTGATTATAACTGAGTATTCGTGTAATCTTCCATTCATTATTAACGAGTTTCCACAAATGGGTAAACGTCGCAATACCCGAAAGCTTTTCCGGCTTGCCGGGTTCTGTTATATAAAAGCGATGCTCACCGGTTTGAATAGCGCCATAATTAGCCATAGGGTACACGTGCATTGTACCCTTTACCACTTCCCTTCTCAACTTTACGGCATTGGGTCCGCAAAAATTCTTTTTTAGTGATTCGAGAAATGCCTGCCTGCCGATGGTTGGACCTCCTTTGTCGTGGTAGAATTCCATATCATCAGTAAAAAATTTTTCTGCTTTTTCCGGCTGGCAGGTATAGACAATAGAGAATAATACACTGTCCTGGTACGCCAGTTGATCGTATAATTTTTTATTTTCAGCTGAAACAGCGTTATCCTGTCCATGAACAGGAATAATCAATGTGCACAAGAGCGAGAAGAGAATGACCGTACGGGAAAGAAATACGCCAGGTGTCATTATTTTCGATTTAGTTGGTGTGTAGATCTGTAAATTGGAAAGACCCGGTGATAACACAATCTTTTTGTAAATTATCACCAGGTCAAAATGGTTAAGGCGATTAGTTGCCTCCTTTCACACGATTCTGTTCGTCTTCAGCCCCACCCCGTTTACGTTGGCCGGCTGCATTCGATTTTCCTTTGTTAAAACGCCAGGTGAAACTTAAACTACCTGCGCGACTGTCATTTACATTTCTGAACTGGACGTCCACATTGCTATACTTGCTATATCCTTTAAATACCCCCCCTGCGAACATGTCTCTGACATTTAAACGGATTGTTCCATTATTTTTCAATACCTGTTTACCCAATCCTGCATTCATTTGTACAATGGGTTTGGTGAAGATCACGCCTTCCAGCCCTTTACTCCTGTAAAATCCACTTACTTCCGCACTCCATCCCTTACCCCATTTGAACTGCTGCTGCATTTGGGCAAACCATCCAGTGATACCTACTGATACATGCTCATTGTTCACGATGCCTTCAAACTGATTGTTGGAAAGATTTGCATAAATATTACCACTCCACCATTTATTGATCTGCTTATTGGCGCTTACAGCAATTCCAATCTGGTTACGTTTGGCTATATTGGCTTTCTTGATAAATGTTTCATTGGTAGCTTCATGCTGTTCCAATACCTGCTGGATGATATTATTTGTTATGGAATAATTCAGCGTGGTAGTCAGGAATCCGCCATAGGTATGCGTGAATTCAATATTATGACTGAACTGAGGGCGGAGGTTGGGATTTCCCTGTTCAAATGTATAACGATCAAGGAAGTGAACGAAAGGATTCAGATCACTATAATCAGGACGATTAATCCTTCTTCCGTAATTCACAACAAACTGGTTCTTTTCATTTAAAGTGTATTGTACATAAGCAGTTGGAAACAACTGAGTATAATTAATATCGAAAGGCGGTTGATTGGAAGTAAGCTGCTTTCCTTTTCCATTAGTATTTTCCAGGCGAAGACCCAATTGTGCACTCCATTTCTTATTGAAGGGCCTGGTGTAATTCACGTAAGCAGCATTGATATTTTCTTCATAAACGAAGTGGTTGGAGCGGTTGTAATCATGTACTATCTGTCCGTTGATCAGACTGTCATAATTGGCATCATTATCCGTTTTTACATAACTGGACTTGATACCCGCTTCAAATTTTGCTCCTTTCTTTAACGGCAGGGAGTAGTCCATTTTAGCACTGTAGATAGTAATATCCTGAGGCAGGTTACCCAATAAAGTATCTGTTTTCCGCAATTGTGCACCAGAAGCATCATAGTTTGTACTATAGAGCGGCTGTTTGCTCGTGGAGCGATAAGCGATATAATCGATATCCATTGTCAACTCCTGTCCGGCAGAATCAAATACATGTCGCAGGTTGAAGTTTCCGCTATAATTCTTCCACTTCTCTTCATTCTGCGTATAGGAAAAAGCTCTTTCCTGCAATTGGTGACTGGGATCGTAGATATAGGTGTTGGTGTTGCTGTGCCACAAACCTGGGTTGTACCAGCTGCTAAGAACAAGACCTAACGTTGTTTTCTTGCTTGCAGTATAATCAAGGCCAGCTTTTGCACTGTAATAATGGTTTTGGTTTCCCATTTTTGCTGTCTGATCAAACATCGATAGAAGGTTCTTTGTATTGATGTCACGGAAATTCCTTTGAATATATAATTCTTCTCCCCGACGGTTGTAACTATAATTGAGGTTTGAAAAGAAATTTACTTTACCGTTCCGGTAATTGAAGTTGAATCCTTCATTCACCCTTGCATATCTTCCCTGCGTGTAACCGGATGTAAGACTACCGTTGTAACCATACTGCTTGTTCTTTTTGGTTTTAATATTGATCACGCCTGAATTACCAGCAGCATCATAACGAGCCGGAGGATTGGTCATGATCTCAATCTGTTCCAGCTGGCTTGCATTCATATTGCGAAGCAGGTTGGCGAGATCCGGACCACTCAGGTAACTGGGGCGCCCATCAATATAAATGGTAACGCCAGCCTTTCCTTTCAGGCTGATATTTCCATCCTTATCTACAGTTACACCTGGAGATTTTTCCAGCACTTCCAGGGCAGAGCTGCCTACGCTGGTAATGGATGCTTCCACGTTCACAATCGTCCTGTCTATTTTCTGTTCAATAAGCGGCTTCCTGGACGTAACGGTAACGGCACCCATATTGCCTGCCTGGGGTATCAGTTCAATGGTTTTTATCGTGATACCTGGGGTGCCAGACACTACTTCAAATATCTCTGAATAGCCTTTTTGGTGACCAACGGCAGAAATAGATACCAGGTATTTGCCTTGGCCCACGGCTTCAAAAGCATAGTTTCCTGATTTATCGGCCACGCTCATTTTGGCTACGCTGGAGTCTTTTGCCCGTAAAAGAGTGATAGTTGCAGATTCGATGGTTTTTGTATTACCATCAATAACGGTTCCGCTCACCTTCGTTTGTGCCTGACTAACAAGGGATAGGGTTAAAATTGCTATTGTCAGGGTTAAAATCTTTCTCATCTGGTTATGGTTATTAGTACTTGTTGTTGTTAATTACAGTTCAAAGGTAGGTACTTTGCATTACCAAGAACATTGTTTTAAATTAAACGGCTCGATTCAGGGATAACCGGCCGCAATCTGTTTACTCCTATTGGACGTACCGTTTAAAATCGGGTTACAGGTAAATCTGTTTTTCGGATGAGTGGTTTGAATTGGCTTTCAAACGGGAAATGCCGTTCCACAAGAGCCAGGCGAAGCTAATAGCGCGATGCCCACGGAAAAAGCCATTTCCGGGCAATCGCCTGTTTCCTGAAGTGAATGGTATCAAATGGTGGTCAGACTGTCACAACCCAAATTCCATGCGGATGGGATCATAGTAGGTCCGGCCGGAAGTGAGCCGGGTATTCAGCTTATCATCCATTACAAAAAGATAACGACCGTTGAAATGACGGTGCATTTCCTTGATCTTCTCTTTATTGATGATATGCGATTTATGTATGCGGTGAAATTGCGGAGGCAGCTTTTCTTCTAATGAGGTAAGCGATTGATCAGTCAGGTGCTTTTGTCCATCAGCGGTAAATACGAACACATATTTGTCCTGCGCTTCAAAATACACTATAGTCTCAAACCGAAGCAAAATAATCCGATCACCCGTTTTAATGGGAAGCGCTGTTGTTTTAGGCGGAGCCTGTATCTGCCTGATGATATCCTGCAGGCTATTAATATTAATAGCCTGATTGAGCCTTCCAAATTGTTTCAGTTTTTCAATAGCCTGGTGAAGCCTTTCTTCCTTAATTGGTTTGAGTAAATAATCGATGGAAAAGGTTTCGAATGCTTTTATCGCAAATTGCTCATAGGCGGTGGTGAAAATGATATTGGGCTTTTGGCTCAGTCGCTCAATTACTTCAAAGCCGGTGAAATCCGGCATTTGAATATCCAGGAAAATGAGGTCAGGTTTCAGCTCTTCAATTTTCTGAATGGCTTCTTTACCGCTGCCAGCTTCAGCGATCACGTCTATTACATCCTTATGTTCCTGCAGCAGACTTTTCATCAGCCTTCTCGCTGCCGGTTCATCATCTATCACGATTGTCTTAAACACCTGGCTCATTTTTCATCAGTTTATGAATATGAATGGATACCTGTTTACGCGGTTGATTGATAAAGTGGATCTCATAGTTACCCGGAAAAAGAAGGTCCAGTTTATCATACACACTCTTTACTCCATATCCAGGATTCAGCTCACCGGGAAAAAGTGGACCATTATCCGCTATATTAATAATCAGTTTATCTCCGTCAATCATTGTTTCCAGGAAAATCTCTGACATCTGTCCGGTTACTTTTAGTCCGTGTTTCACCGCATTTTCTACCAATGGCTGAAGAATGAAGCGGGGTACGAGATAATGATTGGTATCCGCCGCCACCTTCACATGGTAATTTAGTTTGTCTTCAAATCGGATCTTTTCAATCTGCAGATACACATCAGTCATGGAAACCTCATCCCTCACGGTTGAATAATTATTCTGGCTATAGTTGATGCTGTAACGAAAAAGATCAGCCAGGGCAACAGTCATCTGTCTTGCTTTCTTCCCATCAGTAATGGATAGATCCGCTATTGAGTTCAGGGCATTGTATAAAAAATGTGGGTTGACTTTGGAATGCAGCGCATCCAGTTCGGCCTTTGCTTTCAATTCCCGTAAACGGACCAATTCAAATTCCTTCTCATCAAATTTTATTTTCTGTTGAAGGTTCAGGTAATTCACAACAGCATACACCAGTCCAATAGCAGCACCTGTATAGATCGTGGAAATGCCGCTATACTTCAGAAAGGTGTCCAGATTTTTATCATCCCAGTACACCATATAGATCAAACCCACCTGGATGATCATGGAGCTTATTACGATAGCAGCCAGTATTAATAGCTTGTGTGCCGCAAAGGATAGTTTTTTAAGCCCTTTGTGATTGGCCAGCCATCTGCAAATATTATAGGTGATCAAAGTGTACAGCAGGCAGCCAAAGGCCTGTAATGCGATAAATCCTCCCCATTTTAGTTTGGCTATTGCATAAAAAAAACCTCCGCTTATCGGCGACAGTGAATTAGCCAGGAAAAAGATAATAAGCCAGACCACCAGGTTTTGCCGTAGCCATTCATTCTTTATTCTTCCTTTGAACATGCGGCCAAAATTGGCCAGGAAGAATAATCCTATTACGGCAAGGCACAGGCAGCAAAAGACTATTATAATATATTGAAGTGGAGTAGGTTCATTCATACCGGAAGCTAAAGTAAGAAATGGCTGCCTTTATCTGCTGGCAGGGCTTCGCCAACTGGCAAATTTCAGGAGTCAACAGCTTGTGCACCCATATTACCCGGTAGCTAATGGAAGGGCTACTGGCTTAATTTTCAATTTCCCTCATTAACTTCACTCCATGATAATTGATTTCCGGTCAGACACTGTTACTAAACCAACCGAAGGCATGCTGGCCGCCATGGCCACTGCAAAAGTCGGTGATGATGTTTTTGGCGAAGACCCCTCCATAAATGAACTGGAAACCCTGGCAGCTAATATGTTTGGTATGGAATCGGCCATTTTTTGTCCTTCTGGCACCATGACTAACCAGATCGGTATAAAATGCCATACCCAGCCGGGCGATGAAATAATCTGTGATGAATCTTCACATGTTTACCAGTATGAAGGTGGTGGCATAGCATTTAATTCCGGGGCTTCGGTAAAATTGCTACATGGGGACCGTGGCAGGATCACTGCGGACCTGGTAAAAGCATCCATTAACCCGGATGATCCTCATCGGGCAAGAACCAGCCTGGTTTCCCTGGAAAATACAAGTAATCGGGGTGGCGGAAGCTGTTATGAGTTTTCCGAAATGCAAAGGATCGGGGAAGTATGCCGCGAGCATAAACTGGCTTTTCATTTGGATGGAGCAAGAGTATGGAATGCGATTGTAGCTAAAGATGAAACAACAAAACAGTATGGCGAGCTGTTTGATAGCATTTCCATTTGCCTGAGCAAAGGTCTTGGAGCTCCCGTGGGCAGCCTGCTACTGGGCAAAAAGGATTTCATAAGGAAAGCAAGAAGAATTCGCAAGGTTTTTGGTGGAGGTATGAGACAGGCAGGATTCCTTGCCGCTGCTGGTACCTACGCCTTGCAGAATCATATTCAACGATTGAAAGAAGATCATGCACACGCAAGGCAGATAGCTGATACGCTATCCAAAAAATCATTTGTAAAGCAGGTACTACCTGTAGAAACCAATATTATAATTTTTGAAGTGGCTGCTCCGCTCACTGCTGCGCAGTATGTGGAAAAATTGAAAGAAAAGAATATCCTGGCCTATGCCATTGCAGTGGACAGGGTACGATTGGTTGTACATTTGGATATTAGTAAAGAAATGGTGACAAAGACCTGTGAGGTAGTAGAAAAGATGAATTAATAACACGTTTCAATAAGCAAGACATGTTCCCGAAAATCAATCCTGTTACAACCGCTGCATGGCGGGCATTGAATGACTATTATAACGCTAACAAAGGAATTAAAGTTAAAAACCTGTTTGCGCAGGACCCGGACCGGTATAATAAATACCATGTAGAAATGGGGGATATCCTTTTTGATTATTCAAAGAATATTATAACCGAGGAAACCCTTTCCTATCTGCTGCAACTTGCCAATGATTGCCAGGTAAAGCAGGCAACGGAAGCCATGTTCAATGGAGAACTGATCAACGAAACGGAGAACCGTGCCGTGCTTCATACTGCGCTTCGTAATTTTTCCAAAACACCTGTATATACTGAAGGCACAGATGTAATGCCCCTGGTTAAAAAGGTGCTGCGAAAGATGAAAACATTTTCCGAAGCAGTACATAGTGGAGAACATCGTGGTTACACCGGCAAAAGGATAAAATATATTGTGAACATTGGTATTGGTGGAAGTGACCTGGGCCCATATATGGTCACAGAAGCACTGAAACCTTACTGGGTAGAAGATATTCAAACCTATTTTGTATCCAATGTGGATGGAACACATATTGCTGAAACGCTGAAAAAGGTAAAACCAGAACGCACACTATTTCTGATTGCTTCCAAAACCTTTACCACGCAGGAAACCATGACCAATGCACATACTGCCCGGCAATGGTTTTTGAAAACTGCAAAGAATGAAAAACATATCGCCAAACATTTTGTGGCACTCTCCACCAATGAGAAAGAGGTCACCAAATTCGGCATAGATAAAAAGAACATGTTTGAGTTCTGGGACTGGGTTGGCGGACGTTACTCTTTATGGAGTGCTATCGGTCTTTCCATTGTTCTTACCATCGGATATAAGAATTTTGAACAGCTATTAAAAGGTGCGCATTATACCGATAATCATTTCCGGGAAACTGCCTTTGATAAAAACGTTCCGGTATTAATGGCACTTATCGGTTTCTGGTATACAAACTTCTTTGGATCACAAACAGAAGCCATACTTCCCTATGATCAATATATGCACCGGTTCCCAGCCTATTTCCAGCAAGGGAATATGGAGAGCAATGGGAAAAGTATTGACCGCAATGGAGAACGTGTGGAATATGCAACTGGCCCAGTGATCTGGGGGGAACCCGGCACTAATGGACAGCATGCTTTTTATCAACTCATTCACCAGGGAAATCTGCTGATACCCTGTGATTTTATAGCACCGGCACAATCGCACAATCCAATTGGCGATCATCACCAGAAACTGATCTCTAATTTTTTTGCGCAAACTGAAGCCCTTATGAATGGCAAATCAGAAGAAGAAGCCCAAAAGGAACTGGAGAAGCAGGGTCTTCCTATGGAGAAGATCAGCAAACTGCTTCCCTTTAAAATGTTTTCAGGTAATCAGCCTACCAATTCCTTTCTGATCAGGAAGATCACTCCATTTACGCTGGGTCAGCTGATTGCCCTTTATGAGCATAAGATATTTGTGCTGGGCGTGATCTGGAATATCTACAGTTTTGACCAGTGGGGGGTAGAACTGGGAAAACAGCTGGCTAATAAGGTGCTTCCTGAATTGGAGAATGAAGATACCATTAGCAGCCATGATTCATCCACCAATGGACTGGTGAACAGGTATAAGAAGATGAGAAAGTAGAAGAGTCTCGGGAATATCCCAAATATTGGATATTTTTATGCAGTAAGTCAGGTCACGGCATCTTCAAAATTGAACTAAAAACAAGCTTATGAAATTCATTTTCCTAACTATTGCCATTCTGATTACAGGAATGTGCTTTGCCCAGGAAGTTCCACCAAAGCAAAAGTTTCTCAAAACAGCTCCTGCCTTTCCAAATAGTCACAGGATCCTCAAAACACCTGGTGTTTTTCCAAATAACAGCATGTTCCCCAAAATACCTCTTGATCTTCCGCACAATGATGTTGCACTAAGAAAAAGCATTATTTCAAATGATCTTGCGGCTTTTCCCCAATCAGGTCTGATTCCTCAGGCAAAGTACCTCGGCATACTGCCTAATGGAAACAATGCTTTTGCTTTGCCACAAGACAATATGCCCTGCATAGTCCCCCACGAGAATGCAACAGTGCCGATGCCTAATGTAGTTGGCATGCCAACTTTACCGTATCGTTATAAGGGTCCAGGCGCAATACCTAACCCGGCTGTTCCGATTCTGCTTTCAAGGCCACAGAAGAAATAATTAAACTAAAAAACCCTCCGCCGCGGCGGAGGGTTTAAATATTTTGGCAGTTATTAGTCTGGAGTTAAGTGGTAATTAACTACCATTTATCAACTTCCTCTGTATTGGCAGAAGCAGTAGTTGTGTTACTAACTTCTACTTCAACAGGGGCTGAAGTTTCTTCAACTCTGGATTCGCTGGTTTCACTTATGGAAACAGCTTCACCCTCATTCTCTGCAGGAACTTCATCATGATTGTATGCATCGAAATTGAAGTCGGGCATCAATTCTGTCTTCACATAATCAACAGCTTCGTTCAATGCTTTGATGAATTTATTAAAATCTTCTTTGTACAAAAAGACTTTGTGCCTGTCATATCCATTATCGTCAAACCTTTTACGGCTTTCAGTAATGGTGAGATAATAATCATTACCCCGGGTAGCCCTTACATCAAAAAAATAAGTGCGTCTTTTACCAGCACGAATTCTTTTACTGTAAATACTCTCCATTTTCTTGTCGTTATTCTCGTACGCCACGTTAGTAGATTTTTTCAGATTAGAAATTAGCTTACTATTTTAGGAACTCACAAATATATAGATGTTTTTGAAACAGCCAAATTAGAGTGAATTTCAGGTGAAAAACCCTTTGTGCCTCTAACACACATTGAAATCATAGCGAAGAATTTGGTAAAAGGGGGGATTGCGACCAATAAAAGCTGATCTGGGTCATGGTTCAGCCTTGAAATTGCCGTGAAAAGCTCAATTATCCCGATCCGATTCCTGTTGACGCGCATACAGGGCAGCATAGAATCCACCCGGGATTGCAAGAAGTTGCTGATGGGTGCCTGCTTCCACAATTGCACCATCTTCCAGCACCACGATCTTATCAAATTGAAGGAGCGAAAAAATACGATGGGTAACGATAATAGCTGTTTTATCCTTTAGGTACCCGGTTAAGTTAGCCGTTATTTCCTTCTCGGTTTTGGCGTCTACAGCGCTCAGACAGTCGTCAAAAATGATCAGTCCCGGTTCCTTGATCAGGGCACGTGCGATAGAAATGCGTTGTTTTTGCCCTCCGCTGAGTGTTACGCCTCTTTCCCCGATCATAGTCTTATAGCCCTCTGGAAAACTCATTATTTCCCTATGAATATTAGCCTGTGTAGCTGCGTTTTCAACTTCCTCAAAGCTGGCTTTAGGTACTCCAAAGCGGATATTGTTTTCTACAGTTTCGCTGAAAAGAAATACATCCTGCGGTACATAGCTGACCTGCTCCCGAAGGCTTCGGGGGTTCAGCTGCCGGATATCCACCCCATCCATTTCAATTTTGCCCGCGGTTACATCATAAAGCCGCAGCAATAGCTGGGTAACGGTTGTTTTTCCACTTCCGGTTCTGCCCACAATGGCTACCTTCTCCCCTTTCTTCACCTGTAAATTGAAATTGTGCAAGGCCCGGATGCCTGTATCTGTATAAACGAAATCTACATTTTCAAAGCTGATATTACCCTGAAGCCGCAAATCCCTGGCTGGCTTAGGTACCCTGATGGTCGGGACAGTATCCAAAAATTCATTGATCCTTTTTTGCGATGCGGCGGCCCGCTGGATCATGCTGGCTGTAAGTCCAATGGCGCTTACAGGGAAGGTTAGCATATTAATATACATCACAAACTCAACAATAGTTGGCAGGTCAATTGAATGATCCCTGATATGATATATGCCACCAATCATGATTGTAACAAGTGTACTTATTCCAATCAGCAAGGTGATGGATGGGAAGTAGATGGCTTCCACCCTGGCAAGACCCACAGCATTTTTACGATATTCCTCGCTGGTACGATGAAAGAAATTAAGCATCGCTTTTTCCTGAACAAAGGATTTAATAACCCGAATCCCCGAATACGATTCCTGAGCGCTGGTAGTCAGATCAGAAAGAGATTCCTGGATACGCTCGCTTTTTTTATTGATCGTATTATTTATATAATAAATGGCAATGGCAAGGATTGGCAAGGGTGCAAGAGCATAAAAAGTAAGCAGATGGTTCCTTTTCCACATATAAAATACAGCGAGGGCAATTACAGCGATCAGGTTTATGAGGTACATAATAGCTGGTCCGGTGTACATACGCACCCGACTAACATCTTCAGCTATCCTGTTCATTAAATCACCTGTACTGTTTCGCTTATAAAAGGCCATGTCCAGCTGCTGGTAATGCTGATAGATCTCATTCTTCTGTTCAAATTCAATATAGCGGCTCATGACAATGATAGTCTGGCGCATCAGGAAGAGAAAAAAACCTCGCAATAGCGCAAGGATCAAAATGGTAATCCCACATAGTGCCACCACATTGCCAGGAGTAAAATGGCTGGATTTCACCCACCTGATAAAACCATTTACAAGGCCATCATAGGAGGGTGTATTTTTTGGGGGATGGTAACCGGGAAGATTTAATGTGCGTTCAACAAAATCAATCACAAATCCAGTGACCTGCGGAGCCAATACTGCAAAATAGTTGGAAAGAAAAATAAACAGGATGCCTATTCCAAGGCGATAACGGTATTTCCAGAAATATTTATGGACTGCCCTCAGGTGCTTCATCAGGGCGGCAAGTTAGTTAAAATAAAAAAAGCAAGCTTTTCAGCTTGCAATTTTCCCAACTCGCTTTATAGCTTGTCGCGTTTATATATACCAGTAATGCTTTAATGCATTACCGGGTCTGGCTTTGGAATGGGATTGGGAGTTTTTTTCGAAATATCTTCCACCATCTGGATGAATTTGCTCACTTTGGCATCTGCGTAAGCGCCGTAAGCATCCGTAAGAGTGCCCTTTTCACCACCATCGGTCTCGATAGCATATAAAATGGCGTTCTCATCCGGATCGCTGGCACCTTCAAAACGGAAGAAATTGACGATATGTACTTTTTCCGGGGAATAGGATTTCTCCTTGCGGGGTGAATACAATTTTCCCTTCTCATCTATTTTAAAATCCACATCATAACCGTCCATTACCAGCTTATTAATACATTCAGACAGGGTCTGCATGTTATCAGTCTTTGAGTTTGTTTGCATAGTAAGTCTTTTATAGTGAGAAAAAAGGAAGCAGGGATCCGGAATTTGTTTATGGTAAATATCAACCGCCAAATCCCTGTTCCGTATTAGTTAGGCAGGTTGAGTATCACGCATTCTTTTGATCTGATCATGCGATTTTCTCAAGCTGCTTTTTTGATCTGTAATTACCTGCCTGATCTCAGTGGGAAGCTCAGCGTCAGATTTTAAAGCCTCATCATAGGCTTTCTGAGCTGCGTCTTCTCCATATTCACAGGAAGCAAGGATCGCTTTTCTACCCTTACCGCTGAATGTAGCTTTTACATCCATCCATACCCTGTAAATTTTACCGCTGGCTGTTGTTCCATCTGCGGGATCCTTGCCAGCCATACTAACGTACTGGGTCAATTCACTAACATATCTACGGCTTTCTGAAGCCATGCTCAGGAAAAGCGAACGAAGATCTGCATCCTCATTTGCAGTTTCCTTTGCGGCTCTTTCATACCCTTCAATTCTATCATTATTGATCTGGATAAGATCATTCAGCACTTCATATGTTTTTTCGTTTGTTTTCATTTTGTTTGGTTTTTGTTTATGGAATAAATTAAACAATCATTATTTTTTCCTTTGCGGATGTTTATTGTGATGAGGCTTTGCATTATGTGTGGTATCATCACCTTTAAAATCCTGCTCTTCATTTTTGCGGCTGTCCAGGTTATCCCGAACTTCCGGACGATGTTTATTATTATTGGATCTTATATTATTACTATTTGTTGTTGTTGACTGGTTCTTCATAAATGCGTTTCCTATATCAATTACAAAATCATACCAGGATACCGGGAGTGGATTCTTTTATGTGCATACAGCCATGATTATGAGTAAAAACTGTGGAAAACCTGATAATTGCCGCCTGCGGATATTTTATGTGTGGAATTTGTTGCACGCTGGAATTTTAACATATATTATCTTACATTTCAAGAACAAATCACCCAATTTTTATAAATCATTGCTATCATGAAACGACGGAATTTTGTAAAATCATCCCTGCTGCTCCCTGCTTTACCCGGAATCATTAGTTCCAAATCTTCTGACATGCCTAAGAAAAAGAAACAGGAATGGTACGAGTGGCGCGTATATACTTTGAAAGATCAGATCCAGCAAAAATTGGTGGAAGATTATTTTGAGCAAGCCCTGATTCCTGCCATGAACCGTCAGGGGAGCAGGAATATTGGCTTGTTCAAAGAATTGAAACCTGAAGCACAGACAAGGTTATTTGCGATAATCCCTTATGACGAAATAAACAGTTACCTGGAAGCTGAAACTAAACTGGCTAAGGATGCCGCCTATCAAACTGCTGCAGCCCCCTATCTGGCAGCTCCATCCACTGCACCTGCTTATGATAGAATTCAGAGCTCATTGCTGAAGGCTTTTGATGGTATGCCCACCATAGGAGTACCGGAGAAAAAAGACCGCATATTTGAATTGAGAAGATATGAGAGTGCCAGTGAATCTGCAGGAAAGAAAAAAATTGAAATGTTCAACAAGGCTGGTGAGATTGCCATTTTCAGACGCGTGGGATTAACCCCTGTATTCTTCGGCGAAGCCGTTATCGGCGAAATGAGACCCAATCTGACCTATATGCTCACATTTGATGATATGGCAGAGCATGATAAGAACTGGAAAAGTTTTGGGAGTGACCCTGACTGGAAGAAGATCAGCAGCATGCCGGAATATGCAGATTCAAAAATAGTATCACGGATTACCAGGACTTTCCTTGCACCATGTGCAGCTTCACAGGTTTAAAGCAACGGCTACCTAAGTAGCCTGTTGCTTATTAATCAGCTTTTTTCTTTTAACAGTGAAACCGGCAATGATCATCCAGATAATGCCGAGAAAACGACCTATCGGTAAAAGAATTGATACACCAGGTACTATCAGGTTGAACATGGAAAGAATCGATATCACTGCTATCGCCAACCCGAACCACATTACCCATCTGGGAATGATCCTGTCGATCCCGGCCGTCACGCAGATTCCAGCAATCAACAAACCAGATAAAACAACAGCACCAGTTCCTCCTGTAGCAAAAGCCAGCAGTTGCATGATGCGCGTTGCCTGTGGATCACTCGTAATGCCCGGCTGGGATAATATCCATGTGATGAGGCCAGACATACCAAGAAAGAATGCTGCACCAAAGCCACCGAACTGTGCAATATTCACACCTCCTCTATGAAGATTCAAACCTCTTAACCTTGCTGTCATGAATGCTGTGTAAATACCCAATGGCAGAGACGACCAGAAAAGAAAGAAGGATTGGGCGTGAAGACTCACCGCAAATTCAGTATAGAAATGACGGGCCTTTTCAACCGGATCATAAGGAGTAGGATAAGAGGCACCTGAAGAGCCTATCAGAAGGAAAGCCATTCCGGCTGCAAACACAAGAAAATAGATCAGTGCAAGAACACCTGGTGACGGCATTCGCTCCTTATATTCGAGATATGCTGGTTGCTGGAGTTCCATGGTTAGTAGTTTAGTTAATAACGCTTTTGTTTAACTTCTGTATTGAGGAAATCAATGATCTCCTTATTCAATTCTTCAGGCCGTTCCTGTTGCACCCAATGGCCGCAACCGGGAATTAAAACGATCTTCCTGAGGTTAGGCAATGCAGCCTTCATTGGTTCCACACTACCAAAGCGAACAGCAGCTTCTTCTGCCCCTCCTACAAACAATACAGGTTGTTTTATTCCCTTTTTATAGATCTCTTTTAACTGGAAATAATCTGAATCATTACGGTAAAAATTCAATGCGGGAGTAATGCCTGTTTTTTTATACGCTTTTACATAATAATCCAGTTCATCCCTGCTGATCCATTCTGGTAATGCTTCCCGTTCTGGAAAATCATCCAGCACATTATTGGTCTCAGGTTTCCTGGTATATAACAGATCAATCGCCTGCCTGGGTGCACTGCCGGATAATCCGTAGAAGAACAATCTGAAAAACCGTTCCGGATCTTTTTCAAATTCTGCTTCTGTAGCTCCGGGTTTACTGAAGTTGGTGAAAGCATTCTGCCATTTTTTCCTGATCTCAACAGGATCACGTGGTTCTGGATAAAAAGGTATGCTCACACCCACCACTGCTTTTACAGTTTCAGGATAGAGCATGGGCATTATCCACATGAGATTAGCACCCCAGTCGTGCCCAACAATTACTGCTTCCTTTTCTCCCAGATGATCAATCAATGCCCTGATATCTTTTGCATGATTCAGCAAACTATAATCTTTTACATAGGGAGTTACTGCTGATTCCCCAAAACCGCGGAGATCAGGTGCTACTGCATGATAACCTGCTTTGGCAAGCGCCGTCAATTGATGCCGCCATGAAAACCACAGTTCGGGGAAGCCATGAAGCAGGATCACTAATGGACCTGTTCCAGCTTCTGCATAATGGTAACGTATCCCATTAATAGTAGCATATTGCTGAGTTATACCCGTTGTATCAATATCTATAATCTGTTCCATAATTTTTCTCTCCTTTTCTGTTTGGTTCGCAGCAAAGGTTTTGCCACTAATGGCTATAACTGCTGCCAACAGACATAAGATGAATTTCATAAAGATTTAATTAACTCACATTTACTGATTGCGCCTTCTTCTTTGCAGCTTCTGTTTTTGGAAGATGAATTATTAACACACCATCTGAATAGCTAGCCTTGATGCCATCGATCTCTACTTTTCCTTTCAGATCAAATGACCTGGCAATTTCATCGGGGCGATATTCTTTTCGGGTATAGTAGGATTTATCAGTCTGATCTTCTTCCTTATATTTCACGGAGAGAATATCCTGTTGTGTCGTCAATTCAAAAAGCTCTTTATTCAACCGGGGCGCATAAAGGTGAATGGTATAAGCCGCTCCTGTATCAATAATATTAACCGGTGATAACTGCATTTGGTGCTCCCTCCTGAGGCCACAACCATATCCATTATAATACATGGTATTTTAATTTGAATATTTATACTAATAGTTTGTTGAATCGTTTACAGGCGCTTTGTTGTTATCCTGTTGTTGAGAATCGGCTGGGCGATGCCGGTGATGATCATCATAATAGCAGTGATCATATCCCCATCTTCCATGCCTGTAGCCATGCCAGCCCCAGGGGCGGTGGACAAATGCTGATAAGCTCACAAATGTTATCAGGGCTACTAATGCGGTAATCCAAAAATTATTTCGTCTCATGATCTTTGTTTTATTATTGTATATTAATTTTCCTTGCTGGTTCTTTACTCTCATTTGCAGATGGGCGATAGTACCCATCTATGGGGAGAATATCATTCCGATATTCATATCCTGGATGGCGCCACCCATATCTTCTTCTCCAGGGCCTGAAGAAAAACCGACCGAATACGAAGAATAAAATAAAGAACAGGAAGAATGGAAAACGGAAGGGTATAAAGAATACCAGTGCTCCGATTAATAATCCGATAAGGATTGGTCTGAAAGGGAATCTCATGGTTAACTGTTTAAATTAATAATGTTGTATATAGAGGAAGACGGGTGGGCAGGTATTTTACTTTAAATACTTGAAAAAAATTAGAACGCCTTATGTAGCGGGATGAATGAATGGACGACGCCCCTGGTTTATATTATTTACTTATTAACCCAAGAACCCAGGGAAACTCGCTTCGGGGTTCGTGTTTGGTTGGGGATACCACGGGCTCAGACAACCCTGGGCTCAATTCGCCTGCGGCGAAAGATGGCTTAAACGTAAATAATCAATTGATCAGACATTAGTGGCTGAATCATCATCGTGGCCTGCGGATTTTCTTTGTTCCCATTCTTTTCTGAACTGATCTCTTTCTTCATCTGAAAGATTCATCAGTTTATTGCGCCATGGTGGACCTCCTCTGCGGAATCCGCCTGGAGGGCCAGGACGAAATGAAGTGAATAATATCTTGCTGAGTATTAATAGCCCTGCAGCCTGCCAGTAACTGATCTGTTTTACGTTTACCACTTCTGCCAGCACATTATTCCAGAGCAGCATTACAATTGCACTTAATAATGCTATCACAGCTATAATGATAAACGGAACGAAATAGAACTTTTTGCTTTTCTTTTTCATACCAGCCAATTTAATAATTTAAAAAATCATCATAAAGAGTTTGCAATCGTTTACGCAAATGCTTAACTGCATACCCTTTACGGGAAATCAGCGTCTTGCTATTCTCACCGGTCCTCGCGGCTATCTCTGCGAAGGTCAGCCCTTCCAGCTCATTTAAGATAAAAACTTCTTTTTGTTCCGGTGGCAATTCATCCAATCCTTCATTCAATTCTTTCCAAAACAGATTTTTCAGATATTCTGTTTCCGGATTGCCTGCATCAGCCATAAGGATCTCTTTCAGATGCAGTTCTCCTTCCTCATCCTCATAGCTTTGATCATCCAATAGCTCCGGCGATTTTTTCCGGTAACGGTCAATGATCTTGTTTCTTGCCACACGGTACAACCATGACCCTACCTGGTCAATTGCTTCCGAAGTATTATATAACTGGTACCAGACATCCTGCAAAATGTCCTCGGCGTCCTCTTCAGTACGAACCCTGCCACGGATAAATGCAAAGAGCTTTTTCCCGTATTCCTTTATTGATGTTCCTTTTTTATTTCGGTCTGCCATGATTGGGTATTACTTAAAGGACGTTTGAGGAAGTTTTTTCCTTTACCGTTCACCGGCTAAATACCGCCCCTTACCTGAAATCCAGCAGTTTGCGGGGCGAAGGTAAGAATGGTATAAGCTTTGTGATTAATTTAAACGGAGTTAATATCTGAAGCTTACATCTTGTCTGACCCGAATCTTTCATTTTGTCTGATTAATCTCCACAATACAATACAAATCAGTTCCATTTCTTTTAAACCTTAAACACACGGGTCATGAAACTTCACGTGCCAAAAACAACCATGGTAATTACATTTATTGTAGTTGCCATCCTGGCTACTCAATTTATCCGCTGCAAAACCACCAAAGCCGATACAAGGAATTCAATGGATCGATCTGGAGTGCCTGGCGATTTCAATGATGATATCGAAAAGAATATGAAGGAGATGTTCGACAAAGGAAAGGCTGTATTCCGTTTTGATACTTTCGGAGATGAAGTATTCTGGACAGATCAATTGCAAATACATAAAGCCATTGCAGATGAGAAGCATGGTGGTATTGGAAAAGGGTTAAGTCCAAAACAGGCATTGGACGCAGGTCTAAAAGTTGACCTTGCAGTTCTTCCCAAATTCCTGAGGCGAAAGATCAAAGAAGGAAAATTCCTTGACGATCCCTGGGTAACACTCCAGCTTATAAAGATCAACGCCGTATTGGGAGTGGTTGGAAAATTCGACGGCAAAGGTAACCTGAAATCAATAGGACTTACCTGTGCTTCCTGCCATTCCACCGTTAGTGATCCTTCCGGCATTGGAAAAAGACTGGATGGCTGGCCTAACAGGGACCTGAATGTTGGCGCAATAATTTCAATGGCACCAAACCTTGATCCCATAGCAAAATTGTTGAACGCAGATCAGGCTACCGTAAAGAAAGTACTGGCCAGCTGGGGCCCTGGCAAATTTGATGCAGAACTCAACCTGGACGGTAAAGCATTTCGTCCGGATGGCAAGCCAGCTGCTACCTTAATTCCTGAAGCATTTGGCCAGGCAGGGCATAATCTTCATACCTGGACAGGCGGCTGGGGAAATGTCACTTATTGGAACGCCTATGTTGCAAATCTTGAACTATCCGGACAGGGCCAATTCTATGATCCAAGATTAATGAACAAAGAACAATACCCTGTGGCAGCTAAAGCAGGCTTTGGCAATAAACGTAGCGACTCGGACCATGTAAGCAGCAAACTGGCCGCTTTACAGTTTTATCAGTTAGCCATCCCGCCTCCCAAACCTCCTAAAGGTTCCTTTGACGAAGTGGCTTCTGACAGAGGCCAGCAATTGTTTTCCGGAAAGGCTAAATGTGCCACCTGCCATGTACCGCCCTTATTTGCAGAACCAGGATGGAACACACATAAGCCAGAGGAGATCTGTATTGATGATTTCCAGGCAAACCGGTCACCCGAAAAGACTTATGTTACTCAGGGTCTGAGAGGATTATGGGCGCATGCAAAAGGGGGTTTCTACCATGATGGCAGATTTGCAACCATGCTGGATGTAGTCAATCATTATAACACCTGCAAAAAATTGAATTTAACCGAAGCTGAAAAGAATGACCTGGTAGAATACCTCAAGTCATTATAATGACCTATGAAGTTCAATTAACCCGGTAAACAATTTACCGGGTTTTTCTTTGCAGGCAGTTATTCACAAATCAGTCCATGAGTTGCTAAAATATTCACCTGAACAAAGAATTGTATTTTTGGATATGCTGCAATCAGTTGACTGGAAAAAGAAACTCATAGATGATTATGGACTCGCCTTTCATGTTAAGGATATTTTATTATTTGTAGAAAAGGCTGATGACAAAACCCATAGCATCCCCTTTTTTGCGGATGGCTATCCTGGCATCATGTTCCAGCAAACGGCAAAAGGAGTATTCCTGAAGCCACAGAATAAATTCCTGTCTGAAATATTTCTATACGGCCTGACTATTATACCGATTGAACTTATTGTGGAGGGAGCTTACCGATTTATTGTTTTCCAATTGCATCCTGTTGCAGCAAGAGCACTTTTAGGGATAGATCCCAGGGAACTGAATGACGATTGCTATGATCTCAACCTGCTTACTTCAATTACAACAAAAGAGTATCTGGCTGAAATCCAGAGTACAGCTGATATTCGTGTCCAATCGGAAATTATTGCCCGGCTGATTTCGCAACTGATATTAAATAAGGTCTATTTTCCACATGCCTCCATAATGGATGCTATTGAAATGATAATAAAAAGCGCAGGAAAACTTTCTGTTAAAGAACTTACTGAAAAATTGCATATTACCGAGAGGACTTTACAACGGAATTTTATTGAGCATGTAGGTGTACCTCCAAAGAAATTTGCCAAGATCATACAATTCTATTCATCCTTCAACCAGGTTACTGCAGATTCCTGGTCCCGCCTTACTGATATCGTATATGAAAATGGATTTGCCGATCAATCACATTTCATCAGGGACTTTAAAAAATATACAGGCCAAAATCCCAAACAGCTGAAAGTTAAAAAAGAGGTGTAGCCATAGCATAGAAAGCCCCCTTCCATTCCTAAATGTCGGTTTTGTTCAATTTCTCCCCTATCTCCAGGAGTATTTTTGATTATCAAACAAAACAGAAATCTGGTATAATTAAAAATTTAAACTATGACAATTCAAACGACAATTCAGGTAGCTGC
>JAJKIP010000370.1 GCA_021154405.1 Segetibacter sp. | reverse complement strand
GTAGTATTAAACGATAAATTACAGGTAGTTGCCCCTTTGTATCACTGATATACCCGCTTGACGGTATTGCCGTCTCTTCTTTTTTTTGAACCTTACACTACCCGATTTTCCAATCTTAAACTGCCAATAACAATGAGAAAAGCTCTTTCGATAGCAGCTGTTCTATTAATGACAATAGCAGCTGTTTATTTTTCTTCCTGTACTAACGAGACAGCTTTACAAAGCAACAGTAATGAGGATTCCATTAAACAGGTAGTTGCGCGTGGTGAATACCTTGCCAATCATGTAGCAGGCTGTATGGATTGCCATAGCAAAAGAGATTTTACCAAATATGCAGGTCCTGTAATTCCAGGATCGGAAGGGGGTGGAGGATTGTTGTTCGGTCCAAAATTCGGTTTACCGGGTATGATCTATGGCAAAAATATTACTCCGGATGCTGCTACTGGTATCGGCGCCTGGACAGATGATGACATCCTGCGAGCTATGACCCAAGGAATCAATAAAAAAGGCGACACACTTTTTCCTATTATGCCATACCCCAATTTCAACAGAATGGCAAAAACTGATCTGCTGAGTATAATCGCTTACATAAGGACATTGAAGCCAATCAGTAATGCTGTGCCTGCAAGACAGATTTTTGTTCCCATTGCAGCTGTTTATCCCGGTAAATTTTTACAACCAACTGTTGATAGCAATATGGCTCCTCCAGCCAGTGATGTTGTAAAATATGGAGGATATCTGGCCATGGTGGCGGATTGCGGTACCTGTCATTCTCCACTTACACCACAAGGCCCGGATCACACCCGCATGTTTGCAGGTGGTTATATCTTTGACCTGGGATCAAATAAAGTTACATCTGCCAATATCACTCCGGATTCAACGGGAATTGGCAATTGGTCAGAAGAGCGATTCATGAACAAATTCATTACTTATCGGGATAGCAGCCAGATCAATCGTGATCCCGGCAACCAAAACACCATTATGCCATTGTCTTTATATGCAGGAATGAAAGATGAGGACCTGAAAGCGATCTATGCTTACCTGAGAACTGTGCAGCCCATCAGCAATGTTGTAGAAAAATTCCCTAAATAACCTTAGAGTACACACAGAATAACAGGGCCCCGTTATTTAATGGGGCCCATTTTTATTTTACAATGGCAAGCGCCATTCCATCATGCTCTTTTGCTCCCACGGTTTGAATTATAGTTGCTGTTACAGCGGGATTGGCAGCCAGTGCAGCGTTAAATCTTTTTACGCCGGCTACCATTTCATCCGGGCTCTTGTCATTTAATACTTTTCCTTCTCGGATGACATTGTCGGCAACAATCAATGAGCCGGGTCTTGAAAGTTTAAGTGACCAGTCGAAATACTCTTTGTAGGGAGGTTTGTCTGCATCTATGAAGATCATATCAAAGGGGCCAGCACCTTCTTCAACAAGTTTGGGTAACAGATCAATTCCTTTGCCTTCCCTGATCTCAACAATAGAACCCAGGCCTGCGTGATCAATATTCTTTTGAGCTACGCGTGCATGAAGGGGTTCATATTCAAGCGTAATGAGCTTTCCGTCTTCAGGCAATGCACGTGCGAGCCAGATAGTGCTGTAGCCAGCCAGGGTGCCTATCTCCAATATCTTTTTGGCATGGCAAAGGCGTGCAAGCATTTGAAGGAATTTGCCCTGGTTGGGAGATATACTGATTCGTGGAATATTTGATTCTTTGATCGACTGTTCAGTTGCAGCAAGGCTGCTGTCTTCCTGCTCAAACAGGCCAGTGATATAATCATCAACTGCCCCAAATATTTTTAGGTCCATGGTTTAATTTAAGGAGAGGAAAGGTAAGTAAATAATTTACTCTCTGATAACCAGCTCACCATCTCTTTTAATGCCTGCTATTCGGGAAACGGCAGTATTGGTAAGAGGAATGGATATTCCAAAATGAAAATCAAACTGGTCGTCTTTTTCATTGTAGCCAACGAATACAGGTTCTGATAATACCCCGTATTCAGCAAGGTTGGAAGGAATATTCCTTTTAAAATCCTTTACAGTAATTGTTTTCCCAAGTATTGTATCCCTATTGCTGATAATAAGTATATCCGTTGCGAATTCGTGGGTCTTGAATTCCTGTTTGTTATCGGGTATTAATTTTTCAGGGATCGTAAGCACACTATTCAAAACACAATAATACTTTCCTGCTATCCTGATCTCTTCTCCTGGTTTACCTTCATCCAACCCAGAAAAGGTAGTAGCCTGGGTATAACTTCTTTCATAATTTCTGCGCACCGCATCTATGGAAAGGATTGAACTGTCGCCTGCAGCATTTACAAATGATGCCGTTGTTTTGGGCTTTTCACCGCAAGAGATTAGAATGATGAGAAAAACGACGAGCAATTTTTGCATAATCCCGGAGATAGAAATAATCAGTCGGCAGTAAATGTAACAATTACAGGAACATGATCACTGTAATGTTTCCAATCTTTGAATACGCCAATTTCCACGGATTGTAAGCGGTCTGCAAGATCTGCAGAAACAAAACAATAATCCATATGATAGGGTTTGTTCTGGTGGCGGTATAAATAAAAGGTTGGATGCTGTTCCTGCCCCTGATTTTGTTTATGGAAAAGATGATAGGTACTGTGAATCCCTTTCTTTTCAAGGAATTTTACAACATTGGAATGATTGCCCGCCCTTCTTTTCTTATCCCAAATAGTATTGCTATTGAAATCCCCTGCGAGGATGGTGCCTGTCTTTTTCAGGTATTTTCTATAAAAGTGAATTGCTTTCCATATTTGTGTTACATACTGTCCGTCCGGATCATCAGGGTTATATGCCCAGATGGCGTATAGGGTAAATCTTTGGAGATCTTTAGTAACTGTAATGGGAACAATGGTTCTGAATTCCGGATTATGATTTCTGCGACGTTTGAGTGTGTATCCATTGTAGGAAAATATTCCCAGGCCTTTGTGTTTATTATTTCCAAACCAGAGATAGCTTGCTGGTTTTTGACTAAGTGGGTGCTGGAAGATCTTTTCCGGTTCCTCACATTCAGGAATGATGATAATATCCGGATTGTGAGACAGGATCAGTTCAGCTTTCTTTCGGAAAGCCATATTGCAATTCCAGGTAATGATCTTCATTGTATTTATTTCCCCCTCAGGTGATAACTCTTGGGTTTAACGAAGGCCCTTAAACCCGCATGGGAAAGCGTAACACCAAATCCAGAATGTTTGCGTCCGCTCCAGGGAAGGGCCGCGCTTACCCTGTCGCAACAGTTCCAGTATCCCGTACCTGAATCGATCTGTTGTAAAATGGTTTCAGCTCTTTTTTTGTCGGAAGTATAGACGGAAGCTGTAAGACCATATTCAGTATCCTGCATCATTTGAATAGCCTCCTCGTCATTCTTTACTTTCATTATTCCGATCACAGGACCAAAAGATTCATCTTTCATGATCTGCATGGAATGATTTACATTGACCAGCACTGTGGGTTCAAAATAAAATCCCTTTTTGTTGGCTTTCTTTCCGCCAGTAAGAAGTTTGGCTCCTTTGCTGGTAGCATCTTCAACCTGATTCTCTAAAACATAGAGTTGTTCTTTGCGACTGATCGGTCCAATGTATACACCATCTTCAGTAGGCGGCCCGGCCTTCCAGGATTTTACTTCTTTCACAAACTCATCGATGTATTTGTCATACACATTTTCATGCACATAGATCCTTTCCACGGCACAGCAGCTTTGGCCATTATTATAAAATGCACCATCAGCGGTACCTACAGCCACGGCTTTTATATCGTTTACATCATCAGCAACATACAAGGGGTCTTTCCCTCCCAGTTCACACTGGCAGGGCACCATTTTGGAAGCTACTTTGCCATAGATGTATTTGCCGGTATTATAAGAGCCTGTAAAATAATAACCATCAAAAGGGAGTTGTAGTAATAGCTCTCCTGTATACTTGCCACCGAGGCCTAATTCAAATACATTTTCAGGAACGCCTGCCTCTCCTAAAAGTTTGGCGATCTCCAATCCTGTGAGCGTAGCATATTCGGATGGTTTATACAATACAGCATTGCCCCCCAACAAAGCAGGAACAAATACATTTACGCCTACCAGATAAGGATAATTCCATGCAGAAATATTGCAGATAACACCTAACGGTTCATAGGATATCTTTTCCTGCATGCCTGCATCATCTGTCATTACTTCATCAGATAGATATTTGGTCGCATTATCTGTAAGCCATTTTATCCTTGCCTGAGCACCACCCAATTCATTACGGGATTGCTGAAGAGGTTTGCCTACTTCTGCCGTAAGGATTGAAGCCAGCATTTCCTTTTTTTCGTCGAGTAAGGAACCAAACTTTTTAATTATTTGGATACGTTCTTTTAATGTAACCTGTTGCCAGGCGGGTTGCGCAGTTTTAAGCAACTGAAATTTCTTATCCAGCGTTTGGCCGGTATCTTCCTGGATCTCGCCGATGACTTCTTCCGTGGCTGGATTAATGATTCTCATTGATTGATTTTTTAACCTCCTCTATAAATCGTTTCCTGATGGCGGCAGAGCCTGCTGAATTTTGCAAACCGGCTTCATCCATTCTTTCCGGATGCCATTGAATAGCAAGAAGAAAAGGTTTGTTCTTTGTTTCTTTTCGTTCTATGCCTTCTACTATGCCATCCTCAGATAATGCATTAATTATAAGGTCTTGCCCTAATTTATCTATAGCCTGGTGATGAGCGCTATTCGCCTGGATTGATTCAGTCTTAACAATTTTTGAAAGAATGGTTTCAGGTTTTACCTTAACCGAATGTAATTTATCAGGATTCCCTTTGTGGGCATTTAACAATTTTTCTTCACCAAGGTCCTGGAACATAGTTCCCTTATGAATAACATTTATTAGCTGCATTCCTCTACAAATTCCCAATACTGGCAGTTTGTTTTTCTGCGCCAAATCGAAGGCGGCTATTTCAAATTCATCACGCTTCTCATTCAAATTGGTTGCGTTGTTGTATTGAGTATTATCATTCCCATAAAATTTGGGATGGATATCAATGCCACCACTCAATACTAAACCATCACATTTCTTTAAATCATTCAGATTATTATTTTCTGCAGAAAGTGTAATGATTTCAATGTCCTCATTGGCTTTGAGCCAATTAACATAATTCTCGTGCTTTTTAGCGGTTCCTGTATAGGTAAGTCCAATCTTCATTTATATTCTAATTTAATCATCAGAGAGCCGTGCTATACAATTGTCTGAAATCATCCCGTTTCACAGGTTTGGGATTGTTGGGATGTGCAAAATCCGCAAAGGCAAGATCGGCCAGCGTTTCTACATGTTCCTGCTTAACGCCAATTTCCCGTAAACGATTGGGTATATTGATCTTTGAGTTCAGGGTAAATAAATAATCGACCACGGCTTTTCCTGTTTCTTCTTTCAGTTCGAGCGTTCTCGCAATACGTTTGAACTTTCCTTCACAGCCTTCAATATTAAATTCCATGCCATATGGTATATTCACAGCATTGGCCAATCCATGATGGGTATCCAATAAAGAAGAAAGCGGATGGGCAAGGGAGTGAACCACACCCAATCCTTTTTGAAATGCAACGGCGCCCATCAGGGAAGCAATCAGCATTTTACTTCTTGACTCGAGATCAGGTCTTCTAACAGCCCCTTCCAGCGACTGATGAATTAACCAGATTCCCTCCAAGGCAATTCCTTCACACATTGGATGAGGCATCTTAGCAAGGTATGCTTCCATATTATGCGTTAAAGCATCCATGCCGGTAGCTGCCGTAATAAATGGCGGAAGCTCCATGGTAAGTTGCGGATCGGCAAAAACAATTTTTGCCAGCAGCTTCGGAGAAAAGAGGATCTTCTTTTGATGGGTTTCATCATCTGCAATTATGGCACTGCGGCCTACTTCACTGCCGGTACCTGCTGTGGTAGGAATGGTAATAAAATGGGGAACATCATTGGTAACATATACATCCCCGCCGATAAGATCATCATATTTGAAAAGATCTTCCCTGTGGTTAACACGCAATACAATTGCCCTTGCTACATCAATCGCTGCTCCTCCACCTATTCCAATGATGGCATCCCTTTTATTGGCATCATAAATATCGGTCCCTTTGTATACATCTGATTTAACCGGATTCTTATGTATATCGGAAAATACTGTGACTGATATCTTTTTGGTTTCAAGGGCCTTAACTATGTCTTTAAAGAAGCCAAGCTGGGCTACTGTACCATCAGTAACAATCAAAGGTTTGCTGATCTTATTCTTAATAAGATAATCTCCCAGTTCTTTACTGGATCCAGCACCGAAACGGATGGTGGTCGGGAAATTATATTGATATACGCTATCAAAAGTCATGATCCTGAATTAATGTTTGATTATATGATCTCAAAATATCGCCTGTACTCCCAGTCAGTCACTGCTTTTTTATGTTCAGCCCATTCCCACTCGCGGGTTTGAATAAAATGATCAACGAATGCTGATCCGAATATTTCTTTTGGAAGAGAAGATTTTTTCATTTGCTGGGTGGCTTCCAAAAGAGTGGATGGCAATGTTCCATTTGAATAATCTCTGTAGCCATTACCCGTGGTAGCCGTTTTCAGCTTGAGATTGTTTTTAATACCGTAGAGCCCGGCACCCAGGCAGGCAGCCATTGCCAGGTAAGGATTTACATCAGCACCGATCACTCTTGTTTCAAGACGGCATGATTTTGACCCTCCGGGTAAAGCGCGCAAGGCTGTTGTGCGGTTATCTATTCCCCAGGTTAAAGTAGTAGGAGCCCATGTTCCTTCCACCAGTCGTTTATAACTGTTGATGGTTGGTGCAACCAATGGCAGAATATAAGGAAGACAGTGTAACTGACCTGCGATATAGTTTTTCATCAGGGCACTCATGCCTGTTTTGTCCTTTGCATCGTGAAAAAGATTGTTCTTTCCGGATTTATCCCAAAGGCTTTGATGAACATGACCGCCACAACCCGGAAGGTTTTCATTTATCTTGGCCATGAAGGTGGCAATCACGCCATGACGATAAGCAATTTCCTTAACAGCGGTCTTAAATAAAATAGCGCGATCTGCTGCCTCCAATGCATTGGAACAGGTGATCGCGGCTTCATAAGTTCCGGGTCCGGTTTCTGTATGCAAACCTTCTAACGGAATATTGAATAATCTCAACTGTTCAAAGAGATCATTGAAGTAGGGGTTTTCAAGGCTGCTCCGTAAAATAGAATACCCAAACATGCCGGGTGTCAAAGGATTAAGGTTCTTATAGTGTTTATCACTGGCAGTTCTGGGTGTTTCAGCAAAATTGAACCATTCGAATTCCTGGGAGAATACTGGAGAGTAACCTTCTTTTTTTGATTCTGCAATGAGTTGTTTCAATAATTGACGCGGGCAAACGGGTGAAGGATTTCCTTTTGTATCATAGAGATCACCCAGGAAGAATGGAATTTCCTTTTCCCAGGGAACCTTTCTAAAGGTGCCGGTATCAATTCTTGCAGGTGAATCAGGATAACCTGTGTGAAGGCCAGTATATTTGGCATTGGTATAAACAGTATCACCTGCATCCCATCCAAAAATTACATCGCAAAAACCCATACCATTATCCATCACTGAAAGAAACTTTTCTGCAGAGATGTATTTGCCTCTCAGGATACCATCTATATCCGAAAAAGCAATTTTTACCTTTCCCGCAGGATGGTTCTGCACATAGTGGATAATGTCTTTAGGGGCCATAATGTTGCTTTGAATATGAAGTTAATTCAAATTAAGGCAGGCGCAATGTATGGCTATTCGCCTACGCTGTTATAAAGTTGTAGTTATTTAAAGACCGTCTGGCTTATGCCTGGGCGGAAACTTCAGCATAGGAGCACGGCAGCCAAAGCATTATTTTTTTGTAAACAATTTGAACGCGCCATAAGCAAGGCCCATGATCAGGAAGTAAATGATGGATAGCCTGAGGTTGTAAATAGTCATTGCAATTAAAGACACGGTGGCAATGACCAATGCTATCCAGGGAAACCATGGATATGCCGGAACCTTGAAGGGACGAGCCAACTCAGGTTCCTTCTTTCGTAACCGCAATAATGAAACCATGGATATGATATAAAGCGTTAATGCTCCAAATACAGAGATGGTTATGATCTCTGCAGTTTTTCCGGTAAGCAGAGCCAGAATTCCTATTCCCATATTTATCACAAGTGCGTTGGAAGGTGTGCGGAACCGAGAATGGATCTTTCCAAGAAAAGCCGGGGCATATTTAACGCGTCCGAATTCAAAGGTTGACCTTCCGGCAGCCAGTATTATTCCGTGAAAGGATGCTACCAATCCGAATAATCCTACTGTTATCAGTAAATGATAAAGCAAATTGTTACTACCCGTTATATGTCGAAGGGCCAGAGGTAAGGGTGAATCAGAAGCGCTTCCATCCTCCTTGTAAACAATGGCTTCCCATCCAGCAACACCAATTGAACTGGTAAAAGTGAGAATACAAAGGATCACCAGTGTGAGAATGGCAGATCCAAAGCCCAGCATAATTGTACGTTGTGGATTTACCGCTTCTTCGGCCACATTGGCCACACCTTCAATGGCCAGAAAAAACCAGATGGCAAATGGTATTGCCGCAAATACGCCCTGCCAACCATTGGGAAAAGCATTGTGCTGCAGATTCTTCATTTCGAAATGGGGAAAGCTCACACCCGCAAATAACAATAGTTCTCCAACCGCAAATATTGTTATTATCAATTCAAATAAGGCTGCTGCTTTTATGCCATATATATTCAGGCAGGTAAAGACCACATAACTAAAAATGGCAATAGCCATAATGGGTACCTGTGGAAAAAAGAGGTTGAAATAAGCGCCAATAGCAAAAGCAATAGCAGGAGGTGCAAAGATGAATTCAATATTTTGTGACATGCCAGCCAGGAAACCCCAATCCTTTCCAAGGGCCCGGTTGGCATAATCAAAGCCGCCCCCTGCTTTGGGTATGGCGCAGGCCAGTTCAGTATAGCTGAAAGTAAAGGTGAGATAAAGAATGATAATAAAGAAGGTGGCAATGGCCATTCCCAGTGTACCTCCTTTCTCAAGACCCAGGTTCCATCCAAAATACATTCCGGAGATGACATAGCCCACCCCCAACCCCCAAAGCATTACGGGTGTGAGTGTTCGCCTGAGTTCACTAACTGGTTGGGAAGACAAGTGAAATGATTAAAGAGTGCAGTTTGAAAT
>JAJKIP010000369.1 GCA_021154405.1 Segetibacter sp. | reverse complement strand
GTGATCTCGGCGCTCATATTTCCGGTTTCATCCTTATAATAGATGTATCCGTTATTGATCTCATATTTCTGCAATGTCATTTTAAAAGCAGAGGCAGTAGTATCAGACTCATTTGAGGAAGCTGTAGTATCAGTAGAAGGTTTGGCGATATCCCAGTTGGCCTTGCCCTCTTTATTCACCAGTGCATGAATACGTGGCGATTCAAGATAGATCCCACTTACCTTAATATTATCGCCTTTGATCACGCTCATCAGGTTTACTGATGCGTCAAATGATCTGGTTGATAACAGTGTATCCTTTGCATAGAAATCCGTTCCCACTACAGAAAGTTCTTCAAGTCTTATAGAGACTTTCGGAAAATGCCTGAACAGCGAAAGGCTTACATCTTTAAAGTCAACTTTGGCCGTAAGCCCATTGTTGATCTCCTTCTTAACCAGGTTGGTTATTTGTTTTTTAAATACTACCGGAATGGTAAAAGCTAATGCGATCAGGACAAGGAGGGTTATGCCCACGATCTTCAGTGTTTTCTTTAGGATCTTCATAATGAATTGGCTTATAACAAATCACAACAAAGGTGCGAAGTTGTGACCACAAAGAGAAAGTAATTTTACGCGAAAAAAGACTGCATGCTTTCGATGGTTTGGCGTAAGTGGAAACATTACCAAAACATCGTAGCAATTGGGGCAAATAAGGTCCTTTGAGCCTTACAATCGGGGTTTTGGCAAATATGAAAATTTCACCCAAACTCCTATAGCTAATATATCAATGATCGTTCAGGGGAAGGCCCTGGCGCTGGAATTCCTTCCAGTTCAGGTATTCTTCGCCCTTGCGATGTACCTCCATGGTAATGCAGTTCTCCACTGGACATACCAGCTTGCAGAGATTGCAGCCTACACATTCCTCTTCCTTAACTGAATACGTATTATATGGCTTGCCATAGGCCAGGTTGATGGATTGATGAGAGGTATCTTCACAGGCGATATAGCATAAGCCGCAATGAATGCATTTATCCTGGTCAATCCTGGCGATAATATGGTAATTGATATCAAGGTCTTCCCAATTGGTAAGAGTATTCACCGATTTCCCGATGAAATCATTGATGGTGCGAAATCCTTTTTCATCCATCCAGTTATTCAATCCTTCAATCATATCTTCTACAATCCGGAATCCATGTTTCATGGCAGCTGTGCAAACCTGCACTGTTGTTGATCCCAGTAGCATAAATTCAACAGCATCTTTCCATGTACTGATTCCGCCAATCCCGGAAATGGGCACTTTACCAGTAACAGGGTTCTGGGCTATAGTGGTCAGCATTTTTAGGGCAATCGGTTTTACAGCCGGACCACAATAACCGCCAAATGCTGATTTGCCGCCTACATTGGGATTTGGAACGAATGTATCCAGGTCAATGCCTGTTACTGATTGAATAGTGTTGATAAGTGAAAGTGCATTGGTACCGGCTTCCACACAGGCCTGCCCCGTTGGAACAACCGAATGCACATTGGGAGTCAGTTTGGTAATAACAGGGATAGTTGCAGCTTCCATGACCCATTCCACTACCATTTTTGCGATCACTGGGTCCTGACCCACGGCAGCGCCCATTCCTCTTTCAGTCATTCCATGCGGGCAACCAAAATTCAATTCAAAACCATGCGCTCCGGTGTCTTCTACTTTTTTGATCAGTTCATGCCAGCTTTCTTTGTCATTGTCTGCCATTAGCGAAACGATCATGGCACGATCAGGGAAGAGCTTCACACACTCAGCAATTTCTTTCAGGTTAATATCAAGCGGACGATCTGAGATCAATTCAATATTATTGAATCCCATTACGCGTCCTCCATTGAAATCAACAGAAGAATAACGGGATGATACATTCTTTACCTGTGATCCCAGTGTTTTCCAGACTACACCACCCCAGCCGGCCTCAAATGCGCGTAGTACATTGTATTTTTTATCAGTGGGCGGTGCACTCGCCAGCCAAAAAGGATTGGGCGATTTAATACCCAGGAAATTTGCACTTATGTCTGCCATAAAAATCAGTTTATATCATTAGGGAAATAGATATTTTAGAATAGCAGCTGCTCCATCCTTGCCAGCCTGCACCGCATCTACCACTTCCTTTCCACCGTTCACACAATCACCTCCTGCGAAAACGCCTTTTACACTGGTTGCATTATTGTCGATAGTGATCCGTCCATTCTTATTATTGATCCTGTATTGGTCTACCAGTTCCATGAAAGGGACCTGACCAGCAGCCTTAATCACCATATCCACATCAAGGGTAAAGGTCTCGCCAGTATCAACTGGTGAACGACGGCCACTGGCATCTGGTTCACCCAATTTCATTTTACTGCATATCAACTGAGTCACCTTATTCTCATTTCCTTTTATTGCAGCGGGTGCGGCCAGCCAGATGATCTTACATCCATCCAGTTTGGCAATATCCAGTTCAACATCAGTGCACGGCTTTTCAGCTTCTGTACGTCGATAAACCAATGTAACTTCTTTTGCACCCAGACGTTTTGCCTGTGTAGCTGCATCAATTGCTGTCATGCCCATGCCGATCACAGCAACTTTATCACCTACCGGAACAGAAGGAAAACCATTAGCACGAAGGTTATAAATAAATCCGATGGCGTCCACAACACCTTCCATTTCTTCTCCAGGAATATCCAGCTGTCTGGCAACACCAACGCCAATACCCAGGTATACTGCATCATAGCTATTTTGTAATTGTTCCAGTGAAACGTCTTTGCCCAATGTCTGGTTATATTTAATCTCAATGCCACCAATCGAGATAATATAATTAACCTCATCCTCACAGAATTCCGGTGTCACTTTATAGGCAGCAATACCATAGGTCATGAGGCCACCACCTTTTGGTTCTTTCTCGTAAATAGTTACATCAATCCCTTCGCGGCTCAATACATGCGCACAGCTTAAACCTGCCGGACCTGCACCAACTATTGCCACTTTCTTTCCTCTGGAAGGTTTACGATCAAACAGCTTCCATTTATTCTCCATGGCCTGCTCTGTTGAATAACGTTGCAGTTTGGCTATGGGAATAGGTTCTTCCTCCAGGAGATTATATACACAGGCACCTTCGCATAATTTCTCAACGGGGCAAACCTTTGAGCAACCTGCACCCATGATATTGGAAACGAAAATGGTATGGGCAGATCCTTTTATATTATCACTTGAGATCTGTTTGATGAATTTGGGAATATTGATACTGGTAGGACAACTCTTGGTACACGGAGCATCATAGCAAAACAGGCAACGATTCGCATCTACCAGCGCGGCGGTCTTATTCTCGAACGGCGGGTGAATATCGCTGAAGTTGTCCGAATACTGATCGTTGGTTAATTTATTATTGCTGATTGCCATTAGGGGTATTTCATTTAAAGAGGGAAGGGATTAGAGTTCTACCAGCTTTCCATAAGTTTCTGGTCGGCGGTCCCTGTAAAACTGCCATACATTTCTTACCTGTTCAATCATATCCAGGTCAAATTCTGCAATCAGCAGCTCATCGTTATCCTCACTTGCCTGTGCAAAGATCTGTCCGCGTGGATCCACGAAATAAGAAGAGCCATAAAATTTACCCAGGTTCCAGGGTTTTTCCTGTCCAACACGATTGATACAACCCATGAAATATCCATTGGCCGCTGCATGCGCTGGCTGTTCAAGTTTCCATAGATATTGTGAGAGCCCGGCTACGGTAGCAGAAGGGTTATAAACGATCTCAGCTCCATTTAATCCCAATATTCTTGCTCCATCCGGGAAATGACGATCATAACAGATATATACTCCTACTTTGGCATAGCGGGTTTGAAATACAGGATATCCAAGATTGCCTGGCTTGAAGAAGAATTTTTCCCAGAACCCGGAAGTATGGGGGATATGGTTCTTCCGGTATTTACCAAGATAGCTGCCATCTGCATCAATAACTGCAGCTGTATTGTATAAAACGCCAGCCTGTTCTTTCTCATAAACAGGTACAATCATTACCATATTGTACTTCCTGGCATAAGCCTGCATTCTTTCAATAGTAGGGCCTGGAACGGTTTCTGCCGATTCATACCACGCTTTATCCTGTCCCGGACAGAAATAGGGAGTATTGAATATTTCCTGGAAGCATAATATCTGCACACCTTTCTTCCCAGCTTCTTCTATCAGGGGAATATGTTTTTGCACCATCGCTTCCTTGATCTCTTCTATAGTACCTTCACCTTCTGTTTTGGGAAGGCTCATCTGAATCAATCCTGATTTAATTTTTCTCGGCATAGTTTATTTTTTTAAATACCTGATCACCTTTAGTTGTTATATCTTGCCTTCAACCTTCTTCCGTTTAATAAATTTACCATATCCTTTTTTCACAAGGCACTCATTGTTATCGACCGCAACCTGCCCTCTCAATAAAACTGTTTTCACTTTACCAGTCAGTTCCCATCCTTCATAACCGGAATAGTCAACATTCATATGATGCGTTTTGGCAGAAATGGTATGCTTTTCTTTCGGATCAAAGATCACAATATCAGCATCACTGCCGGGGGCAATGGTCCCTTTTCTCGGGAACATGCCAAATATCTTTGCCGGGTTGGTGCAGGCTACCTCTACATATTTGTTGAGAGTGATCTTTCCTTTATGAACGCCTTCGCTAAATAATAGCTCCATCCGGTTTTCAATGGCAGGATGACCATTGGGGATCTTTGAAAAATCATCCTTTCCCATCAGTTTCTGTTCCCATTTAAAAGGACAGTGATCAGTAGCCACTACCTGTACCAGTCCCTGGTTTATTCCAGCCCACAATGTTGCCTGATCTTTCTTTTCACGCAGGGGAGGGCTCATCACCCATTTGGCCCCTTCAAAATTCTTTTCATATAGAGAGGCATCCAGTATCAAATATTGAATACAGGTTTCTACAAAAACCTTTTGATTTCTCCTTGTTGCATTCCTTACGGCATTCAAGGCGCCTTCACAGGTGAGATGAACAATATAGCCTGGACAACCTGTATAATTTGCCATATCAGCGAATCGTTCACTGGCTTCAGCTTCGGTAACTTCCGGTTGTGAAAGATAATGATAAAGGGGAGCCAGTTTTCCTTCAGCACGGTGCTTCGCTATCAGGTAATCGATCATATCACCATTAGTAGCGTGAACATTGATCAGGCCTCCATGTTTCTTTACTTCTTCCATCAAACCGATCATCTGGCGGTCATCGATCATTAGAGCGCCTTTATAGGCCATGAATGTTTTGAAGGAGATAATGCCTTCTTTCTCGATAAAATCCTTTATTTCCTTTTTTGTTTCTTCATTAAAATCGGTCACTGCCATATGAAAGCTGTAATCTCCGAGGCAATTATTATCACTTCTTCCTTTCCATTCATTGAGTGCAGCCCTTAGTGAATTACCCTGTTTCTGTAAGATGAAATCAATCACCATGGTGGTACCCCCAAAAAGAGCTGCCCTTGTGCCAGTCTCATAATTATCGCTGGAGAAGGTTCCCATAAACGGCATATCCAGATGAACATGCGGATCAATTCCACCGGGAAATACCAGTTTGCCACTCGCGTCGATTTCCTTATCAGCTTTTGCCGAAAGATTATTGCCGATCGTTTTAATCGTTTCTCCTTCGATAAATATATCGGCAATGTAATCATCCGTGGCAGTAATAATCCTTCCGTTCTTAATGATAACTGACATAGCTGTTAAATTATTTTGAC
>JAJKIP010000368.1 GCA_021154405.1 Segetibacter sp. | reverse complement strand
CAGATGGATCGCTTCATAATCCTCCTTACTGGGAGTTTACAGACTGGGTACAAGGGCGGAAAGGATGGAATGGAGGAACAGGTCCGATTGGTGCAGATGGCAGTTCATCCCTGCTTGATCTTCAATTGTTGTGGGCCTATCAAATAGCAGCTTCCCTGGAATCTCAATTGGGCTCAGCAGCCAATGCACTTTCCTACAAACAAAAGGCAGCTCGTCTCATACAAACTATTAAAAAGAATTACTGGAATGCAGACAGGAGGCTATTTGCAGATACGCGGGAAAAAGATGTATACTCCCAACATGCCAATACGCTCGCAATCCTTACAGGAATTATCTCGGGAAACGATGCAAAGAAAATGGCAGGTAAACTACTTTCCGATAGTTCCCTGGCTCCAGCTTCAATCTATTTTCAATATTATCTCAACCAGGCGCTAATAAAAGCGGGTTTTGGGAATGATTACCTGAAGTGGCTGGATAAATGGCAGGAAAATATCAGTATGGGCCTTACCACCTGGGCCGAAATATCTGAAATTGATCAGGCACGCTCTGATTGCCATGCCTGGGGCGCAAGTCCAAACATTGAATTCTATCGAACAATATTGGGCATTGATTCGGATGCGCCAGGCTTTTCAAAAATCAGGATTGAACCTCATCTGGGAACATTGAGATCCGTAAAAGGCAGAATCCCGCACCCAAAGGGAATTATTAGCGTAAGCTATGAACACATAAATAATAAATTGAAGGCTCGCATAGAACTTCCTAAAGGAACATCTGGCCGCTTTATCTGGAAGGGAAAATCATATCCGCTGGTCAGCGGGATTAACGAACAGGACATGTGAGGATGGTCTTTTAGGCCAGATAATGTAAATTTGGTTAAACTCACTGCCAGGTGAAGTACCAGTTCAGACTTTTGCTTGTTATATCCCTGATGGCTACGGCCATTTTGATACTTAGGTGTGGTATGCACCAGCCACCGGTTGACTTTACCACGCAGATAAAACCTATCTTAAATAAACATTGTATAAGCTGTCATGGCGGTGTTCGTCAAAAAGGTGGATTCAGTTTATTATTCAGGGAAGAAGCCTTAGCCAAAACAAAATCAGGGAAATATGGCATTGTACCCGGTGATCCGGAACACAGTGAAATGATCAGGCGTATTAGCCTGACTGATCCGGAAGATCGGATGCCTTACAGACATGACCCGCTCAGCAAAGAGGAGATTGCTACATTAAAAAACTGGATAAAGCAGGGTGCCAAATGGGGCGAACATTGGGCTTATGTATCATTGAAACCCGTTCAGGTCCCTGATGTTTCCGGCAATTGGGCGAGGAACCCCATCGATCATTTTATTGAAAAGAAATGGGATGAAGTAAAACTTTCCGCAGCTCCTGCAGCAAATAAGCAAACCTTATTAAGAAGGGTGGCACTGGACATTATAGGCATGCCTGCACCAGATCATCTGGCAAAACAATACCTGGCAGACAATAGTGACAAGGCTTATTCTAACCTGGTTGACTCATTATTGGAATCTCCGCATTACGGAGAGAAATGGGCAGCGATGTGGCTTGATCTTGCACGCTATGCAGATACCAAAGGATATGAGAGGGATGATAGTCGCACTATCTGGCATTACCGCGATTGGTTAATTCGTGCATTTAATAAAGATATGCCCTATGATCAATTCCTGACAGAACAGATTGCGGGAGATCTCCTTCCGGATCCAACGGATGATGATTTTATAGCAACTGCTTTTCATCGCAATACAATGACAAACGACGAAGGTGGAACTGATAATGAAGAATTTCGAACCGCTGCTGTAATGGATCGCGTTAATACCACCTGGCAGGCACTATTGGGAACTACCTTCGCCTGTGTTCAATGTCATAGTCACCCTTATGATCCTTTCCACCATGAAGACTATTACAAATTCATGGCCTTCTTTAATAATTCAAGGGATGAGGATACTTTTGATGATTACCCGATATTAAGACATTATAATGATTCATTAAAGCTGCAACTGAACAGGGTAGTGAACTGGGTAAGGAATAATGTATCCGATCAGGAATCAAAAGAAGTAGGTCAATTTCTCAAAACCTGGCAGCCATCTTATAATTCATTGACCTGCGATAGTTTTCTCAATAGTGAATTAAGCGATACAAAATGGTTGGCCATGCGCAATCATGGTTTGTGCCGCCTGAAAAATGTTGATCTTAATAACAGGGACCAACTCATCTTCCGCTATACTGCAGGAACCAGTTCTGGTACATGGAGTATTCATTTAGATAAACCGGGAGGGGATATTATTGCATCTGTTCAACTTCCTGCTACCAAAGGCTGGGAAATTACACAGATCAGGATCGGTAAGACAAATGGCATCCATGATGTTTATTTCAGTTATACCAATAATGGATTAAAGACTCCTGAGGAAAATGGGGCCCTGTTCGACTGGTTTTACTTTACCGATGAACTTCCTGGAAAGGATAAGCAGGGTTATTCCGATATCAGAAATGAATACTGGCAACTGGCTACCATGAAACTTCCGTCTACTCCAGTTATGATGGATAACCCCGATGCAATGCATCGCGGTACATATGTTTTTGAAAGAGGCAACTGGCTTGTAAAAGGAGATAAGGTAGAGCCAGATGTTCCACATTCATTGAATCCATTGCCCGCAGGTGCACCCCATAATAGAATGGGGCTGGCACAGTGGATGGTTGCCAAAGAGAACCCGTTAACTGCAAGAACAATGGTGAATCGCGTTTGGGAACAGCTATTTGGAAATGGTCTGGCCGAAACACTGGAAGACCTCGGTTCGCAGGGAATTGTTCCAACACATCCTGAATTACTGGACTGGCTGAGTTATAATTTTATGACAAATGATAAATGGAGCGTAAAGAACCTGGTCAGGCAGATTGTAATGAGTGCTACTTATCAGCAGGATTCAAAACTAACTGCTGACATGCTGGAAAAAGATCCTTACAATAAATATTACGCTCGTGGTGCAAGGGTTCGGTTATCTGCCGAACAGATACGTGACCAGGCACTTTGTATCAGTGGTGTTTTTTGCGATTCAATGTATGGCCCCAGCGTTTTTCCCTGGCAGCCCAAAGGTATTTGGCTGTCGCCCTGGAATGGGGCTACCTGGCAGCAAAGTAAAGGAGCACAGCAATATCGTCGCGCGATGTATACTTATTGGAAAAGGTCTGCTGGTTATCCCTCCATGATCAACTTTGATGGGGTATCAAGGGAAGTATGTACTTCCAGGCGCATCCGTACCAATACCCCGCTGCAGGCCCTGAATATGTTGAATGATTCTGTGTACATAGATCTTGCGCGGCATCTGGCTAAACGTATGGACGAAAAAGATATCCGGAAATCAATTAGCAAAGGATTTGAATGGGCAACACTTCATCCGATTGATGAAAAGAGCCTGCAAACATTGTCTGGCTTATATAACACAGCATTGGATGCATATAAACGTGAGCCCGAAAAATCAAAAAGGATATTGGGAGAAGCAGGTGGATCAGACCCGGCACTGGCCGCATTAACCATTGTGGCAAATGCCATATTGAACCTGGACGAAGTAGTGACAAAAAATTAGTCTATTCTTGTTATATCAAACAGGCATAATATAAGATGACCCGAAAGGAATTATATGACCAACGATTGCTGAAAGAAGCTCAGCAGGCTGTAATGCGAATGCATACCCGCAGGCATTTTTTGAAAGAGAGTGCAATGGGTTTGGGAGCGTTGGCATTAGGCTCATTTTTTGGAGGATGCGGTAGAAGAGATACTGTGGCGAATAATATAATCTTTGATCCTGCGCATCCCTTATTGCCCAAATTGTCCCCTTTCCCAGGCAAGGCAAAATCAGTGATCTATTTGCATATGGCTGGTGCTCCATCCCAATTGGAGCTATTTGATTATAAACCGGAGCTCATGAAGATGGACGGACAGGATTGTCCGCCTTCGTTGCTGGAAGGAAAGAGATTTGCATTCATTCGCGGAGTTCCCAAGATGATGGGACCACAGGCAAAATTTGCACAGCATGGACAGAGTGGTGCATGGATAAGTGAGAATATGCCACACCTGGCTACTATTGCTGATGAAATATGTTTTCTCAAGGCAGTTACTACTGATCAATTTAATCATGCACCTGCCCAGTTACTGGTGCATACCGGTTCACCAAGAATGGGCCGGCCCAGTTTGGGATCATGGGTGACCTATGGATTAGGAACAGAGAACCAGAATCTTCCGGGCTTTGTGGTACTTACCAGTGGCGGCAAGAACCCTGATGCGGGGAAAAGCGTATGGGGTAGTGGATTCCTTCCAAGCGTATATCAGGGAGTGCAATGCAGAAGTGAAGGTGATCCTGTACTGTTCATGAATGATCCGGAGGGGATGGACCGTGATCTGAGAAAGGCATCTATTGATGCAATCAACAAGGTGAACGAAGAAGAATATGGTAATTATGAAGATCCGGAAATCCTTTCCCGTATTTCACAATATGAGATGGCTTACAAGATGCAGATCTCAGCACCAGAGGTAATGAATATAAATGATGAGCCTGCGTACATCCATGAAATGTATGGCACCAGACCGGGAGAAGCCAGTTTTGCCAACAATGTATTACTGGCGAGAAGACTGGTGGAAAAAGGAGTGCGCTTTGTACAATTATTTGACTGGGGCTGGGACAGTCATGGTTCAGATGAAAGCCTGGCCATCGATTATGGATTTATCAATAAATGCAGGAAGGTTGATAAATGCATCACTGCATTGATACTGGACCTGAAGCAACGTGGATTGCTGGAAGAAACGCTGGTAGTATGGGGTGGAGAGTTTGGAAGAACCCCTATGCAGGAAAACAGGGAAGGAAAGAAAATGCCTTTCAAAGGAAGAGATCACCATACTGAAGCATTCACCATCTGGATGGCAGGTGCCGGAATCAAAAAGGGTTATAGTTATGGGGAGACCGATGAGATTGGCTATAGTGCCATTAGCGGTAAAGTGGAGCCATTCGATATTCAGGCAACCATCCTTCATCAGCTGGGATTTGATCATGAGAAATTTACCTACCAGTTCCAGGGAAGACCATTCCGTTTAACAGATACGCGAGGCAGGGTAATTGAAGAGATACTCGCCTGATCATAAAGTAACAATAATACAATACCATTGAAAAGAAGAGATTTCATCGTTAGTTCCGGCACTGCTGCTACTGCTCTTTTGTTTTCCGCTGAGGCGTTTAAATCAACTGCACCGGATCTTTCTCAAAACACAAATATGGATTTCAAACTAAAACTGCTGGCTACCAACTGGGGTTTTCCTGGTACACTGGATGAATACCTTACAAAAGTAAAGAAGGAAGGATATGACGGGATTGAAATATGGTGGCCAAATGAAAAGAAAGACCAGGATGAATTGTTTCAGTTATTGAAGAAGTATGAACTGGAAGTTGGTTTTCTTACTGCAGGTCATGAAACCAATTTCAATGATAATTTTAAGAGTTTCAGGAAAATGATCGACGCGGCAGCCAATAACAAGGTCCAGAAGCCACTGTATATAAATTGTCACTCAGGGAAAGATTATTTCACCATTGAGCAGGGCGGCCAATTTATTGACTATACAATGGGCCTTTCAAAATCAACAGGGATTAAAATATGTCATGAGACCCATCGATCCAGGTTATTGTATTCGGCGCCGGTTGCCAGGCAATACATGGAGTCTATTCCCAATCTGCGTATCACATTTGATGTTTCTCACTGGTGCAATGTGCATGAAAGTTTACTGGCAGATCAACCGGAAACCCTGGCTTTGGCTATTCAACGAGTTGACCATATTCACGCCCGCATTGGGCATCCCGAAGGACCGCAGGTAAATGATCCCCGTGCACCAGAATGGGACACTGCCGTTAAGGCGCATCTCGCGTGGTGGGACCAGATCGTAGCCCTTAAAAAGCAGAAAGGCGATACGCTTACGATCCTTACAGAATTTGGTCCGGCTGATTATATGCCTACACTTCCTTATACACGCAAACCACTATCAGACCAGTGGGCCATCAATGTATACATGATGCAATTGCTAAGGCAGCGTTACCAGACTAAATGATAACCAGTGCTAGCATCCATTAATACATTTATTGGTCATTTTCATCCGGTACTGGTTCATCTGCCAATAGGATTCATAATGGCAGGGCTTCTTTTATTGTGGCTATCACGTAAACCTAAATATGCAGGATTACTGCCTGCAATTCCTATAATATTATTTTGGGGAGCAGTAATGGCCACGTTTTCCTGTATTACAGGTTATCTGTTGTCAATAAGTGATGATTATGATGGCAATCTTGTTGGATGGCATCAATGGATGGGGATCGGGGTTGCTTTATTGTCATGGGTTTTATGGCTGAATCAAAAAAGAAAAGGCGATGGATTTGACAGGGCCCTTATATCCATAGCATTGTTTG
>JAJKIP010000367.1 GCA_021154405.1 Segetibacter sp. | reverse complement strand
TTAGCGTCGACCCATATACTCCTGTAGTAATATGGTAGCTGCAATTTCATCCACCAGCGCCTTGTTACGCCTTTGCATCTTCTTCAGTCCCATGTCCAGCATAGCGTCCTTTGCCATTTTGGAAGTGAATCGTTCATCTACTTTTATAACGGGCATTTGAGGAAAGTGCTTCTGAAGCTCTTTAATGAATTTTTCAACCAGAGGCGTGGCATGGGTATCGCTATCATCCATGTTTTTAGGCTCCCCAATAATGATCAGTTCTACCTGTTCCTTATTAAAATAGTCTTTAAGGAAGTTGATCAGCTGTTTTGATTCTACGGTGGCCAGTCCGGATGCAATGATCTGCAAGGGATCTGTAACAGCAAGCCCCGTGCGTTTGAGGCCATAGTCTATGGAAAGTATTCTTGCCAATTAATGGTAATGATAATTAGAATTGATGAACAGATCTGCTATTACAAATGCAGCGAAGACAACCGAGGCAATTCCATTTGCTGTCATGAAGGCAAGATTAACCTTTCGAAGGTCATTCGGTTTTACTAAAGAATGCTGGTAAAAAAGCATGCCGATAAAAACTATAACGCCTCCCCAGTAAAGAACTCCAAGTTTGCCATATATGCCAGCTACTAATACGCAAACAGCGCTGGCCAGATGTAATAGTTCTGATACACGAAGTGCTTTGCTTTTTCCCAGCCAGGAAGGAATGGAATATAATTTCTGTGCCTTATCAAATTCTTCATCCTGCAAAGCATAAATAATATCAAATCCGCTCACCCAAAATATGACTGCAAGAGAGAATAATATTGGCATTAAGGCAAAATGACCGGTTATGGCAAGAAAAGCCCCAATCGGAGCAAGGGACAAACCAAGTCCCAGCACCAGATGGCAAAGAGGCGTAAATCGCTTCGTGAAGCTATATCCTAAAACAACAAACAAAGCTACCGGCGATAAATAAAAGCAAAGCCTGTTAATAAAAAAGGTGCATGTAATAAATAGTATACAATTTATTATTGTAAACCATAGAACGTAATTTGCTTTTATAATTCCGGCGGGTATCTCGCGGATAGCTGTTCTGGGGTTTTTGGCATCAAATGCGCGGTCCAGGTAACGGTTAAAAGCCATTGCTGCACTCCTGGCAAAGACCATACAACCTATTACAAGAAGCAATCTCGGAATAACATATTCATAAAATGGATAAATAGTAACATGCCATCCCGGAACAACTGAAGTTGAAAATTCCCTATAAAATAACCCCAGGCAGAATCCAATTAACGCAAAGGGCATTGCGAATATGGTATGAGAGAATTTTATCAGGCTCAGGTAGCTCTTGACTTTAACCATCCTGCAAATGTAAATCAAAGGAAATTATTGGAAGGAATGCCTGTAGATTATTCCTTCCCCAGCCTGCCCCTTACCAACTCCCAGAGCACAACACCAGCTGCAGTAGCAATATTCAGGGAATGCTTCATTCCCAGTTGAGGTATTTCAATACATCCGTCACATAAGGCAATTGTTGACTGTTCCACTCCGGTTACTTCATTGCCAAATACAACTGCGATTTTATCAGCAGGTTCCAATTGAAAAGTATGCAATAGCCGACTGCCTTCTGCCTGTTCAACCGCAAGCACTGAATAACCCTCCGCTCTTAACGCGTCAAGCGCCTCAGCAGAAGTCTTGAAATATTTCCAGCTAACCGTATCCTCGGCGCCCAGTGCTGTTTTCTTGATTTCTTTATGGGGAGGTTTGGCAGAATAGCCAATGATATAGATCGCCTGAATCAGAAAGGCATCGGAAGTCCTGAAAACACTGCCAACATTATATGCGCTACGGATATTCTCAAGGACTACAATCACAGGTAGTTTATCCGATTGTCTGAATTCTTCCACGGATTTACGCCCCAGCTCGGCCATACTAAGTTTACGCATACTGCAAAGTAAATGCAATGGAATATTATCTCAAAGCTGAAGCGCCCAGCTGATCAAACCATTTACATCGTGAAACAGTCCATTAACTTTATTATTATCCCGTTTATGACCTAAACGAACTACTACAATGTTTTTGGAAGGAATGACAATGATATATTGACCCAGTATACCACGCGCATAAAAGACTCCTGGATAAGCAGGTGCCAGCCACCATTGGTATCCGTAATAATTGCAGGGCTGACCCTGTTCATCAGGAATATTGCAGGGGGTGATAGATTGGGAATAGTAGGCTGAATCAATGATGGCATTACCCTTCCATTTACCACTGTCCAGCATCAACTGACCAATGCGGGCAAAATCACGGGCATTGGTGTTGAAGCAGCAGTAAGCTTTGGGAGTTCCATTCTTATGGTCTGTACTCCACAGGGCGGCATGTTCGGCCCCCAATGGTTGCCAAAGTTTTTCAGATGCATACTGACTCAATCATTTACCCGTTGCCATTTGCAGGATCAATGCCAATAATTCCGTATCACCTGATTTATAGGTATGATAAGTACCGGGTTCTTTTTCAATCTTTACAGTTTTGACTACTTTGGCAACATCGCTTCCATAATAGGCCTCAGTGGTAACAGAAAGAGGATTGCTATAAGATTCATCCCAATTGCTGCCACTGCTCATGGTCAGCAGATCTTTTATTCTCAGTTTTGCCGCAAGGCCTTGTTTGAATTCTGGCAGGTAATTACTTACGGGCTCATCCACTGATTTTATTTTTCCCTCCTTTATTGCCGCACCAACCAGCAGACTGGTAATACTTTTTGCAACTGAAAATGAACCAGACAGAGAAGATGCATTATAATCGTCCCAATATTTTTCATAGAGCAATGAGTCATTTTTAATGACTACTACAGCAATGGTCTTAATTTCTTCCAAAAGTTTATTCAGCGAATCAGGGCTTGCCACCTTATTGAATTGCTCAGAAACTGGCCAGGGCTGTGGCGTCGCTGTTCTTACTGTATCATTCGTGAATATTTTATAATCATCAATATCTGCGAAGTTGTAATACACAGCTTTGAACAGATATGTTTTTCCGGTAACTACGGCAAATGCAGAGAAAAGCACGACAATCAACAGGATCAGCAGAAAGAACCATTTTATGATCTTCTTCATGGAGGCAAATTGTAATCTGAATATACCACATTTTAGTGCCTGAAACGGGTCCCTAATCTCTCTGCCAGACCTTTTTTGGATGATGTGGGGAGGTTCGAGAGTCGATTGATCTTCGTTGCATATCGGACGCTAATGCCCTGCTTTACCAAAGCGCTCGGAGCGCTTTGGTAAAGCAGGGCTGATCGAACCAATTTCGAACGAATTAGCATCGAATATGCAACCCTAAAGCAATGGCAGCCAGAGAGTTTGCTCCTGCCGCCATTACAAATCAGTTATTTAAGATTCATGATTTTCTTATCTCTGGGGTATTTTACTGAATAAGCAAACCTGTATTTACGGCTCTCGCCTGGTTTAAGTGCCAATTTCCAGGTAATCACTCCTGTTTCAGGATTAACCAGCGCTTCACTGCTCTCTTCCAGTTTGACTTCCACTTCCTTAATGGTGCTAAGTGGGTACTGGTCTTTTAACAGCAGGTTAATATCAGTTAGCTTATTGTTCTTTACTGTGATCTCATAAGTAAATGTCTGGCGACTATCCTTTCCACTTGTTTTCAGACTGCTTAATTCCTTCACCAGCGTTTTCTTAACCACTACCCTTTTGTCTTTGCCCAATGAAAGATTCAGTGTATCAGCAGTAGTGTTAGGATCGATCAAAGATTTACCAACATAGGTATCATCCATAATAATGTTAGCCTCACCCGGTAAAAGGTCGAGGTTTTGCCAGTCGGCCACCTCTGCCAGCAGATAAGCCTCCCTGTCAAGCCTCGGTACTGAATAGTTTTTAAGATTACAGGATATTTCTTCATCCCTGATTGTTACACTGTGCAACTGGCCATCGCTTTCTATATCATAGGGTAATTCAATATCGAAATTAGTATTGAGCTGTCCTTCATTTAGCGTAGTAAAATCCTGTAATGTGGCTGGAGTGACAGCACTGTCAGCACTTGCTTTATAAAACTGTTGTTCGGCCCCATAGCCCCTCAAAACGATCTTTTCTTCCAATTGTTTGTCATCATTCATTGATTGAATAGTATTGCTCTGTAGATTAATACCGCTTACCCTGCCGGTCAACATGTTATTTACTCTATTATATAGCGCTGGTACATACAACTGAAGATACCAGGGAGTTAATATCGGGGCAGCAACGCCGAAGTTTGGAGTACCGGTACTTAATGTAAGTTTGGTCTTCTTCCAGTCTATGCCGCTGGTCTGGGTAAGGGAAGCCTTATAAACCAGTTTTACCTTATTGGTTTTGGAATTAACCCGCACATCATATACGGGCGTCCAACCGGCATTATTTGTATAATAGGAAAAAGAAACAGGTATTTCTTCTGCTTTTTTGCATACTACCTGGAGAATGATCTGGCCAACAGGTTTTGCAACAGGTGAAGGATTTATTTTCTCCAGCTCATCAATTCTCTTTTTTATTTCTACCAGCTTTTCATTCAGTTTCGATTCAGTTTGCCCGTAATTGAAAATAGCCGTTTTACTTTTTTCAATTCGGGTATTGTAGTACTCTACCAGCCGCAGTACTTCTGCACTACTGATTGTTTTATTGCCACTATTGCTTAAAGTGGCTTCAATCAGGCTTCCTGTCTTTTTTAATATTTCTTCCTCAATCTGGGCCAGATTTCCAACCCGACTGATCTCTTTTCCCGTTTGTACCAGGCTATCTTCCAACCTTAATATGTCTTTGGATTTCACCGGTTCTAAAGCAGGTGGATAATAAAGTGAATAACGCTGGGACAAAAGTGCAACGTCATCAGGGCAACTTATTTGCAGACTACTTATGTCCACTTGTGTACTTAAACCATTGATGACAATTATTTTGGTACCAGGATCAACTTTCACTTTGGTATTATGCACCAGTTCGGCACCATATCCGAAATAAACAGTTGCATTATTGATCACCGCCTCAGCCCGGGCAGTATCTGCCACATCATTCCGCCAGGAATAAACGGGCTGGCTGGATAAGGGCAGTAATTCAGTTTTCTGAGTGTAATCATTGTCAACCAGGGAAACGGAAAGAATTATCCCCGACAAGAGGGAAATTTTATACATAAATAATTATTTATTCAGGAGATGCACACAACAAAAGAGTTACATAAACACTTCCTTATTTTTGCCGTTTCCACGATGAGTATGAGTAAATCCACGACTACGGCTGATACCCCAATGATGCAGCAGCACCGGGCCATTAAACAGAAATATCCCGATGCCATTCTGCTGTTCCGTGTTGGAGATTTTTATGAAACATTTGGGCAGGATGCCATAATCACTTCGCGGGTGTTAGGCATCACCCTTACCAAAAGAAATAATGGCGCTGCCTCCTCTTCGGAACTGGCGGGATTCCCTCATCATGCCCTGGATACTTATCTCCATAAGCTGGTAAGGGCCGGATACCGCGTTGCGGTTTGCGATCAGCTGGAAGATCCCAAATTGGCCAAGGGAGTTGTTAAGCGGGGAGTTACTGATATGATCACTCCGGGAACTGCTGTGAATGATAAACTGCTTGAACATAACAGCAATAATTTTCTGGCCAGCCTGCATTTTGCAGGAGATGATCAATATGGAATTGCGTTCCTTGATATTTCAACAGGGGAATTTTTTATTGCGGAAGGAGACAGGGAATATGCCGATAAATTACTCCAGGGTTTTAAAACAGCTGAAGTTTTATTCCAACGACAACAGCAAAAGAAATTCAAGGAATATTTCGGTAGCCGGATGTATACTTACACGCTGGATGAATGGATCTTTGATCCTGCTTATGCGGAAGATATTCTATTGAAACATTTCCAGACCCACTCCTTAAAAGGTTTTGGCGTGGAAGACCTGGGTCTCGGACTTGTTGCAGCAGGCGCCATCCTGCATTATTTAAAAGATACTGAACATCCGCACCTGCAGCATATCACTTCCCTTCACCGGATAGACAGGAATGATTTTCTGTGGATGGATCGCTTTACCATTCGCAACCTTGAACTCATCCATGGAAATTCAGAAGACACGCAAACCCTTTTGAATGTACTGGATAATACTGTTTCTCCCATGGGCGCCCGCCTGTTGAAACGCTGGCTGGTATTTCCGCTAAAGGATATTACCCGCATTAATGAACGGCTTGACCTGGTTGAATTACTGATTAAGGAAACAGAACTTCGAAATAAATTATCACAATCCATCAAGCATTGCGGAGATATTGAGCGACTGGTTTCCAAGATACCATTAAAGAAGATCAATCCGCGTGAAGTACTTCAACTGGCAAAAGGATTGAAACAGGTGGAAGTGATCAAACAATTATGCCTTGCCTCTTCGAATGATTATATCAAACGGCTGGGAGATGCATTGAATCCATGCCCATTGATAGCAGAAAAGATCTTTTCGGAGATTGTTGACAATCCTCCGGCTCTTGCCATCAAAGGGGGAATGATCAATGCGGGAGTCAATAAAGAACTGGATGAATTAAGAAATATATCCCACAGCGGAAAAGAATATCTCGCAAAACTGCAATTAAAAGAAGCAGAACAAACAGGGATATCCTCACTGAAGATCGGATTTAACAATGTCTTCGGCTATTACCTGGAAGTCACCAATTCGCATAAGAATAAAGTTCCAGCTGCATGGATGCGCAAGCAAACCCTGGCTAATGCAGAAAGGTATATAACCGCTGAGTTAAAGGACTATGAGGAAAAGATAACTGGTGCTGAAGAAAAAATATTGCAACTGGAATTGCAATTATATGAAGCATTACTCAATGATCTGATGGATTACCTGGCCCCGGTGCAAACCAACGGGAATATTGTGGCCATCCTGGATTGCTTAAGCTGCTTTGCCCATAACGCAATGCAATATCGTTACAAAAAGCCCCAGTTATCAGAGGGTGATGAATGGGAGATCAAAGAAGGAAGGCATCCGGTGATTGAAAGAAACCTGCCTATTGGGGAAACTTATATCAGCAATGATATCTATCTGAATAAAACAGATCAGCAAATAATAATTCTTACGGGGCCGAATATGAGTGGTAAAAGCGCATTGTTGCGCCAGACTGCGCTCATCACATTAATGGCCCATATTGGCTCATTTGTTCCTGCAACAGAAGCATTGATCTCACTGACAGATAAGATATTTACCCGTGTTGGAGCTTCTGATAATCTCAGTAGTGGCGAATCAACTTTTATGGTGGAAATGAATGAAACTGCTTCCATCATCAATAATATTACTCCAGGAAGCCTGATCCTGCTGGATGAGATCGGCAGAGGGACTTCCACCTATGATGGAATATCCATTGCCTGGAGCATAGCTGAGCACCTCCACAATTCTCCTCATCAGCCCAAAACCTTATTTGCTACCCATTATCATGAATTGAATGAACTGGAAGAAAAGTTTCAACGGGTGAAAAATTATCATATTACAAATAAGGAAGTAGGCAATAAGATCATTTTTCTTCGTAAGCTGGCCCGTGGCGGAAGTACCCATAGTTTTGGTATCCATGTGGCAAGAATGGCGGGGATGCCCCCTACTCTGATCCAGCGGGCCAATGAAATACTGGAGCAACTGGAGAGTAAACATATGGATGGGAATGATGATACTTCCGGAAAAAAATCACTGGAATCAAAGGTCAAAAATCTTTCGTTGCCCAAAATGCAGCTTTCCATTTTTGATGCTCACAGTGAGACCTTTGATGAGATCAGGAAATTACTGGAGGGCATTGATATCAACCGGCTTACTCCAGTGGAGGCGCTTCTGAAAATCCAGGAGATAAAAAACCTGCTGAAATAAGGGATTACAGGCAACCCGGCTGTTTAAAATCCCGACTTTTTAAGTCCTTAAAAACTCCTATTTTTACCCCAAATCATGCAATCATGAAACTGCTTAAACTAACTGCAATACTTGCTGTGCTTTCTGTATTTGTGCTTTCTATAGTTTCCTGTGAAAAGGAATCAGAGAAAAAGAAGTCTACTTTCTTCATTAAGAACGGGATCGTAATGAGCGGTGCCAATGAAAATCCGGCAGTGACTACCAGCGCTTCAGGCATTTTTGATGTTTGGTATGATAAAAAAACACATATTCTCAATTACGTAGTTAGCTGGAAGGATCTCCCCTCTAACCCCGTAGGATTTCATATTCATGGTACCGCGCCTGCTGGATTTAATGCTCCTGTTATTCAGGCCTTTGTACTCACAGGCCTCGGAAAATCCGGCACCTATTCAGGAAATGTATTGATTGACGGCGTAAAATTCAAGGAGTCTGACCTTTTTGCCGGCCTCTACTATATCAATATGCATACTACAGTCAATACAGGTGGAGAGATAAGGGGACAAATCAAATTTGACTGATACTGATCATTATTTAGCGTCAAACCATACGGGCTTTCTATCGTTCCAGTTGCCATTGTAATTAATGAACAGTTCTTCCCCTGTTTTAATAAACCGGATCGTTTTTATGCGGATAAGCTGATTATCAAAATCCATTTCATATTCGCAATTGGAGCGATAGGAATGATTGTACAGGGGTACGTATCCCAGGGCCATGCAACATTCGTTCCTCTCCGCTCCCCATTCAAAAATGTAATCGTGGAGAAGTGTCTGGTCAAGCAGTTTCCTTTCATTTTTATTCATAACGATGACCGGTGAGATTTCGATCACGGTACTTTCTTCAATTTGCTCAGCGGTAAACATACCGCGCCCGCCAGATTGGGATGGTCCTACAAATAAAAAAGGAAGAATCATATTGTGAAATTAACCGATGAT
>JAJKIP010000366.1 GCA_021154405.1 Segetibacter sp. | reverse complement strand
GTTACAATCATCAATGGGTTAGGAGGAGCAGGCATGACACTCAGTTTCGGTTTATGCGAAAAAATCATCGCTCGTCCCGATAGTAATCGGGATTTACCATTTACATCCTCGGCCATCTTATCCCGATAGCAAACGAGACCCATCCCGATAGCTATCGGGACCGCCACCCCATCCCGATAGTAATCGGGACAAATAATTTGTTAATTGTTCTCCCGGGTCGCGAAAAAAATCATGTAATCTTAATTTCTTTCGCCACTTTTACGACCCTATTGCAACCAGACTTAATGCTGCCTAACGGAGAACTATACCAGGTATTCGAAAAATTGTTTAAGGAACACTACGAGGCCTTATCCAACTATGCTTTCTCCATACTCAGGAATAAAGACGATTCGGAAGATATTGTGCAGGACGTTTTCATCAAATTATGGCAGAATTCTCCTGATGTTATCCATACTCCCCAGGTAAAGTTTTATTTGTTGACCGCGGTGAAGAATGGCTGTATTTCCTTTTTGCGAAAACAGGCAGGTAAAATATTTGTGCAACCCGATAATCTGCAAGTTTCAATTAATGAAGAAACGAGGGATCATACAATTGATCCGGCTAAACTCGTTGGGGAGGCAATTTCATTACTTCCGACCCAATGCGCCGTCATATTCAAGATGAGCCGGTTTGGAAAGCTGACCTATGGGCAAATTGCCCAGGAACTGGGGATCTCTGTAAAAACAGTGGAAAACCAGGTGGGTAAAGCTTTGCGTATCATGCGGGAATACGCAAGGAAAAACAATTTATCCTTTGCCTGTCTTTTTATCTTATTCCTGGCTTTTGCTACCTGCCTTTGTAACATAAAATACCTGGAAGGAGTAGGGGTTTTGGCAATTGCTGCGTTTTAAAAGAAGTCGCGGCAGGGTTATAAATTACATTTACAATGATGAGCGAAGAAATGCATATTCTCCTGGGCCGGTTATTTAGCGGCGAAGCTAGCGAGGCTGAGAAAGCGGCAGTGGGGAAATGGAGACTGGCCAGCAGTGAGAATGAAACTGAGTTTGCCTTGCTGGAAAAGATGTGGAATGACTCGGGAGAACCAGCCGCTATTTCGTTTGATACGGAGGCAGCCTGGAAAAAAGTAGATGCCAGCATTAGCTCTAATGTAAGGAAGGGCAGAATTATAAAAATGCCAGTACGGCGAGTATTGATTGGAGTAGCAGCTTCCGTGGTTTTATTGCTTGGTCTGTGGTGGATAGTTGGTAAAAACGCGGGTAATAATATGGAGCGGGTAGTGGCAGATATTGATGTAGCGAGTGTACATCTTGATGATGGTAGTATTATTTACCTGAGAAAGGGGGCAGTTCTTGAATTTCCTGACAAATTTGAAAAAGGCAGGAGAAAGGTTTCATTAAAGGGAGAAGCGTTTTTTGAAGTAACTCATGATCCTTCCAATCCCTTTGTGATTGATGCTGAAACAGCAGAGATAAGAGTGGTAGGAACAAGTTTTACAGTAAGTACCAGCAAAGACAGTGTGGAGCTGATAGTAAAGACAGGCCGGGTTAATTTCACACCAAATGCAGATACAGGCAAAAAGGTGATGGTTATTGCCGGCGAAAGGGCAGTATGCGCAGGAGCCAGCATTTCAAAGCAGGTCAATACTGATCTCAACTTCAATGCCTGGCAAACAAAGAAGCTGGTTTTTCAAAGAACGCCTTTGAGCCAGGCAGTTGCTACACTGGCTGATTATTACAGGGTCAATATCATATTTAAGAAAGAGGATGCCGCTCAGCTTTCTGCTGCAGACTTTACGGATACATTTAATGATCAGTCGCTTGAGTCTGTGCTGGATGAATTGGAGAGGATCACCACTTATACTATTAAAAAAACGGGTGACAACAATTATGAAATCAGTATAAAGTAGTGTTGATATGCGGTGGATTCTGATTTTATTTCTGCTGATATCCGGAGCTTGTGAAAGCCAGACACTGCTCAACAGACCCGTGACGCTAGTTATGCAACAAGGCAAAGCCGGGGAATTGCTGAATGAACTCAACCAGGTTACCGGGATCACCATCAGTTATAGCTCGGAAGTGATCGATCTTGAAAAAAAGGTTCGACTTACCGGCCAGGAGAAAATTGTGGAAGAAGTACTGAAAAGCATTCTTAAAGATCAACCTGTGCGGTACCTGGAGCAAAACGGGAAGATCTTACTGCTGTCTGCTGAACCCGTAAAAAAAAAATTTACCATTAAAGGGTATGTAACAGACGCGAAAAGTGGCGAGCGACTGATTGGTACTTCATTGTTTGTGACCGAAACCAGTCAGGGTACCACCAGCAATGTATTCGGTTTTTTTTCACTTACACTGGAATTGGATAGCCTGGAACTGGTTATCAGTCATGCCGGATATATTACAGAAACCAGGAAACTTCAGCTTACTGAGGATATGGAATTGGATATTGCGCTGCAGCAGCGTGTGATCCTGAATGAAATAGTGGTTGTGAATGCTGAATCAAAGACCAATACTCAAAATAGAACGATACCTGGTAAAATAAGTGTGTCTTCTTCCCTTGTCAAATCTATCCCTGGATTGTTCGGAGAAGCTGATGTGCTTAAGTCGCTTCAGTTGTTGCCCGGCATACAGGCAGGCAATGAGGGCATGTCCGGATTCAATGTAAGAGGTGGTAGTGCTGATCAGAACCTGGTATTGCTGGATGGTGTACCCGTATACAATGCATCGCACGCATTTGGATTATTCAGTGTCTTTAATGCAGATGCCGTGCACAATGTAGAAGTATTGAAAGGCGGCTTTCCTGCCAGCTATGGGGGCAGACTATCATCCGTCATCGATGTGCAAATGAAGGAAGGCGATAAATATAATTTTCATGGCGAAGGCGGCCTCGGTCTCATTTTCTCAAAGCTTACACTGGAAGGACCTTTGAAAAAGGGGCGCTCTTCCTTTCTTATATCAGGAAGGCGCACCTATGCAGATCTGCTGATAAAGCCTATCCAGCGATTATCGAAGGATCCTGACAGGCTGAGTACTTTCTTTTCCGATTTCATGGTAAAAACAAATTTCGGATTGTCTAAGGGCAACCACATATACTTCAGTTTTTATACAGGGAAGGACAAGTACTTATCTAAAATTAAAAGTACGCTGGGTTACAGTTCAGTTGTGGAACAACTGTATACCTATGGATTCTCCTGGGGGAATATTACAGGAATGGCAAGGTGGAATCATGAGTTCAATAAAAAACTTTTCTCCAATCTTACATTCAATTATTCCCGTTTTGGTTTCAATGCGCTGGACAGGAATAATGTGGCGGAAGATAATTCGCACCTTGCCCGTTACTCTGAAGAGAAATACCTGTCTTCCATCCAGGATTATAATGTGAAATATGATATTGACTTTCTGCCATCGCCGGATCATTTCATCAAATTCGGATTGGCGGCCACCTTGCACCACTACCGGCCTGGAGAACGTTCCCTTTTTCAAAGTGATACTGTAATCAAAACAGACCGGATTATCAGGGCCACTTCTTTGTATGCAGGGGAATATGATCTTTACGCGGAAGATGATATACGCTTTTCAACCAGGATGAAGGCCAATCTCGGGATACGAGTCAGTGGCTTTAATCCCTCCGGAGAAGTATTTGTTTCGTTGCAACCCAGGATCAGCTGGATCTATAAGCTTACCAATCGCTGGAGCCTCAAGGCATCGGCTGTAAAGATGAGCCAGTACATTCATCTTCTCACCAACAGCAATATGGGAATGCCAACGGACCTGTGGCTGCCGGTTACCAAACGCGCTCCTCCACAACGATCTTACCAGGGTTCAGCCGGTGTTTCTTACAATCCTGACCAATCCCTGGAAGCATCCATGGAAGTATATTATAAGCAATTCAGGAACGTGATTGAATACAAGGAGGGAGCCGGCCTCAATTCCATTAGTAATAATTGGGAAGATGTGATTGACATCGGCAAAGGAAAAACGTATGGCGCAGAGTGGTTTCTTCAAAAGAGAAAAGGAAAACTGACTGGCCTCGTTTCCTATACGCTAAGCTGGAGCCGTAGAAAATTCGAGAATATCAATGGTGGCAGGGAGTTTCCATTTAAGTACGATAAGCGGCATGAGGTAAAGACAGCTTTTGTTTTCAGGGCATCTTCTAAAATGGACCTGGGGTGCGACTGGGTATTGAGTACCGGCAATCCCATTTCTTTGCCAGTTGCCTATTACACAGATCCATATACCAGTAACCGGGTTGATATCTACAGTGGAAGAAATGATTTTCGAATGCCACTCTACCATCGTATGGATATTTCAATGAAACTAATGAAACAAAAAAAGAAGTTTCTCCGGACCTGGGTCATAAGTGTATACAACGTCTATAATCACCATAACCCATTTTATATATACAATGCAGATGAATATGTAAGCCCCAATACCTTCCGGTCAGTTTTCAAGCAGGTTTCGCTGTTCCCAATAATACCAACAATCAGCTACCAGTTTAAATTTTAGTTGTATGTGGATGTTAATAACCAGGATGATGAGAATGATTTGCGTGGTCTGTGTCCTTTGCCAGTTATGCTATTGCGAAAAGCCGAAGAATATTAAACTGCCGGAACTTCAGCCAAAACTGGTGCTTCATGGATACATTGGCACAGGAGATCCTTTTCAGGTTGCAATAGGAAAAACAACACTCAATGAGGGTATCATTGCTGACGATAGCACGCTTTTGATCAAGAATGCAATTGTAATCCTGTATGAGAATGGGGTAATGAAAGATACGCTTGACTTCAATAGCAGCAATAAACGGTATGAATCAAATATACTTGCCACTGCGGGGATGACCTATCGGGTAACAGCACAGGCACCAGGATTTACTATGGTGGAAGCCAGTGCAACAGCTCCTTCCTTTGTGCCCACGAATTCAGTGGTGCGCGTACGAAGCGCAAGGTTTGACAATTTGGGGAATCCGCAGGATGATATTACATTTTCCTTTACTGATCCACCAGCTGAAAAAAACTATTACCTGTCCGAATTAAATAACTTTAATTATGGACCTGTTCCCAATTCATTTTGTGTATACACCTATGACCCTTCAGTGGAAAAGCATCAGGGCAACCTGGACCCTTTTCAAAATGCCAATTGCATCGGCAACAGGGAATTCATATTTACTGATAGACTTTTTGATGGTGCTACTAAAGAATTAACGATGAGTGCAGGTTCCAATGACTTGCAAAATGCCACAGTCGGGAATCGTATTTACCGGCCTTACCTTAAAAAATATACGATCAGCCCTGAATTTTTCCAGTATATAAATGATGCCATTACGCTTGATGCGCTGAAAGACAATCCTTTTTCACAGCCTTATACTATCCCGGGAAATGTAAAGAATGGATATGGGCTTTTTACGGTGTATTCAGCAGTCGTTGATACACTTCGCTGATTAATTTTGAGGAGGCATAGGGGTATTTCATATCCGGGCGTTTTACTCTAAAATGACCCCTGAATGAAACCATGCAAAGCCTCAATTCTTGCAATAATGCTCCTGTGTTCTGC
>JAJKIP010000365.1 GCA_021154405.1 Segetibacter sp. | reverse complement strand
TCCGGTCATTCGCCACGTGATATATATACAGTACCCTTTTCCTGCTTATAAAACCTCAAACAATACAACCATGAAATCAATTTTGTACATAGGTGCCTTCCTTATGGCTGGCGCCTGCATTTACGGCTTTGTTGACTATCGGAAAACAAGTAATCGGAAGGAATTCAAATCTCTTTACCGTACGGATGCTGCCAGTGCCAAATCTGCGCTTTCAGCTGAGCAGGCGAGTGATGTTAATGCCATCGAAAAGGTGAATGAGAAGACAAAAATTGCAGTACCAGCAACTGCTTTTTCCAATGTAGATAAAACCGAGCCTGCAGGTGAAATGAAAGAAGGGAAGTCAGGTAGTTCAAAGAGATCATCCAGCAAAAGAAAGAAATTGAATTATAAACTGTATAGCAGGGCGGCGCTGGAAAAGTTTACACCACCGGTAATTGTTGAAGATGGGGAAAAAACGGGAAAGAAGTAAATTATTTCCGGGATGGTCACCAATAGGTGACCATCCTATTTTGTGCCTTTATTGTCTTTCCACTGTAGTGAATTGATTAAATGTTTTAGGTCTTCTCTCAAAAACTCATTCACAATAGCGAGCGAATCTTCATTGGGTGTAGCATCAAAATAAAGCGCTCCACGCAGGAAATGTTTTGTTGAATCGGTCAGGAAGAATTGATTAGCGGTAGCTGTATTTCCTCCAAGAGAAAAATAAAAGCCTTCGGCATTGTTGGGCGTTTTGATTGGACTGTCTACAATACTGGTGGCAATATCTGTATGTTGCTTGTAAGCCATCTTGTATCCATCATTCACTAACGAATCGAAATTATTTTTTCCCACCTCTTTGTAGCTGATATAGATGCGCCCATGGAATTTCGGCACATCAATATTGATCCACCAGGGATTTTCTGTAGCCTCGCCAAAAAAAGAAGTGTCCCTGGTTACGAAAGCATAAACCGGGTATTCAAAACGATACGGATAACCTGGCTGGTCAAAAAGCTGATATTTCTTTTCAGGAAAATCAATTTTAAAATAACCTTTCTTTTTATAGGTGTAGGGGCTATTGCAGGATAGAATAGTTATGGAAAGCACGAAGAAAATTGATAGTTGCAGCTTCATTTTTTAGATTTACTCTTCACGGTTCACTGTCACTTTAACCAACTGTACGCGGTTGCGGTCCACTTCCAGTACCGTAAACTCAAAGTTGCCGCTTTTGATCACATCATTCACCTTGGGGAATTCACCAGCTATTTCCAGCACCAGGCCACCTGCTGATTCACTTTCACCACGCACTTCATCAAACGTATACATAGGAAGGTGCATTGTCTTGCACATATCATGGATCATAGTTTTTCCTTCAAAGATGTAATTATTCTCATCCACCTTACGGTTCCTGCTTTCTTCCTCATCAAATTCATCCCTTATATCACCAATCACTTCTTCCATCACATCCTCCATGGTTACAATTCCGCTGGTACCGCCAAATTCATCCACCACAATGGCAAAATGCACATGTTTTGTCTGGAAATCCCGAAGCAGATCGGCTATCAGTTTTGATTCAGGTACAAAGAATGGAGTGCGCATCAGGGGGCGCCAGTCAAAATCATCGGCCTGATTCAGATGAGGTATCAGGTCTTTGGTATTAATGATCCCGATTACTTCGTCCAGGCTTCCCTTATAAACGGGTAGTCGGGAATAATGAAGGTCCTGCACCTTCTTCACCAATATGCCAAAGGAGGCGGCTGAATCAATTCCTGTTACTTCCAGCCTGCTGCGCATGATCTGTTTGACAGAGATACTACCAAACTTCACAATGCTTTTCATGATACTTTTTTCTTCCGGCGAAGCTTCTTCATCCGTTTTGATATCTATGGCCTCATCCAGTTCCTGGATACTAATGGCTTCTGATTTATCTGCACCAACCCTTTTACCAATCACATCTGCTACTGATACTATCCATTTGCTGATGCGCCTTAGCAGCAGGTGTACTCCTTCGACCACCACAGCAGAACCATAGGCGAAACGAAGATTGTTCTGCGTGGCCCAGACCTTGGGTAAAATTTCTCCAAAGAATACAAGCACAAATGCAATCACCATCACTTTCAGCAATAATTCAAGGGCATAATGAAGATTGCCGAATGAAACAAATTTGCTGATCAGGAAATTGGAAAGTATGATAATGCTGATATTAATGAATATGCTGGTGATCAGGAGGGAAGCAAAGACTTCTTTTGGCTCTTCCAGCAGGTTAATGATACGTTTGGCTGCAGGATGCTGCTTTGTTTTCAGCACATTCACATCTTTATTATTCAAAGAGAATATCGCTACCTCGGCGCCGGATATTGTAAAGCTGAGCAATAATAAAACAACCAGAAGAAGTACAAGCAGCGTTGTGCCCTGCGTATTGGCCGCCAGCAGTATGTGCGAAAACTTCAACCATAAAAAATTAACTGCCGAATGACTCTCCAAAACAAGGGGTTTTGATTAAAAATAGACCTGCTGGTAGCAGGTTATCTGGCAGCTTGCCTGCCTTTTAGAACTCAGGCAGCAAAGGTATTGTTTTATAAATATGCTAGAAAGGAAGGTTCTCAGATGGGTCTCCAAGGTTTGTATCTGTACTACCTAGATTTTCAAGGCCTGTTTCGCCGTGAGAAGCACTGGTTGCATCAATTCTTTTATCAAGCATGATGAGATTATCGCCCACCACTTCTGTAGCAAACTTGCGATTACCTTCCTTGTCTTCCCAACTACGGGTGCGTAATCGACCTTCAATATAGACAAGGCTACTTTTGTGAAGATATTTCTGGGCCAGTTCGGCAAGTCCTCTCCATAAAACTACCGTATGCCATTCTGTTTGGGAAACCAGTTTGCCTGACCGGTCTTTAAATGTTTCAGTAGTAGCAAGGGGAAATTTAGCCACAGCAATATTCCCTTCCAGGAACTGTACATCCGGGTCCTTACCCAGGTTGCCAATGAGCATTACTCTGTTTACGCCTCTCATACTCTTTTCTTTTTATCTAATTAATAATCGTCTTACAGGCTTTGTAGATGCTCTTTAAAGTTAATTTTTTTAAGCTTTCAAAAAAAATTACCCTTAATGTATTACCCTTTTTTCCGGCAGTTTTTCATCCGATAGCTATCTGATCAGGCAAGGCAGCCGGGTAAACCTACGCGTTTTATACCGGAATCACATCCCGGTTTTCCCCTAACTCTCCGAACTATCCAAACAGAAGTTTGATGATTGTCCTGACAAATTAAAAAACCGATGCCCCAACAGCTACAGGTTTGGAGGCAGTATTCCGAATGCCCTGCGAAATATTGGGCTCATCTATTTTTAAACAAAAGTTAAGCCTAAGTATAAGCGGATCAAAACAGGCTTTGCTCGCGGGCTTTTTGCAGGAATTGATTGATGACCCTGGGGAACGCGAATTTACCCAGACCCGTTTCATTTACCCATTGCCAATCGGCCTGGGCTGGTTTATTCTTAACGCGAATATGAATAAATTTTCCGGCTATTAATTGATGTGAAAGTTGTTGTTTATATACAGGTGATTGTGTCACCACTTCATATTTACCGCGAATAAACCAGTTTTGCTTTTCGGCTCTTGCAAGGATCCCGTCCTGTTCAAGATCCTGTGTATTTTCAATCATGGGAAATTCATAAAGCTGTTGCCAGATATCCTTTGCTGTACGCTGCCGAATTGCCAGCTGATTATTATGTTCAATAAGCAGATAGTAAAACCATCTTTTCTTAATACTGATCTTTTTCTCTTTAACTGGTAGCTCATTGATCTTCTTATTCAGCAATGCATAACAGGATTTATTGAAAACACATTGATCACAATGGGGAACCGGCTTGCAGATCATTGCACCAAAGTCCATAATAGCCTGGTTATAGGCGCCTGCCTTTTTTTTATCAATCAGTTCATTGGCTAATTGCGCGAAATATTTTTTTCCTTCAGTTGAATCAGTCGGAGTGTCAATTCCAAATATCCTGGCCAATACGCGAAACACGTTTCCATCTACAACTGCATAAGGAAGGTTGAATGCAAAGGATGATATAGCCGCCGCAGTATATGGACCTACTCCTTTCAGAGTTACGATCTCTTCATATGTTTTGGGAAATACTCCATTGCGTTCCAGGGCTATAGATCTTGCGGTAGCTATCAGGTTCCGGCAACGCGAATAATACCCTAACCCTTCCCAAAGTTTGAAAATCTTTTCCTCCGAAGCATTTGCCAGTTTTTTTATATCCGGGAAATTGCGGACAAACTCATTGTAATAGCTGACCCCGTGCTCTACGCGGGTCTGCTGAAGGATAATTTCGCTAAGCCAGATCTTATAAGGGTCCTTTTCTCCTTTCCAGGGCATCTGGCGTCTGTTTTGTTCCCTGTCCCACCGTAAAAGTTGCTCCGAAAACCCCTTTCCGGGTGCTTCATTCCCTTTTTTTGCCATCTGAAATTGCTTATGCGGGTCTAAATATCCGCCATTTTCCGAAATGCGGCCTGAAACTTGTTACAAAATTTTTGGCTATCCTATTGACAATCATATTATTTTGTCATAAATTGGCATTCTGAAACCCACTAAACCCCTGCAAAAATGAGAAAAGCAGATCTTGTTAACCAGATATCTGAGAAGACAGGAATTCCCAAAGTGGATGTTCTTGTTACTCTTGAAACTATGTTCAAAGAAGTAAAGGATACCCTTTCAGGGGGAGAAAATATCTATATCCGTGGCTTCGGTAGTTTTATTACAAAGAAACGCGCAGCGAAAATCGGGCGTAATATCAAGAAGAACATTGCTGTTCATATTCCTGAACATTATATACCTGCATTCAAACCTGCCAAGGAATTTGTAGCTGAAGTAAAGAAACTGAAAGAAGTAAAACCTGATGAAGGTCCGGGAGATGACGTTTAAGCAATGTGCCCGAGCGAATTACATTCGCTTTTTCAATTATCGTTTCCTTATCAATTTTATTGTGATTTATCCTGTCCACAATGGTAACTTTGCCTTCCAAATTATTTTAAGGTGAAGAAACCTCAGTGGATAACTATTGGAACTGCTGTCTTTTTGGTTGCAGTTATTTTTATATATGGACGCAGGGTCCCTAATAAATACAATGTACCCGCTCCGGTAGCTACTGCTTCAGCAAATACTGAAATAAGTACCGATAGCATTCTTCAGAATTCCCGCAAACAATTAAGCCAGGAACAGTCTACGAGGCTGGCCATGCTTGAAAATTCCATTTCACGCGGTGATGTCAAGGACCAGAAGTTAGAGGTATACCACCAATTGGCGCATTTCTGGGGGGATTCCATTGGTTCTTTCCCTCCATACGCCTGGTACGAGGCTGAAGCAGCCAGATTGGAAAATTCGGAAAAAAGCCTCACCTTTGCAGCCCATTTATTTTTGAGCAGCCTGCAGGAAGACCAGCAGGCAGATGCTCAGCTAACTAGGTGGAAAGCTCTGCAAGCCAGGGATTTATTTGAAAGATCTTTGAAGATTAACCCAAACAATGACTCCTCCAAAGTAGGTCTTGGAGGCTGCTACCTTTTCGGAAATATTGCTTCCAACCCTATGGAAGGAATAAAACTTATTAAAGAAGTGACCGAAAGAGACAGCACCAACGCTTATGCACAGATGATGCTTGTGCAGGGATCATTGGTATCGGGACAATTCGATAAAGCAATCACCCGTCTACAGTCAGTAAACCGTATGCATCCGGATAATATAGAAGCTATCCTGCTACTTGCTGATCTGTATGAACGCAATAACGACAAGGCAACAGCAATTAGCTGGTATAAAAAGAGTTTGCCTTTTATCAAAAAGGCGGATCTTAAAGAGGTAATTGAAAAACGGATTAATGATCTTTCAAAATAGCGGTTATTAACTTATTAGATCGATAAACTAATTATTAAACAAGATTAAAAAATTACTTGAGTATGCCTTGTGGTAAGAAAAGAAAGCGTCATAAAATTGCGACGCACAAGCGAAAAAAGAGGTTAAGAAAAAACCGCCATAAGAAAAGGAATAAATAAGTTTAGAGTTTAGTGTCTAAAGTTTAAGGTTGGATGGTAGCAGGAATTAAAAAATGCTTCCAAATCATCTTAAACTTTAGGTACTGATCTTTAAGCTCTTCCTCCAATTTTGACTGGTTGCTCGTCGTACTGGTTTGCACCCCACCCATCTGCTGCAACTCACTTCCCGCATTCATGTACGATTTACAGGCAACTGGTTTTACAGCACTTAGGTGATTCATATTACATTTTATGAAGCTGTAATGAACAAAGAACTCATTATTAATGCAGCCCCGCAAGGTGTTGAAATAGCCTTGCTGGAAGACAGAAAGCTGGTTGAACTGCATAGTGAAAAAAGTGACGCCCGCTTTGCTGTGGGTGACCTTTACCTTGGTAAGGTTAAAAAACTTATACCCGGACTAAACGCAGCTTTCGTTGATGTGGGGTTTGAAAAGGATGCTTTCCTCCACTATACAGATTTGAGCCCTTACGCCCGCTCTTTGCTCAAATTTACGGCCCAGACAATGGCTGATAAATCTGAAACCGGAGCGGACTTTGGCAAATTTGAGAACGAGCCCGAGATCATCAAGACCGGCAAGATCAACGAAGTGCTTGGCGGCAAGCCGAATATACTGGTCCAGATCCTGAAGGAACCTATTGCGGCCAAGGGTCCCAGGCTGAGCTGTGAAATCTCCCTGCCGGGCAGATTCATTGTTATCACCCCCTTCAATAATATAGTAGCGGTATCCCGCAAGATCCATTCTGCAGAAGAAAGAAAACGTTTGCAGAAGATCGTGGAAGCAATAAAGCCAAAGAACTTCGGAGTGATTGTGCGGACTGCTGCGGAAGGAAAGAATACCGCTGAATTGCATGAAGATCTTTCTGCACTTGTTGAGATGTGGAAGACCATACAACGCAATCTGAAAGGTGCCGTGGCTCCTGCCAAGATTCTCAGTGAACAGACCAAGACAAACAGCATTCTCCGGGATCTGCTAAATGCAGATTTCAACAAGATTGTTGTTAATGATAGAACCATTTTCACTGACACCCGGAATTATATTCAGCGCATTGCACCTGAAAAAATAGATATCATTTCTTTCTACCAGAATGGTTCTACTATTTTTGATTCATTTGGAATCACCAAGCAGGTGAAATCTTCATTCGGCAAAACTGTTAACCTCAATAGCGGAGCGTACCTGATCATTGAACATACGGAAGCCCTGCATGTGATAGATGTGAACAGCGGTTATAAGAGCGTAAGCAATAACCAGGAACAGAATGCCATGGAGACTAACCTGGAAGCGGCAGAGGAGATCGCACGTCAATTACGTCTGCGTGACCTCGGTGGTATCATCGTTGTAGATTTCATAGACATGAAACTTCCCGAGAATAAGCGCAAACTTATGGAAAAGATGGAAGAGTTCATGTTGCCAGACAGAGCCAAACATGCAGTGCTGCCGATCTCCAAGTTCGGTCTGATGCAGATCACCCGCCAGCGGATGAAGCCTGAGGTCAATATCAATACGCAGGAAGTATGTCCAAGTTGTAATGGTACCGGAAAAATATCATCCACACTATTGCTGGAAGATGAAATAGAAAAGAATCTTAGTTATCTAATCACACACAAGCATAAGAATCTTAAACTGGTTGTCAATCCTATCATGTTTGCGTACCTGACCAAAGGCTGGTGGTGGAGTACGAAGATGGCAAACTGGAAAAAGAAATTTGGCCAAAAGACGAGGGTTGAAGCAGCAACCAATTATCACCTCACAGAGTATAAGTTCTTCGACCAGCACGATGAAGAAATCAAGTTTTAAAATCAAAAAGGGGTTTGGCTTGCCAAACCCCTTTTTGATTTTAAGAACTTTTAGTTTCTGTCTCTCGCTCCCATGTACAACATGATATACTGGATCAGCTGAACCACGGCAGCCAGTGCCGCGACTACATATGTAGTTGCGGCCCATTTCAGGGCGTCCCTGGCTTTTGGGTATTCCTGGGCGCTGGTAACATTTGAATGGTTCAGCCAGGCAAGCGCGCGGTTGCTGGCGTCAAATTCCACTGGCAGAGTAATAAGTGTAAATAGGACAGTTACTGACATCATAACGATGCCTACCAGCAGCACGGCAGGGTTGCCGGATGCTGCCATAATTACACCCACCAGCAGGACTAAATTGATCAGGTTGGAACTGACCTGTACTACAGGTACCAGCCGGCTCCTCAATTTCAATGGCTGGTAGGCCTGTGCGTGCTGTACTGCGTGTCCGCATTCATGGGCTGCTACGGCAGCAGCGGCTACGCTCCGGCCCTCATAGACTTCGGGGCTCAGGTTTACTGTTTTAGTTGCGGGATTATAGTGATCGCTCAAAAAGCCGTTTACAGACGTCACTTTTACATCATAAATGCCATTCTCGCGGAGCATTTTTTCGGCTATTTCCCGCCCGCTCATACCGTTTGAAAGTGGCACTTTACTATACTTCGTAAACTTGCTTTTCAGGACCATCGAAACGATAAAACTGATGCCTAAAAAGAGCAAGGAAACGATTAAAATTCCTGGTGTCATTTCGCTAAAAATTAATGTTGTTTGATATAATATAGCAAACTTGAAACCATTGAAATAAATGACTAGAATTCAGTCTTTTTGTCATTGGTCAGCAATGAATACAAACATGTATTATTAAGGACTTACCCCTAAGGTTTATCTTATAAGGAACTGATTACTAAATCATTAACAATACATTAATATTCCCGAGTATTTGTACGTAAGCCGCAGAAAACTGCTTCTCAAGTTATGCACAGCATAAAAAATTTATTTTGAAATCTTATGTAGAATTGTAACTTAGCAATAGAATTTAATGGGTTAGTAAGTAAGGGGGTCAATCATCAGATTGGCCCCTTTTACATTTTGAAAATCACTGCAATTATTCGCATCAAATAATCTTTCTCTTACAGTTATTTTTACATCTTTTGTTGATGCGCTTTTGTTGTTAATGTTAAACTTTTCATCCGAACAATATTGATCAATTAACTTTATCGCATGAGTAAGGTTAAAAGTGCATACTTCTGCCAAAACTGCGGTTACGAAAGTGTGAAATGGGTTGGACAATGTCCATCATGCAATCAATGGAACACATTTGTTGAAGAAGTTATTCAAAAAGAAACTGCAAAAAACGGTAATAGCTGGAAAAATTATGGTGATGATAAAAAAACTGCAAAGACAATCTCATTGAATGAGATAATAAGCAGTGAAGAAAAAAGAATTTTAACTCCGGATGCTGAATTAAATCGTGTGCTGGGAGGTGGTGTAGTACCTGGAAGTATAGTTTTGGTTGCAGGAGAGCCAGGAATAGGCAAATCAACGCTGTTCCTGCAAAATGGATTATGGTTAAAAGATTATATCGTTCTATACATAAGCGGGGAAGAGAGCCAGCAGCAAATTAAGATGCGTGCCGATCGTCTGAAATTAAAAAATGAAAACTTTTACCTGCTTACGGAAACGTCCATGCAGGTGATCTTCCAGGAAATAAAAAAACTGAAACCTCATCTGGTTATTGTTGACTCCATTCAAACCCTTCATACTTCATTTATCGATTCCTCGCCTGGCAGTATATCACAGATAAGAGAATGTGCATCTGAGTTTCAGCGATTCGCAAAAGAAACAAACACTCCAGTATTTTTAATCGGACATATTACAAAGGACGGAAATATTGCAGGTCCCAAGATACTGGAGCATATGGTAGATACTGTATTGCAGTTTGAGGGCGATCGCCATTATGCATATCGCATTCTGCGCACACTTAAGAACCGTTTCGGCAGTACAGCTGAATTAGGCATTTATGAAATGGGCGATATGGGCATGCGTGGTGTGATCAACCCAAGTGAGATCCTGATCACACAGAAAGAAGACCAGCTGAGTGGTATTGCGATTGCCGCTACCATTGAGGGAATGCGGCCCTTGCTCATAGAGGTTCAGGCCCTGGTTACGCAATCTGTGTACGGGACTCCACAAAGAACTGTAAGTGGTTTTGATCTTCGGCGACTGCAATTATTACTGGCCGTCCTGGAAAAAAGAGGCGGCTTCCATTTTGGAGTAAAAGATGTTTTTCTAAATATTGCTGGTGGATTAAAGGTGGAAGACCCATCTATTGATCTGGCTGTGTTATCTGCCTTACTTTCTTCATACGAAGATGTAGCAGTACCCCACCAGGTTTGTTTTGCCGGTGAGGTTGGTTTAAGTGGAGAGATACGGGCTGTGAATCGAACAGAACAACGTATAGCCGAGGCTGAAAAACTGGGATTTGAAAAGATTATTATCTCCAGATACAGTCAGAAAGGTATGAGCAAGGCAAAGTTCAATATTGAAGTCATACCAATGGGCCGCGTTGAGGAAGTATATAAGTATTTATTTCAATGATGTATCCAATGGTGCATAGGGTACAATTTACCTTCGCACCGTATGATCAGTGCAAGTGAAATAAAAGATTCTCTTCTGCATTTACTTTTTCCAAAAATATGTGCCGGATGTGGAAGCGATAATCTTGGAAATAAAGATATTATTTGTCTTCATTGCATGGCCAAATTGCCTGAGACGCATTTTGAACGTTATCCAAATAATCCTATAGAAAGAAAATTTTATGGAAGAATTCCTGTACATGCTGCCACTGCACAGTATTATTTCAGTAGCGATTCTATCTTACAACGCCTGGTTCACCAGTTAAAATATAATAGCAATAAAGAATTAGGATACCAACTTGGGAGACTAATGGGAGCTTCATTGAAACGATCGCTTCGTTTCAATGTAAATGCACTTGTTCCCCTTCCATTATTTAAAGTGCGTGAAAAGAAGCGAGGATATAATCAGGCGTTTATTCTTTGTGAAGGCATTGCTGAAGAACTTCAATTACCGATTCTGAAGGATATAATCATAAGACCTGCTCATACAGAATCCCAAACACATAAAGGAAGAATAGAACGCTGGAAAAATATAGAGGGAAAATTCCAATTGATTGATGCAGTTCCAATTGCCGGCAAACACCTTTTGCTGGTAGACGATGTTGTGACCACAGGGGCTACGCTGGAGTCCTGTGGTTCAGAATTGCTAAAAGCCAAAAATCTGACGCTCAGCCTCGCCTGTCTTTGTTATGCCGATAAATAGCCCCGGCTATTTAACAGGTAATCCTCAATTTCCAAAAACAGGCATTTGAGCCAGTAGGTGCCCAGATATTATCAGGCTTCAAAATATTGAACTATTTTTATCGCCATGAATCTCATGAAAACCGCAGGCACCCTCCTGGCCATCAGTCTTCTATTCCTCATTTCCTGCAGGAAAGATTCATTCATCAATACCCCGGATGCCGCTGTAACTATTACTGCCGACACTATTAAATACGATACTGTTTTCCCAACTGCTGGTTCAGTTACCCGGCAATTCAAGATCATAAACGAGAACAAACAAAAGCTGCTACTTGGTTCTGTAAAGCTAATGGGTGGCGCCGGTTCAGCTTATAAAATGAACGTAGATGGAATTGCTACCACAGAAGCAAGCAATATTGAAATTGCAGCGAACGATAGCATCTATGTGTTTGTGCAGGTGAATGTAGATCCCAATGCTGCCAATCTTCCATTTGTGATAAGGGATAGCATACAGGTGAACTATAATGGAAATAAGCGAATGGTTCAACTGGAAGCCTGGGGACAAAACGCACATTTCCTTCGAGATAAGCAGGTGGTTGCTGATGAGACCTGGACCAATGATCTCCCTTATGTGATCCTTGGTTTCCTGCATGTCAATCCCAATTCACGATTAACCATGGAAAAAGGCTGCAGAATATATGTTCACGCAGACGCGCCTATTATTATTGATGGTTCGTTAATCGTAAATGGATTAAAGGATTCGGTTGATCGGGTTTATTTCCGTGGCGATAGAATGGATGATCCCTATAAAGACTTTCCGGCTTCCTGGCCAGGGATATTCTTTACCTCCTCCAGTAAGGACAATGTGATGAACTATGCCGTCATAAAGAATTCCTTTCAGTCAATGGCTGTGGAAGACCCTTCTCTCAATATCAATCCCAAGCTGACACTCAATCAATGCATTATCGATAACTCTTATGATGCCGGCATCATTGCATCGAATAGCAGCATTACTGCAACCAATTGTCTTTTCAGTAATTGCGGAAAGAATATCGCCCTGATCAAAGGAGGTATTTACAGGTTTACCCATTGTACGGCAGCTACTTATTCCAACACTTTTATTGATCATAAAAATCCTGTACTCACTGTTTTCAATTATGATGGAAGCAATGCAACGGCTCCGCTGGATGCCATTTTCAGGAATTGTATATTCTGGGGTGATAACGGACTTGTGGAAAACGAAGTGGTAGTTGATAAAAAAGGTACCACAGCCTTCAGTGTTATATTTAACCAGGTTCTCTGGAAAGTCAAGACTGTCCCAGCAAATATTACACTTGTAAGTCCTGCGCCCATCAATAACTCTGAACCTCAATTCGATAGTATTAATACTTCACGCCATTATTATGATTTTCATCTGAAGGCCGGTTCTCCTGCCGAGAATAAGGGTACAGGTGCCGGTATTCTGATTGATTTGGATGGGAAAACAAGGTCCGGGACACAGCCTGATCTGGGATGCTATGAACGATGATTCGTTATGGCTGCGTCATTTACACGTTAATTTCAGGTTTTTTTGTCCCTTTAAACCAGAAAGAGGGTAAATTTGTCGTCCAACCTGTGCCATACTACCATAACATTTAAAAAATTTAATGAGATGACCTGAGGCGATAGCCGAAAGACATCTTTCCTAATTAAACAAGTAAAAAATTTAAAGATGAAAGCACTATTTCTAACTCTGGCATTAGCGTTCACATTAGCTGACCCTGGAATCTATGATTTTAAAGTACCTGGTCTTGAAGGCGGCACTATTGATTTTTCCAAGTACAAAGGAAAAAAGATCATGATCGTGAATACTGCATCCAAATGCGGTAATACACCTCAATACAATGATCTCGAAAAATTGTATGAGAAATACAAAGACAAACTTGTGATCATTGGCTTTCCTGCAAACAATTTCGCAGGACAGGAGCCCGGTACTAATAATGAGATCGCAGAATTCTGCAAAAAGAATTATGGAGTTTCATTCCCAATGGCGGAGAAGATCTCTGTAAAGGGTGATGATATCGCTCCTTTATATAAATACCTGGTTGCAGAAGCTGCCAAGAAAGGTTTTACTGATCCGGTTAAATGGAATTTTACCAAATTCCTTCTGGATGAACATGGTGAATTGATCACTGTTATCCATAACAAGACAAGTGTGCTGAGTGATGAAGTGACCAAGTACCTGAATTAATTATTTTTGTTATAGAAAGTCTTACCAGCATTCCTGGTTCCAGTCTAAGAAAGGCAGGAACCAGGAATTTGCTTTTTATGATACATCTCAGCTGGCATTGCAGGCATCTGCGAGTTCTCAGATGGTAAATGGTTTATTCAATAGATTTATTCAGATCTGCGAGACTATATTAAATAAACCCAGGGTCCTTTATCTTTGCCAGCTATGCAATTCTCGAATGTAATTGGACAGCAGGTACTTAAAAAAGAATTGCCTGAGCTTATGCAGGACAATCGTCTTGCCCATGCTTTAATTTTCCTCGGTAAGGAAGGTAGTGGCGCATTATCCCTTGCACTTGCATTTGCTCAATTTGTGGCCTGCGAAAAAGTGAATCCTCCCGCAGGGGCTAAAAAGGGTACCTCGCTTTTTGGAGAGTCTTCTCCCGTCGAGCGAATCCGTGTGATGGATTCCTGTGGCGTCTGCCCCTCCTGTATAAAAGCTCAGAAATTTGTTCATCCGGATATTCATTTTTCTTATCCCGTTGTTACTAAAAAAGCAGGAACACCTCCCATCAGCACAGATTATATCACTGAATGGAGAGAATTCATTTCATTTTACCCTTATGGCAATGTTTATGACTGGCTTCAGTTCATTGGCGCAGAAAACAAACAGGGAAATATCACTGCTAATGAATGCAATGATATCATTCGCCAATTGAACCTGAAAAGTTTTGAGAGTGAATACAAGATACTGTTGATGTGGATGCCGGAATACCTTGGTAATGAGGGAAACAAATTATTGAAGGTTATAGAGGAACCCCCACCCAATACATTATTCCTGCTGGTAGCAGAAAATGAATCCCTGATATTGCAAACCATTCTTAGCCGCTGCCAGTTGATAAAGGTGCCCCCTTTAAAAACAAAAGATATTGAAGAGGCTCTGATCAGCCGAAATAACACAGAAGCTGCAACCGCCAGGCAGATCGCCAGCGTGAGCGACGGAAATTACCGGGAAGCCCTCCAGCAGTCACGGCATGCGGATGAAGACTGGCAGTCTCTGTTACGGGAATGGCTCAATGCCATCATGAAGACCGGCCCCATCGCTCAGACTCGGTGGGTAGAGGAGATTAGCCGTCTGGGCCGGGAAAAGCAAAAGCAGTTTCTCCGGTATTTTAATCACCTTCTGGAACAGGCCATCCGGCTCAGGGCTAGGGCTGCAGTGGGAGGAGGGTTGCCCGAAAAAGAGCAGGATTTTGCTACCCGCCTGAACCGGATAGCGGGAATTGAGCAGCAGGAGGCAATAATTCAGGAGCTTGACCGGGCAGCTTATTATATAGAACGGAATGCCAATGCCAAAATCCTGTTCCATGCCCTCACCATTAAACTATATCACATCATTCAGGACAAAATTGTATTTTTGCCTGATTGAGAATGGCTTCGAAGGAAATGACCTGAAGAGTTGGGAAGCCGCAGAAATGATGGTGTATAATTTTTATGTCAAAATCTACCTCTACATATAGTGTTGTTTTTCAAGCAAGTTCCCGAGCATTGAAGCAATAATTCTATATATGTGGTCTGCATACTGCAGGACATAAAAATTCCATTCTAACATTAGCTGCCTTCCGCCATTCGCATTTGTTATCCAAAAATTAGCAGATCGATGGGATGTAATAATTGCGGTACTACCAAAGACGGAAAACCAGCTGGCTGCAAAAGCAATGGCGGATGCAGTACCGGCGGTTGTAATCGCATGAACACGTACGACTGGCTGCGAAATCTCCCCCTCCCGGATGCCGACACTTCCTGTAAGATCATCGAAATAAGTTTCAATAAAGGCACACGTAAGGACTTTTTCCGGAATACAACATTGCATCTTTTTGAGAAAGGCGACCTTGTTTCAGTAGAGGGCGTCAGTGGATTTGATGTGGGCGAAGTTTCCCTGACTGGGGAAATTGTCCGTTTACAAATGAAAAAACGCAATGCCCGGGAAGATAATCCGGAAATGAAAAAGATTTTACGGATAGCCAGTGACCGCGATATTGATCTGATGCGCCAGAACAAGGCCCGTGAACCAGAAGCCGTAATCCGCAGTCGCGCAATAGCCCGCCGCCTTAATCTTGATATGAAGATAAGTCAGGTTGAGATGCAGGCTGACGGTAGAAAAGCAACTTTCTTTTATATCGCTGATGGCCGCGTTGACTTCCGTGAACTGATCAAGGTTTATGCTTCCGAGTTTAAGGTAAAAGTTGAAATGCGTCAGATCGGAGCAAGACAGGAAGCAGGAAAAGTAGGTGGTATTGGCAGCTGTGGCAGGGAATTATGCTGTAGCACCTGGCTCACTGATTTCAAATCCGTTAACACAGCAGCAGCCAGATACCAGAACCTTTCTATTAACCAGGCCAAATTGAGTGGTCAATGCGGTAGATTAAAATGCTGTTTGAATTACGAACTTGATACTTATCTGGATGCATTGCAGCATTTTCCTGATAATTGCGATACAATCCAGGTGGCCAAAGGCAATGCTTTCCTGATCAAGAAGGATATATTTAAAAACCTGATGTGGTACACTCTTCCTGACAGTACCAAACAGTATCCCCTCACCATTGAAAGGGTTAAGAAAATAAAATCACTGAATCATCAGGGCGTAATTCCTGAGGAACTGGAAGCAGTTGAAGTTACCTCCAGCAAACCAAAAGAAGTGGAACCTGAATTTGTGGATGTGGTAGGACAGATCACTTTACGCAGTCTCGAAAAAGCTGATAAGAAGAAGCGACAGCAGCAACAACAGAATAGAGGGCAGGGCCAACGTCCACAGCAACCGCAACAAAGAAAACACGGCAGCGGAGGCGGACAGCAACAGAGACAGGGCGGAGGTCAGGGCCAACAAAACAGACAGGGACAACAACCAAATAAAGGGCAACAACAGCAACCTAATCCAAATCGCAATCAGCCCAACAGAAATCCAAAGGGACCTGGACAACAGGGAAAATAATGTCTCCCTATTTAATCGCCTTATAAATTGCTTCCTGGATCTTTGATCGGATATTCATCGAGGAAAGCCTTGGATTATCTCTTCCTGGATAAACACGATTCGAAAGGAATATATATACCATACTGTATTTAGGGTCAACCCACACACAGGTCCCGGTAAACCCTGTATGACCGAAGGTTTCAGGAGATGCAGTTAAGGATGGATATGGTTCATTCCTTGTAGCATTATCTTTCTCTGGTTTATCGAATCCATAACCACGGCGACTGATCCTGCTGTGGTAATCAGTAAAAAATTTAATTGTTTCAGGTTTCAGGTATAGCACTCCGTTGAATTGTCCACCATTCAATAGCATTTGATAAAGTATGGAAAGATCATATGCATCGGAGAATAATCCTGCATGACCTGCCACTTCACCAAACATTGAAGCACCCTCATCATGTACATCCCCTTGTAATAACTGCATGCGGAAATGTTTTTCTTCTTCCGTTGGAACAATATTCTCGATAGGGAATTTTTTCCAGGGCCTGAATCCGGTTGTTGTCATTCCCAATTTGCTATAGAAATTCTGATCTACATATTGATCCAGTGGCATTCCACTTAAAGCTTCCACGATCTTGCCAAGGAAAATAAAATCATTATCACTATAAACATATTTTCCATTGGGACCGAGTGGGCTGTTCAATATCCTTTTCATGAGTGTATCCTGCCAGTCATTGCGCATATAAACACCATTAGCCACTCTTACGTTGAAACCTGGTTTTTCCGCATTGCTGTAAATCTCAGGACTGGGAAGGCCTGTCACTGTATCAATCGTTTCTTTATAGAAAGGAATAAAGGAAACAAGGCCTGCCTGATGCAGGAGTATATCCTTTATAAGCAATTTTGCCTTATTGGTACCACGTACTACAGGTAGATAATCTCCAAGTTTCTTATTCAGATCAAGCTTACCTTCTTCATAGAGTTTCATCACTGAAACAGTTGTAGCTGATATCTTTGTAACAGAAGCAAGATCAAATATGCTTTCGGTATTCATTTCTTTTGACGGCTCATATTTGAAATGACCGAAGGCCTTATTATAAATAACATTTCCATTTTGTAAGGCGAGTACCACGCAACCAGGAAAAGCTTTTTTAGCAATAGCATCGTTTGCAATTGAATCGATAGCCATCAGTTTTGTGGCATAGCGAGCCGTATCATAAGGAATAGGATCTATCTTTGAGGGAGCGGGCACGCCTGCCTGAACAATACCATCTCCATATTTAAAATCGCATACTGAAACAGGTAGCGTTCCTTTAGGCAAAATTTTTCCTTCCAGCAGATCAGCTGCTACATCACGGGTAATTTCATCGTCCTGGTAACAGGTTACCAGATTTTTAGCGTCGCAGAAATTTGAAATCGCCAATACATTCCCAAATACAAAAGAGATTGAATTAAATGCCTGCAACTGGTTGAAAAGATGAATGGCAGCCGGACTAATATTGTAATTATTCCCTGGTCTCAGGCTGTAATTATGAATCCCTATCACAATGTTCGCATAGTTTTCTCTCCTTAACCGATCGATAATACTGTCTCCTGTTGCCGAAGTATCCTTATAAGAGAAGAAATAATTATCAGAATTATAGTCGTCCATTATTCTTCCTCCGAATTCATTCAGGGTTGAATCTCCAATGGAAACATACGCCGTTTTCTTTCCAATTCTGAGAGGTATACCCCCACCCTGTGATCTTAATATAGTGATACTGCGGGCAGCTACATCATACCGAATATCATTTGTTTTAGAATTGAGATCATTTAATAAATTGGCTGTATCAATAGTAGAATGTTCATTTAATCCGAGGTTATACTTTGCCAGTAATACCCGCTTTACCTTTTCATTAATGATTTTCCAGCTTAGCTTTCTCTTTTTGATAGCCTTTTTTACTGCTGCAATGGATTCAGGAACACTTTCAGGCAAACAGAGCATATCGTTTCCCGCAATCAGCGCTTCAACAGAAATCTTACCGCCGGGAAAATATTTGGCCACACCCTTCATTTCAAGTGCATCGGTAAATGTAAGACCATTATATCCCAGATCATGACGTAATAAACCTGTAACATTCTTCTTTGAAATGGAGGTGGCCATATTTGCAGTATTATCAATGGCCGGAACTGAAAGATGTGCTACCATTACGCTGCCCACCCCTGCTTTGAATAAAGCTTTGAAGGGAGCCAATTCAACAGTATCAAGTTGTGCAATAGATTTATTTATCACAGGAAGATCCAAATGCGAATCAACATCCACATCACCATGGCCTGGAAAATGTTTGGCGCAAGCCATAATACCGGCATCCTGCATTCCCTGCATATAGGCCACTCCAAATCGTGTGACCTTATTCTTGCTTTCTCCAAATGAGCGGTAACCAATAACAGGATTATTAGGATTATTATTGATATCAACAACAGGAGCGTAATTCACCTGTATACCCAGACGCTTACACTGTTCTCCAATTGCCTTTCCCATTCGATAGATTAGCTCTTCATCATTCATTGATCCAAGCGTTAATTGATAAGGGAACTTAAATACACTATCCAGGCGCATACCCAGTCCCCATTCTGCATCAATTGTCACCATCAATGGCGTTTTGGAAATATTTTGATAGTAATTGGTAAGATTAGCCTGCCTCACAGGTCCGCCCTGAAAAAAGCAGAGCCCTCCCACATCATATTTTTGAATATTTTCAACCACTTTGGCAACATGGTCTGGTCCGAGATTGGAATGCGCACGAATAATGATCAACTGAGCGATTTTTTGATCATTATTCAGCGTTTTAAAAACACTATCCACCCACTGTTGTGCCGATAGGCTGCTATGGTATTGAGCTGATGAAAATACCGGCGCCAGGAAAAGTAAAAACGCGATCAACCTGTTCATATCACAATAAAGCTTGATGAAACAATAAAAGTAATAAATTATGTACGATGTTGGCTGTTTATCAGACGATGTATTGTCCTCTTTCGTTTCGTAGGCAATTCGTTAATTTTGGTGCCTGATGCCTGATAAGATAGTTTTATTGCCGGACAATATAGCCAACCAGATAGCTGCGGGAGAAGTGATTCAGCGTCCAGGCAGTGCTGTAAAGGAATTGCTGGAAAATGCGGTCGATTCAGGAGCCACTGAAATCCGACTGATCCTTGCAGAAGCCGGCAAATCCCTGATCCAGGTCATTGATAATGGAAGTGGTATGAGCGAGACCGATGCACGAACCTGCTTTGAGCGCCACGCCACTTCCAAGATCCGAAGCATTGAAGATCTGTTTCATATCCGAACGATGGGATTTCGTGGAGAAGCATTAGCTTCCATTGCAGCTGTGGCACAGGTAGAGTTGAAGACTAAACGTGCGGAAGATAGCCTGGGAACTTATATAGAAGTTGAAAACAGTGTAGTGAGGAAGCAGGAACCTGCAGCAGCACCCAATGGCACCAGCATTGCGATGAAAAATCTTTTCTTCAATGTACCCGCCCGAAGAAATTTCCTGAAAAGTAACGCAGCAGAAATGCGGCATATCATTGATGAATTTACCCGGGTTTCATTAGCTTTTCCAGCCATTTTTTTCTCCTTATCTAACAACGGCCAGGAGATGTTTCATCTGGAAGCAGGAAGTTTAAAACAACGCATTCTCCAGTTATTGGGAAATAATTACAGTACCAAGCTGGTAACCGTTAAAGAAGAGACTGACTACTTAAACATACATGGTTTTGTTGGCAAACCGGATGTTGCCAAAAAAACGCGTGGCGATCAGTTTTTTTTCGTCAATAATCGTTTTATTAAAAGTGGTTATCTCAACCATGCCGTAATGAACGCTTACCAGGAAATGATCGCGACAGATAGTTTCCCGATGTATGTGCTGTTCATTGACCTGGATCCGGCTCAGGTTGACGTGAACGTACATCCCACCAAACAGGAAATAAAATTTGAAGACGAGAAAATTATCTACGCATTTGTGCAGGCGGCCATCAAACATGCACTTGCCCAATTTAGCGTAATGCCCGCGCTGGATTTTGATCTGGATGCTTCCATACAGCAACTGCCTTCCATTCAGCAACCATTTACCGAGGATAGAAAGTCTGCCGCTGCATCAACTTCACTGTTCAAAGGATTTACTCAGAAACACCAGGCCCATTTTATTGAAAGAAGTGATGCTGGTAACTGGAGAGATTTCTATGAAGCCGGGCCTGCCCAACTACCTGGAGAAAAATCAGCAGCGCCAGATCCACTGCCCGTTATTCCAAAACATATTGCAGAAGAAGCAGAGTTATCTCAAATCCTGAATTCCTATATAGTTGTTCCATCGGGAACAGGTTTTCTGCTTGTTCATCAACAGGCCGCTCACGAAAGAGTAATTTATGAACAATTGAAAAAAGCAGGCAAGGATAATCCTGTTGCCTCACAACAAAGCATGTTTCCTGTAACCATTGAACTGGTACCCGCTGATACTGTCCTTCTGGAAGAATTAATGGGAGACCTGCAACAATTGGGTTATGGCATTGAGCCCTTTGGGAAAAACACATTTGTTGTTCGGGGTACACCTGCGGATATTGAACATGGCAATGAAAAGCACAGCATTGACCTGTTGCTGGAACAATACAAACATTTTAGCAATGATCTCAAATTCTCAAAACGTGAAAAACTGATTCGTTCCCTTGCCAAACAGCAGAGCATAAAAACCGGAACAAGACTTACAGAAAGGGAAATGAGGGAATTGATCAATAATCTCCTGGTCTGCGAGTCACCCAATGCTGCTCCTGATGGCTCACCAGTTTATCTTGAGTTTAAGGGTGAACAGTTGGAAAAAATGTTTGGACGTTAAGCATTACTCTTTCTTTTTAGATTGCCAAAGATCATATCTCAGGAATATCTGCAAGGATCTATTACTCTCTTTTCCCGTTTCACCATTCAGCAAAGTGAATTTTAAATAGGGTTGCAACCCGAAAGTGTAGCGGGCACCAAAGGAGAATCGCTTCCATTTGTATTGAGATTCAAGTACACCCTGGAAATAGGATTTGGCAAAGCCCGAGGCAGAATCCTGTTTCTCTCTCACGATACCTTTGCTGATGACGGAATCGATGGTAGTTGAGTTATTACGTCGGGTTACCTCTCTATCAGAAATTGCACTTACAAATTTATTCCAGCTTAAACCAGCTCCTACTGACCAATCCTTTGCAGCAAAGTAATTGAAGGTTACTGGTAATTGATGGTAATAAGTTTTTTTAAGGGTGTTACTGCTACGCGTCGTAAAAGTTTGGGAACCTGAAGTGTCTTCCCTTCGGTTCTCTTTATAAACAACTTCTTTGGTGTACTGAGGAGCACCGTACCTGAATTCTCCCTGGATAAACCATTTCTGTTCCTTATTTACCCGGAAATAAATAGATGGGATATAATCAGCAAGAGTTCCTTTTCTTCCCTGGGAATTATAAGGAACAGTTTTTTGTCCGGCTACAGGCAATAATTGCTGCAGGGAAATTCCCGCTGAGTAGGTCAGTTGTTTCTTTTTTAAAGAATCTTTTTTGGCTGTGCTTTTGGACAATGAATCCTGTTTATCCGATTTAATTGATGTAGCAGGTTCCTTTTTATGCGGAGGCTTAATTATAGTGGAATCTTTTACAGATATGATTCCAGTGGAATCAGTCTTTCTTATTATTAATGGATTATTTGTTCTTGTTGAACCATTCTCACTGGTTAGCTTATCCGATTTTGAAAAAACCCTGTTTTTCTTAACAGTACTATTTATTGCAGATTTTAAAGCGTCTGCATCAGGTTTGCTAGGTGTATTTGTTATTTCATTGTCTTTTTGATGAGTAGAAGGCGTAGACTTTTTTTGACTTCCAGGATTATTGCCTAAAAAGGGGTTACCACCAGGAATGGATTGCACTCCAACAGTTATTTCCTTTAATGGATCCGTTTCATTTCCTTTATTTCGTTCGGTATAACCAGGGATTGTATCGGAAGGTATTGTCTGGATGATCACAGAATCCTTCCGTCTGTAATTAGAATCTTCGTCATGTTTATTGACTGTTACCTTCTTATTATCTCCGGAGATAAAATATCTATCCCTTAGCAGCCAAAGTCCTGAGCCAAAGATTACCAATAATAATAATCCCCAGAGTAAACAACCTCTCCGCCACCAGGCAATGATGGGCCGGTCTTCATCCTCCTCCAGGCGGCGCCTCATGTCCTCCCATGCCGAATTCTCATCCGGCAGGGAAAGATCAGTCCAGTGCTGCTTCAGGTGATCCTCATATGGTAAACGCTCACTCATGAACCGGTTTCATTTTTACTGATCAATTGCTGCAATAATTTCCTTGCTTCACTCAGGTGCCATTTACTGGTACCCTCACTCGTTCCCAACAGTTCGCCTATCTGACGGTGATTGAATCCTTCCATTACATACAGGTTAAAGACTGCCTGGGTGGCCGGTGGTAATTGCCTCACCAGTTTCAGAATATCCGCAGCTGATATCTTTACAAATACGTCAGGCGGCAAGTCAACCTGTGCCGCCTGATCCAATTCTTTCCAGTTGGCCTGCCCGCTCTTAGCCCTGATAAAATCCAGGCAGGTATTTATGATAATAGTACGGATCCAGGTATATAATGATGCTTTACGCTTATCATACTTCCTGATATTTTTATAAACCTTGTAAAACCCTGAATTCAACACTTCCATTGCATCCGCTTCATTCTTTGTATACCGGACACATAGGTTCATCATGGTCCTGTAGAAGCTCCTGTAAAGAGCTTCCTGGGACTTTCGGTCATCCTGTATACAACCGTCAATTATTTTATCTATGTCCTTTTCCTCGTTGTACAAATAGCCGTTTTACGGTCTGAATTATTGATAAAGTTTATAAGATTATTGAATTATAGTTTTGGTTGACATTCTATTAATTTTATTACTGCAGTTCTCCCAGCTTCTTTTTTAATTCCTTCTCCGAATAGGGGGAAAAATTAAGGGATATTGATCCACCATCTTTTACATTTGCTGATGCAAATCCAGCATAGAATTTTCCGTTCCTCACACTTATTCCTACAAAGGTTGATGGCACTGCCAGTAATTTATCAGATTCGAAATAAGGCAATCCTCTCGTCCAGCTCATCTTTACAATGGTATTCCTGCCGGTCAAATGAACAAATACATTTATGCTATCACCGGATGGAGCATTTACCGGGTTTGCTCTGAAACTTACTGTAGGCTCATTGTAGAACTTATCGCAATTAAGCCATCCTATGCTGCTACTGAACAAAGATGATCCAGCAAAAAGTGTAGAATCACCTACCACAATATTTCCAGGGGCCTGATCCAAGGTCCAGTTCACATTCCCCTGCGCATCCTCAGTTCCTTTGAAAACCTGCATCCAATTGTTACTATTTCCTTTCGTCATCTGGATCCGGATAAATTTCCCTGATGCCAGTTCAAGCTCCTGGTTATTCGTGGTTGCACTGATCTTATATTCGCCGCCTGATTCCAATGGAACTCCATCTGCCATTGTTGGCATATTATTAATAATCATATCATAAGGTGTAAGATATTCTTTTACACTTATAGATACTTCGCCAGTTACCGGAGTTCCTGTTTTGGTTACAAAAGCATTGTCCGGAATATATATTTTATTTCCCGCTGCTGTTGTTTTAACTCCTCCCGATGCACCAGATACAGTATAGGAATGCTCTGTTACACGATTCTTCTGATAGAAATCCTCTACCGAAGTTTGAATATCTTCCCTTGTAAAGGAATTTTCGGGTTGACATCCCGCCAGTACCACAATCGCTATTAAGCCGCCCAATATTTGCTGTTTCATAGACTATAGTTTATAGATTACCAGTTTCTCGCCAAACGGAATGTTGCGTTGATATCATGAACGACAGAAAGATTCGCAGTGTCTTTGAATTGACCGGTGAAACTACCTTCAAAGTAACCACCGGCTGCCTGTGGGAAACTGGTTATAATAACATTGAAGGGTTCTATTACACCGATCCTGCCATAATTATTGATATACATTCTTCCATTCATCGGATAAGTGCCAGTAGCTGTATTGCTTCCAAAGGTCAGGTTAACATACTTATCAGGATTCCGCGAACCCATAATCCACATTTTTACCGGCAATACAATACCCGGCGTGCTGGTATAGGCCAGCAACGAATCTGATGCAGCGCTGGAAAGACTGTAATTGGTTCCATCCAGGGTATAGTTAATGAATTGTACAGTAGAAATTCCGCAGGCGTTGAGCGTTCCTGCATCCGTAACTGGAGTAGTAACGGTAACATTCGATGTTGAGCCCTGTTGCGCTGCTGCATCATCATATCCGGTTATTTCACAGGTGGCAGGAGCGAAAGAGCAAATTGTAAATGTAACAGAGAATTCACCTGAACTATTTGCATCCACATTGCGTACGATATTGTCAAACTTTATAAGAGCATGACCATTAGCTACAACTCCATTACTGCAACCTGATAGTTTTCCTTTTATGGTGATCAGGGAAACAGAGTTATTGATTGTAATAGTCCCCAGGTTAACTGCCGAACTAAACGGTCCTACATTCTGAGAGTAAGCAATACCGTGGCATGAATTCAATACTTCCATTACCAGGTTCATATTGGAAGGGATAAAACCACTCACCTGACCCAGTGAATCAGTAACACCATATGCATTCCCAACATAACCATTGGCGGCCCTGAATCTTACATACGTGCTTGTAAGCGGTTCTCCTCCCGGTGTTTTCAGGGTAGCAGTGAAACCAACGGTGGGCACAGATACATCTGCATTCCAGTACGAGAAATGTTTTACCGTTCCCGTATAGGCATTTCCGTTTTTAACAGCTGTGCCTTCTTCTTTCCAGATCCCGGTTTGTTCATCAAGATACCAGAGAGGTATTGAAGCTGGAGCAGATGACTGTATGGATGCGGGTACCGGGATAGTAAGTGTTGCAGTGGAACCATTGGCTAACTGCAATTTTTCACCTGTGGCTGACTCAAGGTCTACTGCCAGCATTCCGTAAGAGGATAAGGTTACCAGTTTATTGTTCCTGTCTATTGCCATGAATGATCCCGGCACTCTTTCTCCAATCTCTGCCGCTACCGGATCTATATAAGATGCATAAACATTCACATTGCCATTATAAGCTGCTCCTGATCTTACAATTCCATTAGCCGGAAGAGCGATCACTGATCCATTAGAAAGAGTAACCTGTCCGCCAGCATCTGACTTGATCACACCAGCACTGTTTTTCTTTATTAACCGGATCATTACCTGATTAACTCCGCTTGTAGCACTGAAAGAGCGATAAGCTTTAAAATAACCAGCCTTTATTGCTGTAACTAATGATGCATTTTTATCAAGGGAAGCATTATCTACCCTGAAATATCCCTTATCATCTGTTGTTGTTAAAACAGTACCAACCTTAATACTTACATCGCTGGCGGGCTTTCCATTTTCGTCCCACACATTACCCTGAAGCGATGAATTAACTGGAGATGCCGTAATTGTATTATTGCCATTGCCGGGCACCTGGTTATTTCCACCAATTGTCTTTACTTCTTTCTGACAATGAAATGCTATCAGTGAGATAAATACGAATGCAAGTGCCGCATAAAGTGTTTTCATAAAAGCTATTTATGACATATACTTCGGGCAATAAAAAAGGGTTGGGTAATTTAGAAGAAAAAACCAATGGTCCCGGACAGGAAATTATAGCCTCCCCGATCCAGAAAATTATTTTCAGGAATAGAGACCTGGCTTAGTGCAGCCGTAAATTTGAGGCCAATATCCACCTTATTTCCGCTCTTTAAAGGCACTAGCATTCCAGTACTGGCGGCAAGGCCCGGGCAGTTCCCACTGTGTTTCAATCCTGCCACTATTCCGCCCTGTGCTCCGATATAAAACTTCTCCTTGGAATAATATTTTATTCCACCCATGACAGGGAGAATGCTGAATCCATTGATGGTATCCCGGTTAAAATGATCAATAATCTTTCCATAGAAATTATGGAAGTCAACTGAAAATAAAGTAGCCCATTTTTTATTAATGGCAAATTCACCGGTTGCACCAAAACCAGCACCCATAGAAGGTATTTCTTTATAGGTTGGCATGGAAAGAGAAACATGGGCTGAGGCTCTGAATTTATAGTCCTGTGCAATTATCAGATTTCCGATCAGCAGGCCCAAAAAGAGCAGGATTATTTTTTGCATGGTTTGGCTTTATAAGATTGCAGGTTTCGACATTGACACTAAGATAGTCCTACCTGTTGCAAACGTTTTGCAAAAATTTCTCAACAGTTCTACGGATAGCAGTAGCCGAACCATGATTATTGTTGACTAAAACTGAAAATATCAGGAGTTTATTACTTCTCGTATAGTAAAAGCCGCTTAACGCTACTACTCCGCTTAAGGTACCGGTTTTGGCAAATATGCGGTCCCTGCTTGCGAGAAAATAATTGGAAAGTGTACCCCGTCCACCAGTTGGTAAAATTACTTTTAGACGGTCCATTCCAAACTCATCCTTCATTTTATTGAGGATATAAACAAAATCTTTTGGGGAGAATAAATTATAGCGGCTAAGCCCGGAACCATCTGCCCAGCGTGGCGGCTGTGGCAAACCTTTTAGATCAGTTTTGAGTAATGTATCGATGATTCTGCTGTCATTCATTATACCGAGCTTTTCATTGCTTACCATTAATAAGGATTGTTCAGCAAAGAAATTATCACTGCGGTGCATCATGATCTTAAGGAGAGAATCTGTAGGTTGTGAATGGATCACTTTTCCTTTTAATTGTTTTCCAGGCCCGCTATAACGAATCGCCGTACCGTGGGATAGTTTTAGCGTATCTTCCAATGCCTGCTTTATTAATATATCCTCGGTTCTGAATGGAATATTTTCTGGAACATAAGGCCCTCCAGCTGGAATTACTTCAAAAGTATTAGAACTGAGACTACGTCTTATCTGAAAGTGTTTTACACCTTTTGAAGAATCTTTTTGTACAACATTATCATACGATAATATATCCACCCTGGGAATGGAAGCAGGCGCTCTGCCCTTAAAATCAAATCTAACGAGATTACCATAAATAGGAAATGGAGAACGTTCTGCCATATAGTCTTCCTGATAATCATTCCAGCTCCAGCCACTTCCAAGTGGATCTTCATCAAATCCGGAAAAATCTATATCAACCCGAACGTGATCATAATTCCTTAGCTCCCGGTAAAGATTTTGCTGCCTGAATTCTGGATGAAGAAATGTTGGATCCGCCGAAGGATGGATAACCAGAACTGAATCATCATCCAGCTCTAATCTTGCAGCTACAAGACTGTCACCCAGGTATTTCATCGCTGCATAACATGTCGGTAATTTGGTATTGCTTGCAGGAACAAAATATTTCTCCGCATTATAGTTATACCAGTATTTACCCGTAGCAGGTTCATAAATGCAAATACCCACATGTGCATTTACTAAAGAAGAATCCGCAAGTGCAACAGCAGCGGTTTTACCAATCTTCTTTTGAAGCGAACAGGAAGAAATGAATATGGAAATACAGGTGAGGGAGAATAATATCGGATGTATCTTCATTCCTCTTGTGAACTTACCTATTTTAAATTGCATGATTAGCTGAAGATTTAAATGACTATCCTCGCTCCTGGGCACGCAACCACCTCTCAGGGATTTCATTACTGCTGGCCAGTAAATAATCCTTATAACTACAGGCAATAAATTTCCTGTCTGGCAATTGCATCCACCACCGCCCGGTCTTCTTGCTTTGCAGGAAGGTTGTTTCTACTTCCGCAAAGGCAGTATGGTATTCATTGAAAGAATCCTTCTCATCCAGTTTTGCTTCACGGCGACTGCGGCTACGGCCATCCAGCAAATACCAAAGCATCTGGCTGATCTGTTTTGCCGTAAGATCATGTACATCCTTGTCGATATCATACCCGTAGATGCCAATGGTATTAACATTGGCGCTCATTCCTGCATAACGCATGATGGTGCAGGCCTCCTCTCCATCCAATCCGTTCGGAGATCCCTGGCTGGCAGGGGCATATGTATAGGCTAGTGCTGAAATATCGAAACTGAATAAATGAGAATTGCGTAATACAGGTTCCATTTCCTCAATATTCTCCTTCACATTTCCAACACGGTAACAATCAAAACGTAACCTGTCCATTGTTTCCAGTACCCGTGGATGAATATAATAGCTCTGGAATCCAATATGATTATAATGACGAACGAAATTGGGTTCACCGGTCAACATTTCCATCAGGAAATTATCACATCGGAAATCAGAATCAAGATT
>JAJKIP010000364.1 GCA_021154405.1 Segetibacter sp. | reverse complement strand
GCCGCAAGGCGAATGTCATCTTCCTCAACACCGCAAATTGCAGCTGCTTCTTCCAGTGTTCTGGCAAACACGGTTTGCTTATACTTTTCAAATCCTTCCGTATGCTCTTTGATAAAATTTGAATCAACATTTCCCTCTTCAATCAGGCATCTTCCAATTGCATGGTGTAACGTAATATCAGTTCCGGGATTTAATTGCAGATGCAGATCGGCAATGGAACAGGTTTGCGTTTTGCGCGGATCACTGACAATGATCTTTATATTGGGATTTGCTTCACGTGCCGCTTCAACCCTTCTCCATAAGATGGGATGGCACCAGGCGGGGTTCGCACCTGCCACAAACAGGCAATCAGCCAGTTCAAGGTCATCATAACTCACCGGTACACTATCCTCACCCAAACTCATTTTATAACCCGCCACTGCACTACTCATGCAAAGACGGGAATTGGTATCGATATTATTGCTGCCAATAAAACCTTTCATCAGCTTATTGACCACATAATATTCTTCTGTGAGGCATTGTCCGGATGCATAAAACGCAACCGAATCGGGTCCATATTTATTGATCAGTGTTTTGAATACTGCAGCTGTACGTTCCAAAGCAGTATCCCATGAGACTCTTTGTCGCGCCTGGTTTTTCGAATACCTCATTTCCGGGTAGAACAATCGATCACTTCTGTCATTCACTGTATAATGAAGGTTCATGCCTTTGCTGCAAAGCATGCCCTTATTGACAGGATGATCCTTATCTCCTTCAACCGTGACCCGGCCGAGCGCATCTTTGTTAACTACAATGCCACAGCCTACTCCACAATAGCAACAAGTCGTTTTATATGATTGATTCGCCATAGTACGGAAACTGCTCCTTTTATTTTGCCGTCATAAATGCCGGAACTGCTTTTTCTTCTTTTACTTTTCGTCCCCTGTCTGTTATGATTTTGAACAGTAATACAACAATACCCACACAAAACACGGTGCCTCCCAGGTAAAAGAAAGCCTCCTCATATGAAAATGATTTAAACAGGAACCCTATCAGCATGGCGCCAATATTGCCGCCAGCTCCCACAATACCTGCTACACTACCCACAGCTTTTGGATTCACAAAGGGAACAATACTGTAAGTAGCACCATTGGCCATCTTCAGGCATAAGCCAAAGAAGAACATCATGAAAATGGCAAGGCCCACGCTTCCGGACTTGGCAAAGAACATAATGCCGATTCCTTCCAGCAATAGTAAAATGGTAAGCAGGTTCACTTTTCCATTGAACCCGTATTTCTTACCTACCTTATCTGAAACAATTCCACCGAGAGCGCGGGCAAATAAATTCAGCCATCCAAAAAGGCTGGCAAGCAATCCAGCCATAATCAACGTAGCATTATAATCATCATGAAAAAAAGAGGCCGCGAAATTATCTACAGTGATCTCTACACCAAAGCAGGCCGCATAGGCAATCGTCAATACCCAGGTGCGGTAATCTTTCAGGGCCAGCATAAAAGTATTTTCCTTCTTTCCTCCAATCGTCTCCTTTTTGATCTCATCAAAATCCCCCGCCGGTGTGTCTTTGGTATACTTCCAGTAAAGGCGGGCCATTATCAGCAGGAATACACCCGGAACGATCATTGCATAGCGCCAGCTGTCTTCCCTGCTAACCCATCCAGCTCCAACCAATCCCGCGGCAATGAGCGGCATAATGATCTGTGTAGCGCCACCGCCTGTATTACCCCATCCGCCAGCTATTGCATTTGCCGTTCCTTTGATCTGTGGAGCAAACATGACAGAAGTATGAAACTGGGTCAATACGAAGGAAGCGCCAATCACGCCAATTGCCAGTCTAAACAGCAGGAAACTGGTATAGCTATGACTTAACCCGATCAGCATTACCGGTATGGCACACAGCACCAATAAAACAGTATATGTTTTGCGCGGCCCGAATTTATCACATAAACGGCCCACGATCAGTCTTGCAATAATGGTTGCAGAAACCGCAGCAATCGCAATATTACCTTTCTGGGCTTTTGTAAGATGTAATTGCTCACTCACCAGTGGCATCAACGGGGCAATTCCAAACCAGGCAAAAAAGCAGAAGAAGAAGGTCAGCCAGGTTATATGAAAAGTTTTCATCTGTACCCCCTTCAATGAAAAAATATTGAGCCGGTTGAGGGGTTGATTATTCAGATCGTTCATGACGGGTGATTTTTATTTTATATAATAGTTTAAATATTTACATTTTTATATCATACACACGCAATGGTTCCTGTCCCACGAACCATTCGCGATTTATCATTCAATATCATCGATCGAGAATTTATCGATCAGCAGGTTCATCAGCTTATCATGGATGGCCATATAAGTCTCATCATGCACTATCGTTTTCTTATTACGCGGCCTTGGCAATGGCACATCCACAATTTCTTTGATAGTAGCTGCGGGACCATCATTCATTACTACCACCCTGTCACTCAGAAAAATGGCCTCTTCTATATCATGCGTTACCATTACTATTGTCTTCTCACGATGATCAAGGTTCCAGAGTTTTAGCAGCTCCACATGCATATTGCTCTTCGTCAGCGCATCCAGTGCACCAAAGGGTTCATCCAGTAAGAGTATGCTGGGATTAATGGCAAATGCTCTTGCAATGGCCACGCGTTGTTTCATACCTCCGGAAAGATGGCCGGGTAATTTGTCTTTATGGGCCCACAGGTTCACCATCTTTAAATTTCGCTCTGCCAGTTCATGCTTGAAAGAAGATGGCTTATCCTTTAATGCAGCATCCACTGCTTCATAAATATTCCTGTAAACAGACAGCCAGGGAAGCAATGAATAATTCTGGAATACAATTCCCCTGTCCGGTCCCGGTTTGGTTACCGGTTTCCCATTTGCTTTAACTGTACCCCCGGATTGTTTCACCATCCCGCTAATAGTTCCCATCAATGTAGACTTACCACAGCCAGAGTGACCGATCAGGGTTACGATCTCTCCCTTCCTTACAGTTAGCGATATTTCTTTTACCGCAGTATATACACCACTGGCAGTCTTAAAGCTCACTGTCACATTCTCGATCTCAATGCTGGGGGGTGGATTCAGTACAGGCTCCAAAACCTCGTCTACTGTTTTTATCTTTTCAGTTGCCGAAGTGTGTATGGTTGTTGAGTTGCTCATTCGTTCAATTTTATTGTTTCATTAAATAGCATAGGTGAAGCGTTTCTGCAACCCTATGAATATCATGTCGAGCAACAGCCCAACAATACCGATGATAATGATCGCTACCAGTATCTTGGCAACACTTCCTCCATTGAATCCTTCCTCCCACACGAAATAGCCAAGACCAATCCCGCCGGAAAGCATTTCACCCGCTACAATTACCATCCACGCTACACCAATAGATAAGCGCAAACCGGTTAGAATATGTGGCAGGGAATAAGGCAGCATTATGCGCGTGATATATTTCCATCTTGAAAACCCAAATGCTTTTCCTACATTTTTATGGTCCTGCGGAATACTTGAAACACCGAAAGCTGCATTGATAAGTGTAGGCCATAATGAACAGATGAAGATCATGAAGATGCTGGCCTTTGGTGAATCCTGGAAAAATGCAAGTCCCAGGGGAAACCATGCCAGTGGTGATACCGGACGAAGGATCTGTACCATTGGATTAATAATATTCATCACAATCTTATTGGATCCCATCAGTAATCCAATTGGTATGGCTAGCAGGCTGCCTAGTCCAAAACCAATTCCCACGCGGGTAAGTGAACTAATTAGTTTTGTGCCGATGCCTTTATAATCCGGATCATCCTGCATGGGGTTTTGCATTACTTCTTTCAAAACGGTCCAGGTCATGCGGGGAGAAGGGATCTCATATTTAGTATACCAGGAAATGAGTTCCCAGATGCCACCCATGAGCGCAATTCCTGCCATGAAATAAAGCAGCGGTTTATATGTTCTTATGCTAAGTAATTTTTTCATGGCGTTTATCTTTTTGTGGTTTTCAGATAAGCGGCTACATTATTGGGATCGAACGCCACATCATAATTGGTTTTGAATGGCTGCATATCCGCCTGTATGGGAACCGCCATTTCATTGGCTACTTCTGCCCATACATCATCCAGGATCAGTTTCTCAGCTATTCCCTTGTAATCAGGATCAGTTTTTAAATAACCGAACCTTACAAACTGGGCAAGGAACCAGATGGCATGTGATTTATGTGGCGTATTCACAATACCATTATTATAGAATGTCATGTAATCATCCTTGTATTTCTGCACGCCCAGTTCACATCCCAGATCATAAGAACCAGCCAGTCTGGCTTCAATTACCTGCAAGGGAGCATTCACGTAATTAGGTTTGCTAAGCCAGCCCGCTGCTTTCTTACGATTGCCCATTTGATCCAGCCATCTACATGCCTCTATGATCGCCTTCATAATTTTTTTCAGATCTTCTTTATCAGTAGCGGCAAATGTGGAATTAACCACCAGTGCTTTTTCTGGATGATTCTTCCAGATATCCTGGGTAGAAATATGCGTAAACCCAATGTTCTGTGCGGCTGCCACACCATTCCACGGTTCACCTACACAAAAGCCTTCCATATTATCAACCCGCATATTGGCAACCATTTGCGGTGGAGGTATGGTGATAATGCCTACCGATTTCTGATTGATTCCTGAAGCAGCCATCCAGTTACGTAACCAGATATCATGGGTGCCACCCGGAAAGGTCATCGCGAATGTCACTTCCTTCCTGGCCTGTACATTTTTTAGCGCTGCCGCCACTTTACCAACCTCTTTAAACCCAACTAACCCGCAAAAATCCTTGGAGAGAGTGATTGCCTGACCATTATTGCTTAGCACCATTGCGATCTTCATTTCAGATCCCGCCTTTCCTCCTATTCCGGTATATACAGACAATGGCATAGAGAACAGACAGTGGGCTCCATCCAATTCCCCATTCAAAATTTTATCACGAACATTGGCCCAGGATGCCTCTTTAGAAAGCTCAACGTCTAATCCATACTTTGCAAACAGGCCCAGTTCCTTGGCGACTACGAGCGGAGCGCAATCGGTCAATGGTATAAACCCCAGTTTGATCTTCCTGGCAGGTACAGGCATTTTGAATGAGGTGATACCGGAGAACAGCACCGTGAGACTTATAAAGAGAATTGATTTATATATTACAGATCGCATAGAATTCATTTTTTTGGTTTACAACACATGCATTGTTCAGTACTCATTGCTTAATAGCTACCGGTTTGGCAAAAAAGAAATCGGGACGGATATTGATCATGAGATAAAACCATGATCCCGTTTTACGGTATGTATCCGCCACCGCATCTGTAGTTGCCTGTGC
>JAJKIP010000363.1 GCA_021154405.1 Segetibacter sp. | reverse complement strand
TGGCCTCTCTAAATAAATTAGTCCCTTTATAAATGAGTATTCGGGGATGGCTTATGCCATCCCATTTTTTATTTAGTTGGACCAGGATTTGTTGTGGTTATAGTAAATAGTATATATGCCGTGGTTCAATGGAGATTACCCTCCGTCCTACAAAAATCAGCCGCCGAAACTCAGGGCAAAAGCTGTGGAAATAGCAAATATGCTGTTAGCAGAAGGAGTTTCAGAAGGAGTAGCAATCGCAACAGGCTTAAAGAGAGCACGACAGTCCTTTACGCCTAAGAAGAAAAAAAGGTAGGCGCTTTTCCTACCTTTATCTAGATGGTGCATTTTACCCGAAGCTTACCTGATCAGGCTATCCGGGTGTTAATTTATTATTTTCTGCAGGCAAGTTGCTACCAGGGTGATTTCGCTCAGGGAGTTTTTTCTTCCTGTCCATTCTTTCCTCTCATATCTCTTGTATTTTTCTGCACTGCAATTGCTGAAAACATACTCAATACAAAGGACATTGCATAAAATCCTTTTTCACTTTTTTCTAAGGTAGCATTCCACAATCCAACGGTAAGTAATAGAATTGACAAAAGCGTACAGAACCAGGCCAATCCATAATAGAGATTGGTTACGGGTATGCCTTCAATCTGGTCCCGTACCACTTTCTGCACTGAAATGGCTGAAAACAATCCGAAAATCAATACGGTAAAATAATATCCCTTTTCATTGAGTTCCATTTCTGCATTCCATAGACCGATGAGGAATGCTGATATTCCAATAATTAATGCTGTCCAGGAAGCGGCGATAAAGGCATTAGAAGGCTGGTTTTGTTTTGGTGACATAAAATCCATTATTTGTTATGAAACCAAAACTATAGCAAGGCATTAAAGCCTGTCTTGACATTCCTCAAAAACCAAAATACAATATGTTAAAGCCGGCCACGGATACGGCTCAGCGTTTCCTGGCTGATTCCCAGGTAGGTAGCAACATGGCTTAGCGGTACCCGTTCCAGTATATGAGGGTTTTCCTGCAGCAGATTTTCATATCGTTCTGTTGCCGTCTTAAATTGTGAGTTAACAAAACGCTCTTCCAAACGGATATAATATTTTTCATACGCTATTCTTACGAGGCGCTCTATATCATGGTATTGATCCAACAGCTTTGTCAGGGAATCTTTATTAATTGACCATAGGATACTGCCTTCCAGTAGCTGAATATTATCCACTGCACGCTGTCCTGTTGTAAAGCTGTGAAAAGAGGCAACAAAGTCATTTTCAAATCCAAACCAGTAAGTAATTTCTTTTCCTTCAAGGTTATAAAAACCTCGAACAGCACCTGACTCCAGGAAATAAAGATGCCTGCAAATTTTTCCTTCAGTCAATAAATATTCGCCCTGTGATAAAATGACCTGTTCAAAACATCCTTCCAGTGCAGCTTGTGCTTCTGCGCTTATTGAGTGATACGTTTTTATATGTCTGATCAATTTTTCCAGGACGATAAAATTAGATGATGAAAGCCGGCCGTTCTTTGTATGGCTGCGGTTTAGATTTGCCACAATTTGCAATTTAATATCTAATGTCAAACACTTAGTTTATAAATTAATTTACCGTAATGTGTCTGAAATACACAAAATAGTCCGAACTTGGCTTTATCCTGACAGATAATTATACTGAAGCAAACTCCAACTCCTTTGCTTCCTCAGGAACTACGAACCTTTATTGGATCCGGATATTATTTGCATATACATGCCCTGCATGTCTGCTATTGTTTAAACCATAAAACCTTCTGTATGAAAAAAATTCTAACGATCACTCTTTTCCTGGTTATTCATTTTTCAATTCGTGCTCAAAATGATGTAATGATGCAGGCTTTTTACTGGAATCTGCCTGTAGATGAAGTAGGAAAAAACGGCACCTGGTATGATTCCATAAAGGCCAAGATCCCCGCAATGAAAACCGCCGGCATCCGGGCACTATGGATGCCTCCTCCTTCCAAAGGCAATTGGGGCATTGCCGATATGGGCTACGGTCTGTTTGATCATTATGACCTGGGTGCCTATAATCAAAAAGGCAGTACTGAAACGCGCTTTGGTTCCAAGGCCGAATTATTAAGTCTGCTCAGCACAGCGCATGGCATTACCGGCGGTGTTCCTTATATGGATATATATGCAGACGTATTATTGAATCATACCTACAGCAATAACACCGACACCGAAGAAAGCGGAGACAACCCTGCTGTCAAAACTTATATTTTCAACAAGGCCGTTTCGGGTGGCATTCAGCGGGTACCTTTTCCCACCAATGAAGTAAGATGGATCATTCCAAATGCAGCAGCCGGTGATTATTATATCCAGATAGGCGGATACTTTCTTAATTATGGGGGTGCAGTAGGGGAAAGAGGTTATGATGTAAAGATCAAATTCACCAATAATGCCGCACCTGCACCAGGCCCTCAGTTGTGGGAATCCGAGCCAAACAATGGCAGCGGACAATTCAATGTGGCGCTTGATCAGAAAACATATAGCGGTCACATGGAAAATAATACTGACATAGACGAATATAAGATCACGCTGGCATCTGCCAATACCATTGAGATCACATTAACTGCAAGGAAAGAAGGAACTGCGGCTGGCGGTGGTTGGGAATGGCAATGGGCAGCACAGACCAACGGTTACTACCCATCGGCGGTCTGGTACAATGGTTCCAATCTTGCTACCACTACCTTAAAGGCATATACTGGCACTTCCATTGATTTTGTAAATCATACGGGCACTGGTGAAGCCAACTTTACCTGGACGTATAATAATTTCCATCCGGTTGATGCAGCCGATTACCTGGGTGATGGTGGCAGTACTGATGGCGGTTTTGAAGACCAGCTTGTTCCTAATACGCGCTGGTTTGGGAACGACCTGAATACCTTCGACGTAACCGTACAGAACCGGTTAAAGGCCTGGGGCACCTGGCTCACCAATACAATTGGCTTTGATGGCTATCGACTGGATTTTGTGCGTGGCTTCCAGAAAGAAATGGTTTCCATGTGGGTGAATAACCTGCCATTAAAATCCGGTTCACAGCGGTTTATTGTTGGCGAATATTTTACCGGATATAAATACAGGTTAAAGAACTGGGTCAATGACCTTGCCGGATTGGGTTCTGACGTGGATGTATTTGACTTTCCATTAAAGACCACATTAACCGAAATGACCAATGGCAATGGTGCCAGCTTTAATATGGCATGGCTGAACAATGCTGGCATGGTCAGGGATAATACTGGTAATTCATTATCCGGCACTTCTGTTGTTACATTTCTTGAAAATCATGATACGGGGAAAGAACATGATAAATGGGTAACTAAAGATTGGAAGCTGGGATATGCATATCTACTTTTTCATGAGGGCAGACCCTGTATTTTCTATCCGCAATATTATGGAGTTACGCAGGCTGATAATAACAATGGCGCATTAACTGTTACCGCACCGGCAGCCCTCAAATCTGATATCAACAAAATGATCTCTGCCCGGAGTATATACCTGGGTGGATCATTGATCTCACTGACGCAACAGGGTAACCCGGTAACTGAACCAAACCCCAATGGTACCACCACTTTTGCCGGTGATACCTGGAATGTTTATGTTGCGCGGAGACAGGGCAACGGTACAAAAAGCGGAGCCATACTGGTAATGAATAATAATGATGCACTTACAAGAGGTATCTGGGTGGATAATGATGGCTCTCCAAACGGTACTGCGACTGCTGGTTATGCTGATTGGAAAAACCAGGTGCTGGTCAATGTATTGAATCCCGCACAAACTGTTACAGTTGCCAATGATGGTCGCGTTCATCTATATGCGCCTGCACGCGGTTATTCAGTATGGGTTCTTCAATCTGAATATACAGCGGTGGCAGGAAGATCTTCTATTATTCCTGTTGATCAAACTCCTGCTACTGTAGAGTTAACTTTTACAAATAGCATAAAGACCTTTCCTAATCCTTCAGCACAGGCAACCATAGAATTCAATGTTGCCAAAAAAGGCCCTGTTAAACTGGAGGTATATAATGCAGATGGGAGGTTATTGAAAGTAATAGCGAATGGTGTGTTGGACAAAGGAAGATATACAGACCAGTTTACCTCTCCCTCAAGTGGTATCTATACTTATAAATATAGATCAGGAGATTTTCTCCGGATAGGCCGGATTGTGATTCAGAAATAAGGCAATATGCCACTTCCAGTTTATTAGTACAGCAGGTGAAGATAATAGAGCCCGGGAAATTACTTCACCTGTCTGTTTCTAGATAAGTTGCATTTGGGAAGCACTCCTTATCAGTAAAGCTGTATTTTTTGCATCAAATTTAGCCAGCAGGTTTTTGCGGTGCGTATCCACGGTAGTTGAACTTACAAATAGTTTTTTTGCAATTTCGTTGTTTGTCATTCCTTCGGCAATTAGCGCGAGTACTTCTTTTTCCCGGCGTGTTAGCACTGGTATATGCGAATTATTCTTTTTTTGCAGGGATTGGGCGGCTTCATCGCTTAAATACAGTTTCCCCTTCATAACTGTTCGGATTCCTATCATGAGTTCTTCCTTTGTAGCGTTTTTCAGGACGTATCCCGAAGCGCCATTGGCAACCATTTTCTGAATAAAGCTTTGCTGATTGAAAGTGCTGAGCCCGAGGATAAAAATGAAAGGGTATTTGTCTTTGACTTCCCTGCAAAGATCAATGCCGCTTTTATCCGGCAGGTTAATGTCCATTAGCAGCACATCAGGCTGTTGCATTTGTAAAAAAGAAAGGCAGGAAGCTGCAGTCATGGCATGTCCTACAAATTCAATGGTCTTTTCCGTTTGTAATAATGAACGGATACCTTCAATCACCATGTAATGGTCATCTACTATAAAAACCCTGGTAGCCATTATGCAGTTAATTCAATTAATACAGAAGTTCCTTCGCCAGGCTGTGAATTTATGTCCAGTTTCCCCTTCAGGAATTCTATCCTGTTCTGGATATTGCTCCAGCCAATGCCTCTGGATTGTTTCAGGATGCCAGTGTCAAAACCTTTTCCATCGTCTTCCACAGTTATCGATAGCATGTTGTTTATTTTAGTCACCTGAACGATAGCATTTTTTGCTGCTGCATGTTTCATCGTATTGGTGATCAGTTCCTGTACGATACGGTAGATAGTGATAGCTATTCGCTGGTCAACAGGAGCCTGGTCCAGGCCTACAGACTGGTAAGTTACATTTAATGCACCACTCTGATTAATATCATTGCAAAAGTCCATGAGCGCTGTATTCAGGCCAAACTTCACGAGCGTTTCCGGCATCATATTATGTGCTACCCGCCGCATTTCCCTTATTGAACTGTCCAGCATATCCAGACTGCGTTCAAACGCCTGCGTATTTTCAGGCGTCATGATCTGATTTTCTTTCATAGTATTGAGTGAATATTTTATTCCCGATAACATGCCGCCCAGCCCATCGTGCAGGTCCTTGGCCAGCCGCGTTCTTTCCTGTTCTTCTCCTTTTAATACAGCTTCGGTAGCAGTTAATTGTTGCTGGGTTTCCAATTCACTGATACGCTGCTTGTGGAGCTTTTGTTTTTGTTTAAAGTTCCGGTACAGTAAAAGGGCTAACAGTACAAGGATCACTGAAGCGGCAATCAAAAAGTAATTTAGAGTGTTCTTTTGCCGGATCTTCAATTGCTGGATTTCTTTTTCAGACTGTAACTGGTTGATCTGCGCTTCTTTTTTTTCCGCCTGGTATTTTGCATCTAAAAATTCTATGCGGTCCCCGTCTGCAACATGCTGAATACTGTCTCTCAACACTGTAAACGAATCAAGGTATGTTATGGCTGTAGAAAAACTCCCTCTTTTTTTTTCCAGAAGGTAAAAACTTAAATAAACATCTTTGAGTAGATAGGGGTAGTCATATTGCTTTGTAAGCGCATATGCAGAATCTAAATATTTTCTTGCGACGGGGAAATTCTTCAGTTCTATATTGCAGGAGGCGATCCATCCATAAACCCTTTCAATAGCGTTAGGGATATTGGTGAGTTTAATCAGGGGTAGCGCATGCGAAAAATTGATAAGCGCTTCTTCAAATTTATTTTCATCATAAAGATAATTACCCGCAATCTGATAATAAAGCGACTGGAAATTATAGTCGCCAATGCTGTCCGCAATTTCCTTTCCTTTTTCAAAATAAAACCTTGCTTTTTCCGGCTGGTTTAATTTTACCAATACTCTTCCGTAATTGAAAGCTGCTGACATTTTTGCCACATCATTGCCCCAGTCCATACTTTTCCGGTAAGCTTTTTCACAATAGGTTAGTGCAGTTTCATATTTTCCGGTATTGTAGTAGGAGTTAATGATATTGCCATACAAAAGCGGAAGATTTTTATTCATGCTGTCTGTGGCCTCATATCTTTTGATTCCATCAAAATAGTAAGGTAAGGCACCGTCTTCATCATTTACATTCATGTGTTCAATACCAATATTCAGCCCAAGCGATGCCAGGCTTTTTCTGGCGGCAGGTGAGTTGGGAAAATTTTTAAGAATGCTTTCAGCCTGCATGTAATAGGTAACTGCTTTTTTGGAGAACATCCTGTTGAGCAGGTACCCCATTTGCTCATAAACTATTCCTTTCAATACGGGGTTCCTTGTCTTATCAGCAATACTGTCTGCTTCATTAATGTATTGCCATGCCATAGCAGAATCTTTTAGCTGGATAAGGTACCATGAGATCCTGATCCGATCGTGCACCTTTATTGAATCCGCCTTCTGCCGGCTCAGTTCCTTGCGCAAACTGTCTATCACAGGTGTTTGAGGCTTTACCAGGGCCTTAAAACATAATAGTGATATTGCCAGCAGGATCAATTTCATATTATAACAAAGTAGTCTTTTACCCTCATAATACAAATAAAGTTCAATGCAACTCCTTTGTTCTCCTGTTTTTCCGGGATTTTTTCCAGTTTCAAAAATTTCCTGTTTTTAAGGGAGAAGGTTGGTAGCATTAATTCCCATTTTTACATCATTCAGCATACACTGATTTCATTGAACACAAAATATTTTAAAATACAAAATTATGAATAAGACATTATTTTTTACGATCTCGTTTTTAATGACGGTAATTAGTATGCAGGCACAGTTCCAGCAGATTTCCAAAAGACCAGGAGCTGTAAAAAATACAACACCAATTGTGGTAGATGGACCTAAAGTGATCGGTACGGTCATACAGCCAGCTTCTGGCAACTTCAGCAACCCGGCCAATATATTCACCTTGCCGGATGGGAAAAGAGTTACCATGACGTTGCGTCAAAACCCCCAAAACCTCCAGAATACCTTTGGCGGTATTGTAAAAGAAAATGTACAAACCGGTGAAAGGACTGATAATGGAACCTTAATCTGTGTTCCTGAAACTAAAACCATCAATGCACAAAGCTCCACTTTCATGAATGTCAATTACAATCAGCAGTCGATTCACCTGTATCCTGGTGCTATCTATACTTTCGCTAATTTCTTTTCTGGTAATTACCGTGCCCTGGAACAGGGTCGTAATCCCATAACAATCGCCACAGATAACCTGGCTAACAGTACAGGTGCTGTATTTGAGGAAGTTCAGAATCCAACCGGGGATAATATACGTTCAAAGATTGCCAATATAATCAGACCCTTTTCCACTACCGCCGGAAGTGCGGGCATTCAGTACAGGGTTTTTACTTCCAGCAATGATGCTGAGCTTTCTATTAAATTGTCTGCCGGTGGTGGTTATGCAGGCTTCAAAGCTTCAGGTGGGTTTTCAACTCAACAGGAGGAGAAGAAATATTACCTGACTATTGACGCCATAAAGCCATTATATACATTGACATCCTCAATACCCGCCGCCGGATATTTTGCAGATAAAAGCATTGAAGCAAACAACAAAAATCTTATTGTTCTGAAGAGTGTAACTTACGGTACAAGGGTGCTGGCTAACCTGGAGATTACCCTTCAAACACAAAAAGACGATATAGATTTTAAAGCAAGCTTTGGTGCAGACAGCGGAAAAGGAGTTTCTGCCAATGCCTTTGCCACCTTTAATTATTTGAAACATTCGTCTTCTGCGTCTTCCACTGCTAATGTGTACATTGTTGGCGGCCCATTAAATACTACCCTTTTTGATAAAGATAAGTTGCAGGAACAAATTACAGATCTGATTTCAAGGTGTAATTATCAGACTGCACAACCCCTTGCTTATTCTTTTACTGACATTAATGGTAATGTGCTGGGTATTGAGACTGCTACAGACAAATTTACTGTTCCCAGGTGTGTACCCAAGGGTTCGGTATATAAACTGGTAAGCGCCACCATGCAGTTATATACCGGTAAGGACAATAAGGAACAGGGATCAAACGCTTCATTTTATTTAAGCAACTCTGATGGCATAATTGTTTTTGAAAACACAGGCAACAATATAGAATTCAAAAGTCAAAATGATATAGTTTTAAACAAAAAGCCAGGATTGGCGGATAATTATATTCTCCAATCTGCTTTCGCAAAGAATGGAGGTTATCTTGATATCTTTTTTGACCCAAAGCCGATCTTCCTTGATTACGACGCATGGAATATAAATAGCGCAACTATCACCCTGAATTTTGAAGACCAGAACGGAGCTGTTGAAGTAAGGACCCTGAACTTTAACAATGCGGCCGCCCTGTTGCAAAAGAACCAGCAGCGCCTGAGACTTCCTTTCAATAACGCGTTTGTAGCGGGAGGCGCATTTATGCCAGGATTGTAATTGAACAGTTAAATAAAAGAAGAAAACTTAAAAAGGGTGAGAAAATATTTTTTAACGCAGTTCCTTTTTTTTGCAGCAATAAGTATATATGCACAGACGGATAGCCTTGATGTATTCACTTACCTTGCACCGCAGTTTTTTTCAAAAACTGAATTGCAATCAGGCGTGCAGTTTAATTTGATCAATAAGGATGGCAGCTTCTGCACCATTACGCTATGCAATAGTCAGCCTGCGAAAGTGGACGTAATAAAAGATGTAGAGAGCCAGTGGAACAAACAGGTAGTGAAACAATGGGCCAAAGCTGATAAAAAGCCTGCAAGGGTCTTGACGGAACAGCTATGGGATGGATGGGTTTCTACACTGGCGATCGGCAATTTCTATCGCGGCAAAAGAAAATGCATTGTGATGCTTAATTCCTTCAGGAAGGATCGAACAACTGCCTGTGCCGTATTTGCCTTCAGCGATAAATTATTCAAAGAACCAGTTGAAAATTTCTCCCGGAACCTTCATTTAAAAAATAGATAAGATGAAATGCGCATTATATTTCTTTTGTTTCCTGATATCAGCGGGTGCCTGTTTTGGTCAGGTAAAACAGAAGCCGGTTGTAAAAAAGACGGTTACTGAATTGGAACGGATGTTAAGTGGTACGCGATTGCCTTTCAGAATAGTTAATGACAGTGTGGCCGTGATTCCCTATGAAGGAGCAAACATTGCTTCCTTTGATGTGGTGATACAGAAAATAAGTGATCTGTACATTGTTTATACCAACCTCACTGAAATATTATCGGGAAAAATTGATGAGACAAAGTACAAATATCTGCTCCGGCAGAATGATCATTTTGATATTATCAAAATAGGAATGAGCGAGGCCGATAATACAGTTTACCTCCGGGCGGACCTGTATAAAGCAGGTACCAGCACTATGCTATTGAAAAGGGTCTTAGCCCAGGTCGCCAATGTGACCAATATTATTGGCGGAGATTTGAAATAGATGAATTGAAATGGTTGTTCATGCAATAATAATACGGAAATGAAAAAATATTATTTGATGCTTGGGGCCCTGCTGATCAGCGGTTTTGGTTTTGCGCAGCCTGC
>JAJKIP010000362.1 GCA_021154405.1 Segetibacter sp. | reverse complement strand
GTATGAATAGCCAGGTCTTCCAATATGTTAATACTTGCCATTTCCTGTTCAGTAAAATATAAAAGAAGGTAGCTATAAAAATTATTGCCGGACCTATCCATCCTTTTGTTGAAAAGGCAATTCCAGCACCAAGGGCTGCCAGAACTATATTCCAAAACCTTTTTGTATCGATAAAAACTATCAGCTGCCACAATCCAAAAATAATAGCCGCCATAAGCGGGGTTTCCATTCTTGCGTCATTTATGGAAAGAATAAAACCCTGCGCTGTGGCCAGCATGATTGCCGCCAGCTTAGCTGTAGTTTTATTGGATAAATGTCGAGCCAGTTTATAAGTACTATAAATTGAGATAAGTCCAAAAATAATAGCTGGCAAACGATACGCGAAAGTATTTACCCCAAATATCTTAAAACTTATTGCTGAAACCCAGAAGAGGAAATGAGGTTTATCCAGATATTCCATATGCCGGTCTACCAGGCTAACATAGTCATTGAACTGCAACATATGCAGCGCTATGTTGGCGTGATGCGCTGCATCTTTATCCATTAATGGAAAGAACAGGCATCCCACATAAACAAGTAAACAAAGCAGTCCCAATACGTATTGAAAAAGGCCTTCCTTTTCAAGATTGATGGAGTACTTTTTAATCATTGGAATAATTGGTGAATGGCAAATTTACAATCCTGCTTTGGCGCTGATCTCAAGCATCCGTTCAATTGGTTTTTTGGCAGCCACACGCAACTCTTCATCCATCAGGATCTCGGGCATCTCGTATTCCATACATAGATACAATTTCTCCAGTGTATTACGTTTCATATGCGGGCAATCATTGCAGGCACAGCTGTTAGTTGGTGGCGCTGGAATAAAGGTCTTTTGAGGAGAAGCTTTCATCATCTGGTGTAATATGCCAGTTTCAGTAGCTACTATGTATTCAGTAGAAGGATCTGTTTGAGTAAACTTCAACAAACCTGTAGTGGATCCGATATAATCTGCCATACGGAGTACCGGTTCTTCACATTCCGGGTGGGCAATAAATTTGGCATTGGGATGTCTTGTCTTCAATCGCGTGATCTTTTCCAGACTGAATATTTCATGAACCATACAGGCCCCATTCCAGAGGACCATATTGCGGCCGGTTACTTTGTTGATGTACGCACCCAGATTCTTATCGGGTGCAAAAATGATCTTCTGGTCTTTTGGAAAACTTTCAACGATCACTTTGGCATTACTGCTTGTAACGATCACATCACTCAGGGCCTTAATCCCGGCGCTGCAGTTGATATAACTCACTACCACATGGTCAGGATGCTGCTCCTTAAACTTTTTGAAAAGCGGGGGCGGGCAACTATCGCTCAGAGAACAACCGGCCTTCAGATCAGGGATAACCACCTTCTTTCCCGGATTAAGGATCTTGGCCGTTTCAGCCATGAAGTGCACACCCGCAAAAACGATCATATCTGCGCTGGTCTTTTGGGCCTGTTGAGCCAGGCCTAAACTATCCCCGATATAGTCAGCCACATCCTGGATATCAGGTTCCTGGTAGTAGTGCGCCAGCAAAACAGCATTCTTCTGCTTTTTGAGCCGTTCGATCTCGGCAAAAAGGTCAAGCGTCGGATCCAGTTCTACATCGAGGAAGCCGTTTTGATCCACATGGGCTTTTGCATTTTCCAAAGTTTCTGTTTGCATCGCGTTTTTTTTGATCGGGGCAGCAATATTCAAAACCCTTTCGCAAATTGTCAAAAACATTTTTCATCCACCCACCTTCTTAAATACTAATAGTAATAATATAATTTTTATAAAAAAGCTTATTATTATTATGGGTGTGAATTCGTGGATAACAATTTTTACAAATTTAGCCATTCGCTGTTATCCACATTTAAAACAAGGAAATACACATATTGTTTTCGCGCCAGTACTGGATTCCAGTAGCATATCCACAACGATGTCAAAAACCAACCTGTATAAATACAACAATAATTTAATAGTAACGGCTGTGAATTTCTACTTAATAACTCTTAGTATGTGTACCGGCCTGCCGGTTTTTGGATAAGCTTTGAAATTTAGCGGCCAAGAGTTCTATTTCATACACACGTTTCACGACCAGATATGCACATAATTTGAACCCCATTAACAGGTGAGTGGGGAAAAATACTTTGATTTAAGCCTTCCTTCGTTGATCTGTCAAAAACAAACACTTCGCCCTGTCATGAATTTACATTATTAGGATCAAAGCCTCATAATCATTCATCTAAAGCGGATTACTTAATTTTATTGCTTCAAATTATAGCGAATGAAGTCGATCAAACATTTATTAGTAGTACTATTTGTCAGCATTGCAACTTTAGCTAGCGCCGATGAAGGAATGTGGCTTCCTTTTTTATTGGAGAAGTTGAATGAAAAGCAAATGAAGAGCCTGGGGATGAAGATCAGTGCCAAAGACATTTATAACATAAATGCAGGCAGTTTAAAGGATGCGATCGTAAGCTTTGGAGGTTTTTGCACCGGTGAGGTGATCTCTTCCAAAGGGCTTGTATTGACTAATCACCATTGTGGTTTTGACGCAGTACAAAATCATTCTACCCTTGACCATAACTATATCCGGGATGGATTCTGGGCAATGAATAATGGCCAGGAATTAACCAATCCGGGCCTGTATGTGACATTTATTGTAAGAATTGAGGACGTAACAAAGGCAGCATTGAACGGTGTTACGGCTGACATGAAAGAATCGGAAAGACAGGCTGCTGTAGATCAGAATATTCGGAATATCAATGCAGCTGCCAAAAAGGAGTCTTACCAAAAAGCGTTCACAAGAGCTTTTTTTGAAGGCAACCAGTATTTTCTATTTATTACTGAAACTTATACGGATGTGCGCCTGGTTGGTGCGCCTCCTGCAGCAATTGGAAATTTCGGGCAGGATACAGATAACTGGATGTGGCCAAGACATACAGGAGATTTTTCTGTATTCAGGATCTATGCGGGAAAGGACAATAAACCAGCGGATTATTCTCCCGATAATGTTCCTTATGTTCCCAAAAAATCACTCAATATTTCCCTGGATGGCATTGCAGAAAAAGACTTTACCATGGTCTTCGGATTCCCTGGCAAAACCACCGAATACCTGCCAGCGATAGCTGTAAAACAAATAGCGGAAGTGAATGATCCTGCTAAAATTGCAGTGCGCGAAAAAGCATTGGCTATTCTGAATAGTTTTATGCGGAAGGATGAAAAAATAAAAATAGAATACGCAGACAAATATGCCTTAGTAAGCAATTCATGGAAAAAATGGAAAGGCGAAGTATTGGGTCTGACAAGGACCGATGCACTGGATAGAAAGAAAAAATATGAAGCGGAATTTCAAAAAAGAGTGGATGCTAATCCCCAATGGAAATCACAATACGGCAATCTCCTGACGGAAATGCAGGCAGCCTATACTGAACTTGAACCACTGGGACTTGCAAGAGACTATCATACCGAAATAACTAACAGGATTGAATTGTTTTCACTATTCAACCGGATTAAGTATGTACAGCAATCCCGTGGCAAACCTGATTATGATAATATTCTCGCCAGATTCAGGGATTCCCTGAATCAATTCTACAACGAATACGAACCAGTTGTTGACAAAAAACTATTTGAAGGATTGTTGCCTTTATATATAAGCCCCAGAGTGAAGGAGGTGACTGATTTTGCAAAGTGGGCCAATGATATATATGATAATACCGATCTGGATAATGGAAAAGCAACACTGGCCCTGGCACAATCAGATCCAGATGCTTTATTGCAAAGCCTGGAAACCGATAAGGCCTATGCTGCTTACCAAGAAATTATAGCCGATTATAACACCAATATATTGCCCAGATTAAATACGGTACAGGCAAGGATCAACCAGCTGCAGCGGACCTACATGCAGGCCCAGATTGAAGTATTTAAGGAAAAAGCTTTTTATCCGGATGCCAATAGCACGCTGCGGATCACCTATGGAAAAGTAAACGGTTACACTGCCAGGGACGCAGTTAAATATGATTTTAATTCCTACCTGGATGGAGTGATCGAAAAATATATTCCAGGCGATTATGAGTTTGATGTACCCCAAAAGCTGCGCGATCTCTATGTAAAGAAAGATTATGGTGTATATGGAAAGAATGGGAGAATGCCCGTTTGTTTTATTGCATCCAATCATACCACAGGCGGCAATTCAGGAAGCCCGGCACTGGACGCCTCCGGAAATCTTATAGGACTGAATTTCGACAGGGTATGGGAAGGCACCATGAGTGATATCAGCTATGATCCTTCCATTTGCCGCAATATTATGGTCGATATCCGTTATGTCCTTTTTATTATTGATAAATATGCTGGCGCGGGGCATCTGATCAAAGAAATGAAACTGGTTCATCCCAAAGGTGGAAGATAAAATGGCTATTGATGCTATTACTGATTGATTTATAAAGCCTTATCCGGGTTTTTTATTCGGGTTGGGATTATCTGATGCCAAATGAGCCTCTCACCGGCCCGTTTAACCTCTTTATATGCCTAAAAATCATATTTTTGCAATCCTTTTTTAAAACTGTTACTCAATATGTCAGTAATACAGCAGATCCAGGAGAAGTATGCGAAATTGATGGCGATAATCATTGCGGTTGCCCTGCTCACCTTTGTAGTTATGCTTGCCTTTGAAAATGGAGGTAGTTTGTTCCGAGGAAGTTCCGGAACTGCAGTAGGTACAGTGAATGGTCAGGAAATAAGCCTGACTGATTTCGGTAAAAAAATAGATCAGCAGGAAGAAGGTTTAAAACAACAGGGATATACCGGCACCGGTGCACGTCAGCAGGCCATTGAACTTGCCTGGAGAGGTGAAGTGAACCGTTTGCTAATGGCATCTGAGATCAATGAGCTGGGTATGCAAATTGGAAAAAGGGAATTAGGTGATATCCTTTATGGACCTAATCCACCTCAATACCTCCGCCAACTTTTCTCTGATCCCAAAACGGGAATTTATGATGCCCGACTGGCTAAATCAAAGATTGATGAAACAATGCGCAAGGCCAAGCCTGAACAAAAAGCTGAGCTAAATGCCTATATGCACGATCTGGAATTTGTGCGGATGAATGAAAAATATAATTCCTTATTGAGTAATACTATCAATTATCCGAAATGGTACATTCAAAAACAGAATGATGATAACAGCCAGTTGTCAAAGATCTCATTTGTAAGAGAAGTATACACCAGCATTCCTGATAGCACTATAACTATCAGTGATAAGGAAGTAGAAGATTATGTAAACGCACATAAAGATCAGTTCAAACAGGATGAAAGTCGCAGTATTGCTTATGTTGCTTTCAGCGCATTGCCTACTGCTGCAGACTCGGCAGCTACCCTTAAAGATATAACGGATCTCAAACCTGAATTTGATACCACTAAAGAAATAGAGAATTTCTTAACCAGGGTTGGAAGCACCATCAAATTCACAGATGATTATTATCCTAAATCCCAATTGCAGACCGCCAACCAGCAAATGAGTGCAGGATTCAAAGACACTATTCTCACACTGCCAAAAGGCGCAGTTTACGGACCTTACCTCGATGGTGGAAATTATGTATTGGCCAAAATGGTGGATTCCAAAATACTGCCTGATTCAGTAAAGTGCAGGCATATATTGTTGGGAACAACTGATCCTCAAACCCAGCAACCTTTGATGGATGATAGCGTGGCTCACAGACTGGCAGATAGCATTGCGCTTGCAATAAAGAATGGGGCCAACTTTGATACGCTGGAAACAAGGTTTACAACCGACCAGGCATCTCATCGTGAAAAAGGGGTAATGACTTTTTCATCTACTCAAATCCAGGGCGAAGGTTTTGCGCCTGAATTTGGAAAGTTCATTTTATTTGATGGCAAACCCGGCGACAAAAAAGTTGTACATACCCAGTTTGGCTGGCACTATATTGAAATATTAAATCACATTAAACCCGAAACTCATTATCAGATTGCATACCTGGCCAAACCTATAGAAGCAAGTGAAGAAACAGATGCCAATGCCAGCAATGAAGCTACCAGGTTTGCCGGTGATAGTCGCGATCAGAAATCATTTGATGCCAACGCAGAGAAATTGAAGTCGAAAGGAATTAATAAATTATACGAGCAGAATATCTTACCGAACGCATTTCAACTTCCTTCCCTGGGCGTTTCAAGACCGTTTATTAAGAATATTTATGCTGCGGACCTTGGGGATGTATTGGCACCTGAAAGAGTGGGAGAAAGCTACGTGGTTGCAATGGTAACAGATGTGAATAAAAAAGGTACCAGGAGTGTAAGACTTGCCAGGCTGATGGTAGAGCCCATATTAAAAAATCATAAGAAAGCCGAGATGATTGGTAAAAAAGTAGCTTCTGCTACTACATTGGAAGCAGCTGCACAGGCCCTGGGTGGCAAGCAGATTGAGACGGCAGACAGCATACGTTTTGAGGGTAGCCAGGCATCTAAAATTTCCTTTGAGCCCAAAGTAATAGGAGCTTCCTTTAACCCTGCCAATAAAGGCAGGATCTCTGCGCCAATTGAAGGAACGAGTGGCGTTTATGTGATCAGAGTGGAAGATATTTCTGCCACTCCTATTGCCGGAGCCAATGTGGATGAACAGCGTCAGCAGAGGATCCAGCAAATGCAAATGCAATATCAGCAGATGGTTATGCAATCACAGCAGAGTCCTGCGCTTGTAGCACTACAGGAAGCCGCCAATATCAAGGACAACAGGAGCAAACTTAATTATTAGAAACTTGTTATAGATGTACGGTGTTTGCGTTTTGTGATTATCCAAAACTGTAGACACCGTACATTTGTTTTAAAATAATGAACCTGGCCAGATGAGCGATCCCATTGTAAATAAGGTGGCTGAAAGCGGGTTGGTAACAATCGATCTGGAGGATTTCTATCCCCGGCAGAATACGGCTGTCTTTGATCTGAAAGGCTTTCTGTTCATGGAAATGATACTGAAAGAAAAAGATTTCAGGGATAAATTAAAGGACCATGACTGGGAGCCTTATCGCGATAAATATGTAGCTGTTTATTGTTCTGCCGATGCCATCATTCCAATGTGGGCCTATATGCTGGTTGTATCCTACCTCCAGCCAGTGGCAAAAGATATTGTGATGGGCGATGAAAAAGAACTTCACCGCCACTTATTCCTGCAGAATCTCTCCAATATTAATAAAAATGAATTTGCGGATAAAAGAGTGGTAATAAAAGGATGTGGAGAAGTGCCCATTGGCGATTTCGCCTATGCTGAAATAACCAAACTTCTTCTTCCCCTGGTTAAAAGTATTATGTACGGCGAGGCCTGCAGCACAGTACCAGTCTATAAGAAGAGATAGGCCAACTTCTAAATAAGACCATCTTCTCCCAACTGGTATTTCTCTTTTATTTTTCGCATTACTTCATCCATTGATGCACGGTGGTCTCGCGGATCCCAATCACCCCGTTCCCATTTCTCCAGTTCCTCGTTGATATGTTTTTCCTGCAGAGAGGATAATTTAGATACCAGTTTGTCTGACATCTCCTTTTGTTTCTGATAAAAGACCTTCTTCTTTTCATAGGACACTTCTTTATCCTGCCGGATATCATTTTCGGAAGCAGCCATGGCCAGCAGCTCTTCTTTGGCCAGCGCAATATCATAAGGACCTACCGGCATAATAAGCTTGGAAAGTATTGGTCCCACCTCAATCAGAATTATCAATAGTGATATCAGCAGGCTGGTCCAGAATACACTGCTTTCTTCACTATTTAGATCAGAAAGCGCTTTATTGCGTTCCAGGAAACCCACATTGGCTACGGCAGCCTGTTCATACAATTTCCTTTTGGATTCAAGACCCGCATTGGCATCGTTCAGAATTCGATCCTGCTCCTGAATACCAGTATTGAGTTGCGCCAGTTCGGGCCCATATTGTGTTCTTGCCTGGTCAAAGGCATTCAATTTCAGTCGTGTGATGTTTTCAATGCCCCGCTGCATGGATCCGGCTGTTCCATCTGCTTCATGCAGGTAGGCCTGTTGCAGTTGATGCAAAGTATCTTCAATCTGCTGCTTCCTTGTTATAAGCCTGTTTCTTTCGTCCGTTGCCGTTTGAGCTAGGTTGGCCGATTCTATTTTAAGCAGACTGTCATTCAGCTGGATCTTCTTATGAACATTCTCCACCACTTTGGTATTGATCTCCTTCTCAAATATCTTAAGCTCAAGGGGACGAGCAATAGTCAATCCTATCAAAAGCGCCAATGCGATACGGGGTACTGCCATCCAGATCTGTTTGCGTTTGGAGATGCCATACTTGCGCATGGTGGCAACAAGGAATCGGTCAAAGTTGAATATGATCAGACCCCAGATGATGGCAAAGCAAAAGGTTAACAACAGGTTATTAAAGATGGTATAAATGGCATATCCCGCAGAAAGCCCAGCCAATACAAAGGTGGCGAGGATCACGCCGCCCAGCCCTGAATACTTTGCATGTTCAGAGGGATATTGTTTCAATAAGTCCTGGTGTGCGCCCGCGCACCACCATAAAAAGCGATGATCGGATGGTTTTCTTTTTTCACCAAACGAATCATAGGAATAGAGGTTATCCTCCTGATGGTTGTCAGCAGCCATAATGGATCATTTACGATTTAAAAAAATAAAATTGTACTTATGGGTTGAAGCGTGGGTCTGTATAAAACGGCAGGAGAAAAAACAAATTGCAAAAACAAAGTTAATAGTAATGTCCGGAAAGTAAAACTACTATTAAAACCAGCCTCTTTTCCGAAACATCATGATCATCCATACGGGAATAATTAACATGAGACTTACGGCTATCCAGAAGCCGTACTGGTTATGGAGATAAGGGATTGATTCGAAATTCATTCCGAAAATGCCGCCAATCACCGTGGCAGGCGCCAGCAGACAGGTAACGATGGCCATCACTTTCATCACCTCATTCATTTTGAGGTT
>JAJKIP010000361.1 GCA_021154405.1 Segetibacter sp. | reverse complement strand
TCTTGGACGATGGGTTCGACAAACTCATGCTGGAAACCGCTTATAAGGTGCGGCTATTGGGGGATGAGACTCAAGCCCAAGCAATAGAAAGTTCCATAGAGGAAAGCAAAAAGACTAAGTATTCCAATGTAGTCGATTACCCGACAGTAGCGGCCCGCAGGTTAGAAAAGATGGGTGACCTGGATTTCAATATTTACCGGATAAACACCGAAGAAACTTTTCTTTTGCCGGACATTGGCTGTATACTGCTGCGCGACCGCATCAACCACTATTACAACCCCAATATCGAGGAAGTAGCAATCGTCGGTATACCCTTAACTCCAAAAGTTTTTGTCTTTGGCTGCTCAAAAAAGTTAGGTGATACCACCAGCGGAGTTACAACAATCAATGACCTGAATTCGGGAATCGTGAAAGGCATTAACAGGCAGTTGTTTGAACTGGCAGTGAAGACAGTTGTTACGAATGATAAAATACAGCTCGAAAAAATAGTGCACAAAGCAAAGGCTGAGGCGCAACCTGACCGATAACTGTCTTAAATTAACAAAGACATATCTACTGAGCTAAAGTACCATCAGAAAATCGAGCCATCTGCAATAGATAAACTATAAAAAAGCCCAAATAGAAAAGGGCGCTAATTTACAGCGACCTAATACTTTATCAGTGATCCTGCTGGGATACTGCAAGGCGTTTTGCTCTTTACTTATCATTACTTCGCCTTACTCTTAATAGCTGATTTTTAACATTCTACAACTAATTGAGTAGCTATGTTCAGTTATTTTTCTGTTGATAATATAAATCCAAGTACTCTCGAATTTCTATCAAAGGCCTTAATTCGCTTTCAAAATCAGTCGCTTCCTTCATGTTGTAGTATTCGAAGCCATTTATTTTTTTGACGCAAGCGTATTCTCCAATTATGCTATCGAGCAGTATTAGACACCCATAACCAATTTTGTTTCTATTTTCTTCATTTATTTCAGAAGAAAATATTTGAATATAAATCTTTCCATCTTCAATAACTGGTAAGAACATAATTTGTTTCGGATCTAAGGTGTGTCCATATACAGTAATCACAATTTTGTCAAGTTTGTGTTTTGCATAAGGCTGTCTAAAGGCAACAAGTTCCCAATCTTTTATTTGTGGAGCATCAGCTATAATTTTTTGAACAATATCAAAATTATCTTCTACTCCATCAGCGGAAATCGTCATAACATAAATTCCGTTAGACTCTTCAAATTCTACCGCCAATCCTTTTTGAATTTCTATAAGTTTATTAAGAATATCATCTATCAAGTCAGTTTTGTTGTCATTGATAATGCTGCGATAAATAAATTCATTCTGTTTAAACCACTTCCAAAAATTGACAATGAGGATTCTAGAATTATCTGAGTTCATTAGGTCGTAATCGGATTGATTGTTAAATATAATTGCACACAACTCATAAATATTCGAAGCTCATAATTGTTTAATACCATTGAATTTTTTTACCAATTAACGGTTTAGGGCTTGGTCGCAGCAGTATTGTTCCATTCTTTTAACTTTTCCCTGGTTTTGTCTAGTCCAATTTGTCCTGGATTTTTAATTAGGTCAACGATGGCTCCGTTTTCTATAAATAAAGCTTCTCCCCAACCTCCATAATAGAATTCTTTCTTATTTTCTCGTTGTGCAATAAGCCAATCTATAATAAATTCTTTTGTTTGGTCGGTACAGTCAATTTTATATACAGGTATTTCACATTTTTTCCCAAGTTCATTGATTGCTTTATAGATATTATAACGTGACACTCTCTCTGGTCCAGACCAGTCAACAAGCAAATAGAGAATTGCCTTGTCAAGTTTTAGGATGTCCAGAAAGCTTTGCTGTGAAGGCAAGTCCGTTAGTCCACTTGTTTTCTCCAAGTTGTTAAGTAGGTCAGAAGTAATATTAGCTATGCTGTTAGTGTCCATTCTATTTGATGCTAACGTTCAAGGGCATTATGCATGTTGGGAATTGTATTGTGTCTGCCGATTGAAAATATACTGTTAAAGTTATTGACAAAATCTGATAGTTATTCCTTCGCCGGAACTAAAGCCTGGATTTACACATTGCTGCTGTTGCTGGTCATGCCCAACTTGCATAAAACCCGATATAGTGCGTTCGATTTATCCAATTTGTTTCAGCGTTTCGTCATACAAGACATCTTCATAACCATTACTGTCAGCAAGAAATCTGAAACCAGCGTCAAGTCCCAAATATTTGATGATTTGAGGTCTAATTTGCAGCAAATGTTCTGCACATATTGGTTTGAAAAAGTCATCAGCTTCTGAATATTCACCAGTCCAAATGAACCAACCAGTTGTTCCTTTCGTGGTCTCTTTGTCATTTGGATGCCTTAGTCCATGAATCGGGTCATTGTGTAAATTGTCAGAAGCTCCTACAAACAATTTGTTATTGATAGGTGTCCACTTAGAGCTGTATTTATCACAAATTTCTTTCTGTTTGTCAATATGAAAATTCCAAATGTTGTGTGCAGGCAATTCGTCAATGCTTGTTGTTAATCGTTTTTTCCAAAGCTGCATATTCACTTTGTTAATGGGAAAGTTAATTTCCTCATTATCCCAGTCAAACAGAGTTTCAGCAATAATGTCATCGTTCCACTCAAGGTCGTCGCTTGTTATAAGGTTCCAAGCATAGTCTTCAACTTCTTGTCTGCCAATTTTTTCTTGCAGGAATTTGTCGCAAATTTGAAGAAGGTCTTGTCTGAATACTTGCATTAATGGACAGCTTTGAAAAAGTAACGCACTACGGCCAGGGCTTTCTGCTGTGCTAATATTCCGTGACTCGTCAGCCCGAACTGCTGCTGATTGAAAATATATTGTTGAAGTTATGTACAAAAGTTGATAGTAATTCGCTGCGGCGGACTGAAACTCAGATTTGCAGATAGCTGATGACACAAGATCAAGCCCAATTTGCATAAAATCCAATGTTGCCTGCTGTCTTATTGTGATGTTGGGTCAAATGTCTTTACTACTTTCGGGTCTTGTGCGTCCATGAACATCTTTGCCCGTCCATACAGACAAATTTTTCCTACGCTGTCAAAAACGTTGTGTTGTCCTTGTGCGTTAATTAAAACTTCTGCTCTACAAATTCCGTCTTGGTGATTTTTGTCTATGTAATCCCAATGGTTTTCTATTTCATCTTTGAATACAATAGTAAATGCAGGTTGGCTATATTCAATCAGATAATTTCCATCATCCATCGTCATTGGTTTGAAGTCAGGATGAAAATTGTAAATCTTATCAAGCGATGCCTTTGCACTATCTTGTATATTGTCAACCTTGTTTGAGAAAAATGTTATAGTACCGTTTTTGAAAACTGCAAATTGTAATTTATCGCCTGTATAGTATCTCGCTTTTTCATAAATCAGTTCTATATCAACAGGTAAGTTTGGTTTCCATTTTGGTTTTGGTGGAAAGTCTGTGTCACCTTGATTAGTGCTTGCTTGTTCGTGCGTTATTGTTGCAACATTTTGTTTTTGTCTAAAGAATAAAAAGTATGAAATAAGTCCAACTGCAATGAGTCCAATTATTAAATATATCATCTTAGTCATTTCAAATTAATAGGGTGTCTGAAAAAATAAAAGGCAACGTTCCGGAATTGGCGATGTGGCGGTATTTGAAAATCGTCAGCCAGTAACCGCAGCTAAATTTATAACTAAAGTTCATTGTTTATTTTTTGCCTACCGAAATCTAATAAGAATCTACACATGCTTGCTTTCTAACTTGTCGATTGCTTTATCAAAATCGTCAAAGAAAAATTCATTGTCAACTATGTCTTTGTCTGTGGCCATGCCAAATGTAAGAGTTGACATTGCTCGCCTACATTTCTCACCAATTAAAATAACCGATGCCGTTGGTTCGGTTTCTTCAAACGATAAATTAAAGTCGTCACCCCAATTATATTCAAAATCCGTAAAGTCAATTAATAACGAAAATGGTCGAAATACCGAAAGTCCTGTCGTAATTATTCCTTTAATTAAACCAGCGTCAGATTTACCTGTCGAGCCATCTCGATAATTTCCGTGAAATGAAATGATTAGTATGTCAACAAGGTGTGTATCACGCAAATGTTTAATCCTAAAATCGTAAGTAAGTGTCGGGCAATATTCGTCAATAGTTACTAATTGAAAATTCATAGGCTTTCCTTTTAAAATAGTGGCCACGTTACTCCATCCCTGGGTTTCTGCTTCAAGCTTTTTATGAGTATTGGCAAATCGCGTCCTGATATAGCTGTCTGTAACGGGTAGTCGAATGTCATAAAGGACTTCGCCCTTTTCACTAAATCTTTCATCACTTTCCTTTTTTCAAAATTACGATATAGAGAAGGAAAGTGGAAACAGGTAACCTGTTCAAAATTCGAAGAGGTCTATTGTATTAACCAACACCCATACCTAACGGATGTTGGTATCTACACGTTAACACAATTGAAAATAATTTATCTTTGTAAGGATAGTTCATGCAGAGTAATAAAAAGTAAGCTATCAGCGATCAAAGAGTTCTTTATAGAGTAAATTATAGAGCAAAAAAAATAGGTGCCTGATTTTCAGACACCTAATCTTCAATAAGTGATCCCGCTGGGACTCGAACCCAGGGCCCCAACATTAAAAGTGTTGTGCTCTACCAACTGAGCTACGAGATCATCATCTCTACCATCCCGATAGTTATCGGGAGAGTTAGGAGATCTTTTAGTCGCCTAAACCAAAGCTTCGGCACCTAAAACCCGTCTCAAACGCCGTCACCAAGGCTATGGCGTTCAATGGGGGTGCAAAAATACAGGAACGAGCCTCCCCTTCCAAAAAAAAGGCAAAAAAATCGTTCACAGTATGTGGATTACGTGGGCTGAAAATCAAGTTAATAGCTCATTTGCTGAGATCCCGATAGGTATCGGGATTAGAATACCAACTGTGCGTGAATCCTGATCCCGATAGCTATCGGGATTAAAGGACTAGCTGCGCATGAAGCCGGTGCAACATCTCCATCGGATCATTACAGAAACCCGGATGTACTGCAGAGGTCTGAACAATTGTACTCCTCTTTGCAGTTAACCATCGAAAACGAGAAGCAGTATCCAACTTCGCAATCGGACCACCCTCCTCTCTTCCTAAACATATATGTTCAAAGGCCGCGAGATGTTCTTTCAATTCTTTCACATCAACACCCTCACAAAAATCCTTCAGCTTCTTTTCATTTAATGTAAAGATCAGTTCCAGGAAATCCTTGCCCCTGCAATACAGGATCACGCCGATATTGAGGAACTCTTCCCGTTCCACTCTCGGCACCATCCTGATCACGCCATACTCAAACAAATGATTTCCTTGCATACAATGCTTCTTTTACAAATATATCCGAAGCGGCTACCCGCTTATTTAGAAATTCGATATATACATTCCTTCCTTCATTGGCAGAACTAACATATGAATTTGCAGCCAGCCACTCTCCTGGTACAAGGTTCACAATCGCTTCAATCACTTTTGGCCTCAACAGTTTTGTTAATCGCTTACCCGTTTCTTCAAGGTCATTCGCCCTGGATAATAATACATGGTCCTTTACCTGCACAAATGGCTTTACTGCCTGCTCTTCCCAATTTGTCCAGCTATGATGGAAATAAAGTGATGCTCCATGATCAATCAGCCATAATTCCTTTTGCCAGATCAACATATTTGTGTTGCGGGCAGTCCGGTCTACATTCATCAGCAGGCAATCCAGCCACACAATTACTGATGCCAGCGCAGGATCTATTTTCTCAACTGCCGGATCATAGGTAATAGCTCTCGAGAGATAATGAATTCCAAGGTTAAGTCCCACACTGGCCTTTAGCAGGTCCTGTATTTCCTCATCGGGTTCAGTTCGGCCAAACGCCTCATCCAGGTTGGCAAATACCAGTTCCGGGACTTTCAATCCCAGCGCTCTTGCTATCTCACCTCCAATCAAATCGGCAATCAATGCTTTGATTCCCTGTCCAGCGCCTCTGAATTTAATTACGTATAAAAAGTCATCGTCCGCCTCTGCAATGGCTGGCAGTGAACCTCCTTCCCGCAACGGTGTTACATACCGGGTCACATTCACAGTTCTTATTTCTGGAGCGGAATATACCATGTGGTGGTTGATTAATGCAGGGGGCAAAGATAAGATAGAAGGGTGAGGCTAAAAACGAGAAGGAAAGAAGGATTCCATAAACTTGTCCATCCTTACCTATCTCCTGCTCCGCCCAGTTATTAATTTTTTTTAAAGTAGGTTTGCACGATTATGTCTGGTTATTTTAAAGATAAAGTTGTAGTCGTTACCGGTGGAACAGATGGCATTGGCAAGGCCCTGGTTGAAGAATTGCT
>JAJKIP010000360.1 GCA_021154405.1 Segetibacter sp. | reverse complement strand
TTGAAAGTATTGCAGACCGGGGCCCCTTATACAGACCGGACAACTGCACCAACTTATCTTTTATTTTTTGTAAAAGTGCGTGGTGCCCTCGATACTCCAGGCGTAGTGCCACCACCAAATGAAAGTGACATTAATGTGTTGTGCCAGACCACGGGCATTAAAACCTCCAATGGTACAACTACCCTGCATGTACTGAATAACACGCATGTGTTTAGCAGTTATTGACAACAGTTGATAACCTTCTTATTTTAGAAAATTAAAAAAGAGTAACAATGAAATTTCGCGATATACTACTGTTAATGGCCTGCGGCCTGTTCTTTTACGCCTGTAAAAAGCCCGAGACCGGTTTCCTGAGTGATCGATTGTTTTATCGTAACAATCCTTTTGCGGCCTCACTGGGAAGAGTAACTACCAGTCTGCCTATTGAAGCCGATGGTTCAACCGTTCCTCTCAATGTAAAATTGCTGGCAGTAAGAGATAAGAATGGCGCGCCAGCTACTAAACTGACAACGGAATATGAGATAGCTATATACAAAGGAGAAATAGTGGCAACGGATACTACACTTGCCCAGCTTGGTGCAAAACTGGGTGTTGCCAAATACAAACCTTTTAATGTGAATCCAATTGGAGGCAGACTGGAAGTAACCCCTGCTTCTGTATATGCGGATACAGGGACTTATGATTTTGATATAGAAGTTTCCAATGTAAAAGGAACAAGGCAACTGAACAGCATAGCAAAGATCCGTCTTACTCCTGCTGTGGATTCGCAGATAACCCGTCAGTTTGCGTCAACGTCCACTCCGGGACAGGAATTGATCTTTACTACTCAATCTGCATTTTCTGTAACTGTTCAACGGATACCGGGTCCCAACAGGATCATCATCAAGTTTGTTGACAAGAATGGTAACAAGTGGAACCCACTGAATAATGAAGTAATACCGAGGGTTAGTCTTCCGCTTGTAACACAGGTTGGATTAAGATATGCGTTCAAACAATTCAATCCGTACTACAACGAAGTAAAGACGGATACGGCCCTTGTTTATGAATATCCTGCAAAGACACCCACATTTCCGTTATTCACATTGAATAATGCCTATACGGTTTCCTACAGGATACCCAATAATTTTAATGATCTGAACCTGAATATTAATCCGGAGTTTGGTATTCGCTTATATCCGTTGAATGTTCCTTATGTTGACGGAACTTGGATCATTACCAATAAGATCAACTTTGCAGCGAGATTGTGATATTCATGCGGAGCTCAATCTGACCCAAAATAAAATGAAAAATATACAGATGAACCGAAGCTCCATCTGGCTAAAATAAAAAATATGAAGATGAAAATTACTATGAAAAAAGCGCTATTTGGTTTCACCATGATCTTTGGCATGGGGCTCAATGCACAAAACAGGGATTACCCCATTCAGCCGGTTACCTTTACCAGGGTGCACCTGCATGATCATTTCTGGGAACCGAAAATTGAAGTGAATGCAAACGTTACCATTCCGTATGTACTCAGGAAATGTTATGAGACAGGCCGCGTGAATAATTTCTTAATGGCTGCCGGAAAGATCCCAACAGGGAAGACTACCGAATTCCCGTTTGATGATACAGATATATATAAATTGATAGAAGGAGCTTCCTATTCCTTACAGGTTAAGAAAAACCCCGAACTGGAAAAGTCGCTGGATTCCTTAATAGCAATCATAGCGGCTGCCCAGGAGCCGGATGGATACCTCTATACATTTCGCACCATGAAACCGGAGAAGCTGCATCCCTGGATTGGCGCCAAACGCTGGGAGAAGGATCCTGATCTCAGCCATGAGTTATATAACTGCGGACATCTGTATGAATCGGCTGTTGCTCATTATCTCGCAACAGGAAAGAAGACAATGCTGAATATCGCTATTAAAAATGCTGACCTGCTCGTGAAAGATTTCGGTCCGGGAAAAGCAGAATATTTTCCCGGTCATCAGGTTGTAGAAATGGGCCTGGCAAGGATGTACAGGGTAACGGGAAAGAAGGAATACCTGGATCTGGCAAAATTCTTCCTGGATATCCGCGGAAATGGAAAGATTCAGGGATCAGAATATAACCAGTCGGAAAAGATGGTAACAGAACAGCATGAAGCAGTAGGTCATGCTGTTCGTGCAGCGTATATGTATACTGGAATGGCAGATGTTGCAGCGTTAACAGGCAACGTACAATATCTCAAGGCAATCGATGATATCTGGAATGATGTAGTAGATAAAAAGATCTATCTCACGGGTGGTATTGGCGCCACTGGTGCTGGGGAAGCATTTGGAGCAGCTTACCAGTTGCCGAATATGTCGGCCTATGCAGAGACATGCGCTTCTATTGCCAACGTATACTGGAACAGCCGTATGTTCCTGATGCATGGAGATGCCAAATACATTGATGTGATGGAAAGGATATTATATAATGGGTTGTTATCCGGTATATCACAGGATGGCACCCACTTCTTTTATCCCAACCCACTCGCATCAATGGGTCAGCATTCGCGTGGTGCATGGTTTTCCTGCGCCTGCTGTATTTCAAATATGACAAGGTTTATGCCTTCGATTCCTGGTTATGTATATGCGCAGGATAAGAATAACCTGTATGTAAATCTTTTTATGTCAAATAGCGCAGAATTAAATCTGCCGGCAGGTAAGGTTTCCATAGAACAGGAAACAGAATATCCCTGTAATGGTAAAGTCAGCATTACGGTTAATCCCGCTAAAACAGCAAAATTCACGGTACGGGTTCGGATTCCGGGCTGGGCAAGACAGGAAGCAATGCCCGGTGACCTTTATACATTCGAAGACAGAACAGCAGTTCCCATAACCATTCAGCTGAATGGAAAGAAGCTGGATTACAGTATGGATAAAGGATATGCTGTAATTACCCAAACATGGAAAAAAGGAGATAAGATTGAACTCAATCTCCCAATGGAAGTAGAGAAAGTTATGGCTAGTGATAAGGTAGAAGATGATAAGGGAAGATTTGCATTTCAGAAAGGGCCACTGGTTTATTGCCTGGAAGGACCTGATAATTTGGATAAGTCTGTGCAGAATATTGTAGTGAGTGAAAACGCAGAAGTAAAGGAAAGTTATAACAAAGACCTGCTCAATGGCGTGTTGGTATTATCTGCCTCGGGAAGTTCAACAAGAAGACAGGTAGATAGCGATGCCTTATTGAAAACACAACAGGAAGTAAAGGCGATACCTTATTATTCATGGAATAACAGGGGAGCGGGTGATATGATGGTCTGGATCCCCTATGTTGAATCAGCTGCACGCCCCAAACCTGCACCAACCATTGCATCAAAGGCCAAAGTAACTTCATCTGTCAGAAGTCAGCGTATGCAGAATGGGCTAAATGATCAGTATGATCCCCGTAATTCTGCGGATAATTCAGCAATCTATCTGCACTGGTGGCCAAAGAAAAATACAGAGGAATGGATACAGTATGATTTCGACCAGGAGTATACTGTTTCAGAATCTTCCATATACTGGTTTGATGATTCGCCGTTTGGTGGCTGCCGAATTCCTGCCTCCTGGAAAGTATTATATAAAGACGGTGAGAATTGGGTGCCTGTTAAAAACACCACCGATTATAAAATAACAAAGGATAAGTATGACAGCATAAAATTTGAACCCGTAAAGACAACAGCATTGCGAGTGGAGATCAAATTACCTGCTGACTATGCTACGGGGGTTCATGAATGGATTGTAAAATAAACAGATGACCTGAGGTTTGCCGAACGCCATTTGGCCAAAATAAAATATCAAATAAACAGATGCAATTCAAATACCAAAAAGGCTGCTTACTGGGCGGACTTTCACTGGTCTTCATTTCCATCTCCAGCCTGAAAGGAAATGCACAGGACCAGGCAGTCATGCAAATCAATACAGGTGTTGTAAAAAATACTGTTGCACCCACTCTTCATGGAATATTCTTTGAAGAGATAAGTCATGGGGGAGAAGGGGGGCTGTATGGAGAAATGATACAGAACCGGGGATTTGAAGAGAACAGAATTCCACCCGGCACAACACTCGAAGATGGATTTATTGTTCCCAAGCGAACACCCCACTATAACCTGAACGGCCGTGCTACCGATTGGAAAATGCCATGGACGTTAAAATCGGAATGGCCTTATTGGAAACTGGAGAAGGAAAACAATGCGGCCATTTCTTTGTCGCTAACCAAAGAAAACCCTTTGAATGAAGCCACGCCCAATTCTATGCAGGTTGAGATCAGTAGCCTTGGTTCCGGGAAGACTGACAGGCTGATCAATGAAGGATTTTGGGGAATTGATGCAAAAAAAGGAGAAGCTTATCAGTTAAGCTTTTATGCACGCACGGATGGATCATACAAAGGACGGCTAACTGTTTTCCTGCAGGGCGAAGATGGAAAAATGCTGGTGACCCATAATTTTTCACCCATTGGTTCGGCCGGATGGAAAAAGTATAGCTGTACATTGATCCCTGCGAGTAGTGATGGAAAGGCAAGATTTGGATTCAGCTTTGGCGCTACCGGAAAGCTTTGGCTTGACTTTGTTTCATTATTCCCCCAAAACACATTTAAGAACAGGCCAAATGGATTGCGTAAAGACCTTGCGCAATATCTCGCAGATCTTAAGCCGGCATTTGTACGCTGGCCCGGTGGCTGTTTTGTGGAAGGAATAAATGTAGAAAGCGCCCCTAACTGGAAATATTCAATTGGACCGGTAGAAAAAAGACCAGGCACATTCAGCGTTTGGGGCTACTGGTCAAGTGATGGATTTGGTTATCATGAATACCTTCAATTCTGTGAGGATATTGGTGCAAAGGCACTCTATGTATTCAATGCAGGTGTATCCTGCGAATTTCGTAGTGGTACATTCATTCCAGATGAATTGTTACAACCGGTAATTGACGATGTGCTGGATGCAATTGAATACGCAGTGGGACCAGCAACTTCCAAATGGGGTAAGGTGCGTGCTGCCAACGGTCATCCCAAACCATTTCCATTAAAATATGTGGAGGTAGGTAATGAACAGCATGGTCCCTGGTATGCCCACCGGTACAATCGATTCCATGATGCCATCAAAAAGAAATATCCGCAGATCGAGATCATCGCTGCTATGGGAATTGGTGATATCAATAGAAGAACGCTTGACAGCATCAAGGTAACAGATGTGGCGGATGAACATGCCTATAAAGCTGCATACTGGGCCTTCAATAATTTCGATCATTTTGACCGGTATAAAAGAGGGGATTATGATGTATATGTAGGTGAGTATGCAACCAATTCCGGCGTAGGAAGAGGAAATATGCTGGCTGCGCTGAATGATGCGGTATATATATTGGGCATGGAGAACAATGGAGACCTGGTTAAAATGTCGAGCTATGCTCCTTTGTTTGAAAATATAAATACCAGGCACTGGCCCGTTAACCTGATCAATTTTGATGCAGATCGAAGTTTTGCAAGAATATCCTATTATGCCATCAGGATGATGAATGAGAACCGGGCAGATGAAAATCTGAAATCATCGCTTAAAATACTGGAACCTGCTTCACCTAAACCAAAATATGGCGGAAGCATTGGCCTGGGTACCTGGGATACCCAAACGGAATACAGAGATATAGAGGTATATGAAAATGGGAAATTGGTTTATAACAGTGATTTCATAAAACGTCCGGATGAATGGCAGGCTATCCGCGGCTCATGGAAAGTGCAGGACAGTGCAATGGCACAAACGGCCCAGGGTGCACAACGATTGATGATATTGAAGGATCGGAATTTTCAGACTTATACGCTGAAACTGAAAGCCCGGAAGATCTCTGGCACTAATGCATTCATCATCCCATTCGCAGTAAAGAATGCACGTTCCCACCTGCGTGCGCATATTGGTTCCTACGTGAATATTAATAGCGTATTTGAAATGGTGTCTGATGAATCAGTGGCCGATGTAACACCACAGAAGAGATTACCTAAACCTATAGAAACAGGGAGATGGTATGAAATAAAACTGGAGGTGGGGATCGATAAGGTGGATTGTTACCTGGATGGACAATTATTAATGACCTATAAGGAGCCGTCCAAATTAATCGGTATTGCAGGAAGGGATAAAAACAACGGAGATATTATTGTAAAAGTTGTCAATGGCGGAGATAGTCCGTATTCTATTAAAATGGAACTTGATGGAATGCAGGAATTGAATCCGCAGGCAGAATTGATAACGCTGCGTTCAGATTCACTGCAGGCGGAGAATTCATTTGCGGATCCTGTAAGGTATACTCCCCAAAAATCAATCATAATGGGTGTCAGGCAAGGCTTCGAGACCAGCTTTCCTCCCTATTCCATTTCTGTATTAAGGTTAAAAGAGAAGGGGAATAGAAAACCTGCGATTAAGTCAACCAGGGAAACCACTCAAAAAGCTAATAATAATAAAACAGGGGCATGACGGGATATTCCAAGCAGGTCAGGATACTGGCTGCGATTGACTGTATTATTTTTGGTTTTGATGGATCAGAATTAAAACTATTGCTGATCCAGCGGGGTTTTGAACCCGAACGAGGTAAATGGAGCCTGATGGGAGGTTTTGTGCAGGAAGGGGAGGCGTTTGACCAGGCCACTGCGCGGATATTAAAGCAACTGACTGGTTTGAAAGAGGTATACATGGAACAGTTGCACACTTTTGGTAATCCCCGTCGTGATCCGATTGAAAGGACCATTTCGGTCGTTTATTTTGCGCTGATAGATATTGATAAATACAAAAAACAGCTGAACGAAGACTACCATGCAGAATGGTTCTCCCTGAAGGAAATACCGGACCTGATCTTTGATCATAATGAGATGGTAAAAATGGCCCGGTCCCGTGTATGCTATAAGGCCGCCTTTCATCCCATCCTGTTTGAGTTGTTACCTGAAAAATTCACATTGCCTCAATTGCAGAATCTATATGACGGAATTTATGATACCGAATTCGACAAGCGGAATTTCAGCAAGCGGGTAATGACAACAGGGTTACTCATAAAGCAAAAAGAAAAAGAAAAGTCAGGGTCCAAAAAAGGAGCCTTTTATTATAAGCTCGATAAGCGAAAGTATAACGCCAATTTTCATTCATTTCTCAACTTCATATCAAATCCGAATATTCTTAGAGATATATAATATTAAATATATAAAGAGGTTAAGCAATACCTTGACTACCCAACCTCTTCGCTGTATCTGCATATGATTTAAACCGATTGCATGAACAATAAGCATCATATCAATCGATTTTTATTCTTCCGTCAACATTCCATCACCTATTTATAGACAAAATGCTCCCTGTTGCGGGATCATAGCCCGGTATATTTACAACGTATAAGCATTTAGCAAGGATATTATATTAATAGTGTCCAGGGTTGACAGGTCTGTGGGCTGATGGAAAATGGCAGCCAGACCTTATTACCAGGATCTGCGGATTCAATACGAGCCCAATTAAAACGTTTCACCGTTGCATCAGGCTATCAAAAGCACCTGCAAAAAGTATCAATTGCAGGCCTGCTTACTATTGACCTGACTGAAAGTTTATTCTATTAAATTCAGCTTTAATTTGCTGATTTTCCTGCTAACCTATAAGAATGATCCTGTGAGGGTAAGCAGATATAATATGAACTATAGATAAAATAGTATTATTATCAGATAAGTATTATCAATTAATTTTAATTCAGAAACTACTGCTATATGGAATACAAATGCTCTGCTATGATGACTATCGGCATTCACATGCCCGGTTCAAAGTCTCCTCCCGGTTATTCACAACCACATAATGATCATTTCAAACCAGTTTAGCTGTAAATCAACAGTTATCAGCTGCTCATTGAGCAATCTTTTACACGCATATATATAATAACTACTACTACGAATGCCCCTGGCAATTAATTAAACTTCAATTATCAAAAATGACAAGAAACTTACTGTATTATGAAAGCAAGTCAAGCA
>JAJKIP010000359.1 GCA_021154405.1 Segetibacter sp. | reverse complement strand
GAACGGAAGATCCTTCTGAAAAAAACAGCCACAGAAAATGAAAGCAAAGGCCTGACATCTCTGAGTGGGACCCTAAGGGAGCAGGCACAGCAACTGGAAATCCATGTGGAGAAATTAAAGGAATTGCTGTTTTCCGTAGTTAAAGATTGAAAAGAGAAACAACTTCATTTGAGTAGAGTATTCAGGACAGTTAAGAGAAAGCTCATACGTTTTTACGACGTACTATAATCCTTCTTCTGAATTTCAAGCCTGATCATTTTAGATTTAAGGGTAGAAGGCGGGATCTTCAATATTTCTGCAGCACCACCCGTTCCCCAGATTTTCCCCCTGCATTTTTTCAGGACTGTTATTATATAGTCGCGCTCATTTTCATGAATTGTTTTTAGAGGAAGATCACCATCTGAAAATGGAACAGGTTTCGCGTGGCTGGGCAACTTTATCTCGGTTATTTCTGACCCTCTCGCAAGAAGCACACTTCGTTCTATGAGGTGCTCCAGTTCACGAATGTTTCCCGGCCAGGGATAAGCCAGAAGATTCTTTTCGGTTTTCTCAGACAGCCCGGTAATCGCTTTCCCTGCCTTATGATTATAAATAGCTATAAAATGTTTTGCAAGTGCTGGAATATCTTCCCGCCTTTCACGTAAGGAAGGTATCTCGATGGGAAAAACATTCAGGCGGTAGTAAAGATCAAGACGGAATCTCCCTTCCGCAACTTCTTTCTCCAGATTCCGATTGGTGGCAGCAATAAAACGAATATCGATTTTCCTGGAGGATACCGCTCCGATCGGTTCTATTTCTTTCTCCTGCAGCACCCTCAGCAATTTTACCTGTAAGTCTATTGGCATTTCACCTATTTCATCTAAAAAAATAGTTCCGCCCTGCGCCTGCTCAAACTTGCCAATCCTCTTCTCAATGGCTCCTGTAAAGGCTCCTTTTTCATGCCCAAACAATTCTGACTCGATAAGCGAAGGAGGTAATCCGGCACAATTGACTTTTACCAGGGGTTTATGCTTTCTGGGTGACTGGCTATGTATGCAGTCTGCGATCCGTTCTTTACCGGTTCCTGATTCGCCCAGGATCAGCACTGACGTATCAAACGGAGCAACCTGGGTTACCAGATCAAACACTGTTAATAATAAGTGGCTGTTGCCAATGATGCCATTGAAAAGTTCGGGAGTATAACTGTCGGGGACCGGATGCACAGTACCCTTAAACCGCCATACGTTTTTTCTTTGTTCCGCCATAAGCAACTGCTCCAGTCGCTGAAGCAGGGAAAGATGTGCTGAATTGTATACATCTGGCCGGGCATTCAGAAAGAAAAGTGCCATCTCACCCTCATCTTTCATGACACTTGAAAATGATAGAATGGAAGCCATTGTGAATGACTGCTTTATTTCGCTGGCGAGTTTATCCCAGTCATCCAGCCTTGCCAGTTTTAGGATATCATTTAATTTTTCTATAGTTATGCTCATTGATCGCGATAACTGTTCTGGTAACAATTCCTGGTACTCATCAAAACCGACTCTCAGGTAGGCTACCGCGTCTGGAATGGTCACAGGTTTTCGAAAAGCTACGAACAGGCAATCAAAAGGGATTTCCTGTTGCAGGATCCTTGCTGCCTGAAGCAAACGCTCCCTAGGGCCATGCCCTCCATTCATTACAGCGGCCAATCGCTCTATCAGAAAGGATTCGCGGCGCGCACGGCTTTCCAGGCTATGTTCATGACGGTATTGTGCAATTTCCAGGGTCACCAGCAAATCCTTTTCCCTGAATGGCTTTACAATAAAACCCTGGGGTTCCGTTTGTTTAGCCTTTGACAGAACATCTTCACTTGAATTGGCTGATAAATAAATAAATGGTATGTTTTGTTCTTTCAGTTCTTTTGCAAGATCAATGCCTGTACGTTTGCCTTTGAGGTATATATCCAGTAAAACAAATTCCGGTCTGCACTTTTCAATCAGGTCCTCAGCCAGTTGAACAGACCGTGCTATCCCACAAACCTCATAACCCGCTTTTTGCAGCATGATCTGCAGATCATTGGCTGCAACAAACTCATCTTCTACTATAAGTATCTTTTTTTTCATTACTCATTTTAATTACTGGAAACAACCTGCATTGACCTGAGATGATCAATGGTACGTTCATGTGTGAAAGTTATGCGAATAGTGGTTCCGTTTTTATGTTCAATTGAAAATCTTCCATCAAGATCAACAGTTAAACCCTGCATTAAACTCATTCCCAAAGATCCTGTTCTTGCTATTGATGGGGCCGGCATTCCTACTCCATTGTCGGAAACAGAAAGGAGGTATTGATGAATGGGCAGGCTCACAAGTGAAATGGTAATAGTACCTGTCATTTCACCGGGAAATGCGTACTTAATTGCATTGGTGATGGCCTCATTTAATATTAATCCGAGTGGTACGGCCTGACCCACATCCAATTCAAGCGGGGCAATATCATATACAATGTGAATACGGTTTCCAGTATCAAAGCTTTCCGCAAGGTAAGTACCCAATTCCCTGATATAGACTGGTAAAGAAACTGCAGCCAGATTTTCACCTCCATAGAGCTTTTGATGAATGAGTGACATGGCATAAACCCGGTGCTGACTGTCGTGAATTGCCTTCCGTGCAGGTTCATTATCTATGTAGGCTGATTGGGAATTGAGGAGGCTCATCACAATCTGAAGATTATTTTTGACTCTGTGGTGGATTTCTTTTAATAACCATTCTTTTTCATCCAGGTAATGCTGCAATTGTTCGTTTTTTCTGGTAATAACAGTATTGTTTTTTTGTTTCTGTCTGTATTGCCGGTAAACTAATGATAATATAATTGCCAGGAGGCACCCGCCGGCAATGGCTATGTTTTTATATAATCTGTCCTGTGTAAGATTTATCTGCTGCAGTTTATTTTTTTGCGTTAGGAGCAAAATATCCTTGTTCTTTAACTGAATGGAATCTTCTTTCTTTATCGTCTCATACTCCACTTCAAGTTCTTTTCGCTGTCGTGTATTTGTTTCATTGAACACAGAGTCGTCAATTTGAATATACCGTAATATGTTTGAAATGGCAGATCGATAATTGCCAACTGTAGTATCTTTTCGAAATCTTAGCCTGTAAGTGTCCATTTGACTGATAGCAGAACCGGGGCGATATTTTTCCATTTTTGAAATATAATCGTCTATCCGAGAGTATTGCCTGGTAGCAAAGAACAGGTGGACCATCAAATTGTTGAAGTTGTATAGGAGACCAGCATCAATGTTGTGCTTTTTACCAAACTCTATAAATTCGGAGGAAAATTTCCTGGCCTTTTCATAGTTGCCGAGTTTTAATTGAATATTAAAATTTGTAAACAATACAAAGGAATAGTTATCATTATTACTTGCAACGAAATAGCCCTGAGGCATACTACTTATAAGTCCTATTGCTTCACTATATTTTTTAAGTGATAATTGATTAGATACAATATTGCACATTAGTACCAGTACAGAAGTTGTATCCCGGTATTGCAATGCTACTCGTAGTGCTTTGTCGAAATAGACCAACCCGTTTTCGGGATCTTTTACGACCACGTAGAGATTGCCAATTGTATTATATATCTGGCAAAGCAGCATACTCGTATCTCCCATGCTCTCTGCATTTTTCATTGCCATCAGGCTATATTTTAAAGCCTGCCTGTGATTCCTCATAAGTCGGAAAAGGGTCCCATATAAAGTATAGACACCGGAAAGATTCTGGTATTGAATTGAGTTATACGCTGCGAGTGAGCTATCGAGCGCTTCGCGGGATTTCAGAAAGTCGTTCTGGTTTAAATACAGGTCTCCCAGGAATTGCAGGCTATAGGCATACCGCTCCACATTGGTGGTTTGCCGGAATGCAGCTACGGCTATCTCAACAAGCCGTATCATCTCTGTCAATTGATCGGCTTGTGTATAATCGTAGTAGGTAGCCAATTCAAAATTCGCTTTCGCGAAATACGATTTATTATTGCCGTTCTTTAACCTGTCAATAGCAATTTTCACTATTTCTTTCCCTTTTTCACGTTGACCCCTTTCTTTAGCCAGCATGGATCGAACATACAATAAATACCCATCTGCTTCCGATGACTTTGAGTTCCGATTGATGCTTTCAACCTGCCTGAGATAATTTTCTGCAGTATCGAAATCAGCTTTGAATTCACCAGGTTTCAGTACCTGGTATTCTGCAAGGGCGGTAAGTGCGTGCATCCTGCCTGCCACTGTAGAGGAATTTTTATTGACCACATTAAGAAGCGAATCTGCGACGCGTTTTGAATTCTCCTGTGCCACAGTGATTAGCATAGAAAATACAAGCCCAATAGCAATAAATAGCTTTTTCATAATGCGAGTGAATTGTATGTATACTGAAAATTGGAAGGGCAGGGAAGAATAGATGCGAAATGGAGGATGTATTCTCTAATGTAATCCTTTCCCTTCAAAATACCCGGAATAGTTTGATCCATTATTCCACAACTGTATTTCGTGGTATCGAGGAGTTACCACGATATCTCGTGGTGATTTGCAGGCCAGCAAAATTCAATTTGCTGGTTTTTATGTGTTTGTATTTATGGTATTTGAATTGGCTCATTTCTGCCAAACAAAAAATATGAGAAACATTCAGAATCGTGCAGGCAATGTCTCCAATCCTGTCATGCCGGCCTTTTTAGCTCTGCAGGGAGGCCAATATGCTACAAGGATGGAAACAGCACACCCGGTGAAACAAAGCTTTCTTGTTTTTAAAAACAACAGGTATTTAACGGTACCAACAGAAAGCATCGCCTTATTCCAGATCAGGTATGATTCACCATTAATCATTTGTTTCGACAGGCAGGAATATTTTGTAAACTACTCACTGGAACAAATTCAACAATTGCTTTCACCGCTTCAATTCTACAGAGTGAATCGCCAATGCCTCGTAAATTTTAAAGCCATCAGGGAAGTGGAGCACTATTTTGCCAGAAAGTTGCTGGTGAAACTCTCCGTCACCTTTTCAGAGAAATTGATTGTTTCAAAAGAAAAAGCCACCAGCTTTCTCGGCTGGATGGAAAATAGATAACCAGTAAAATTAAACTTATGTCAAAGATCATTTTTATCACGGGAGCATCCCGTGGCTTCGGTAATATCTGGACGAAAGCATTTTTAAAGAAAGGATATCCTGTTGCTGCCACAGCGAGAGATACCAGCCGACTAGATGACCTGGTCGCTGAATTTGGTAATAACATTCTGCCAATCCAACTGGACGTGAATGATCGTAAAGCCTGTTTTGATGTAATTAGAAAAGCTAAAGATCATTTCGGCAGGATTGATGTACTGATCAACAATGCCGGGTACGGATTATTTGGCGCCATCGAAGAAACATCTGAACAGGAGGCCCGTGACCAGATCAATACAAATGTGTTTGGCTCCCTTTGGATCATGCAGGCAGTGCTGCCAATAATGCGCAAACAGGGTTATGGACATATCATCAATCTTTCCAGCGTGCTTGGATTGGTTACCGTTCCAAATCTGGGGATATACAATGCATCAAAATATGCAATCGAGGGTATTTCAGAAACGCTTGCTGCAGAAGTAAAGCAATTCGGGATCAATGTAACATTGATAGAACCGAATGGTTATTCAACGGATTGGGGAGGCATATCTGCCATTCATACAACTGCTATGGTTGAATATGATAAATTGAAAGCTGACTTCCAATCCAGTATCACTGATGATTTTTATGGTGCTCCAAAATCTACTGTCCCGGCCATACTCAAACTCATAGAAACTGAAAGCCCTCCACTGAGAATGCTTCTTGGCAGGAAGGCGCTGCCCTGGGTAAAACATATCTATGAAAGTCGTATGGCCGAATGGGAAGAGTGGAATGATATTTCAATTGCGGCTCATGGCGAATAATAGTAAAGAACTGTTCAATGGGCCGCAGCTTCCAGCAAACCCAGTATTTTGAGATCCAGGTTTCTTGCAACTGTTAAAGCTTTCTCGTTTCCGTAAGGTGCAAGCAGGCTTTCCATGAGATCATATGACAGATGTACACCGTCTGCACGTTCATCAATAAGAATCGTTACGGGTGCATATGCGGCGGCATCGGAAACATTAAGGGCCATCTCTTTCATAATTACGGGATTCCCTACCAGCATGCGTATACTATTGTGTGTGGCACCATTCAGGTCTTTGCGAAGTACTTCACCCGCATCGAATCGAACAAATTCCATCAACCCTGAATCACCTGTACTCTCTTTAACAAAATCAGCTAGATCATCGGCAGAACTGGCATTTATCAACCCTTTATGGAAATCATCGAGATCAACATGACCTATTGATTGACTGAGTTTGTCAAGTACTTCTGTAAATGGTTTTTGGGAAATAACGCCTGTCCGCTGCATTTGAATTTGCTGGATGGTTTTATTAGCCTGCCTCGGAGGCTTACTCCTTTCACTATTTCCCATTGCCTGAGCATTTCTTTCATGAAGGTGTGCCGTGGGTGTGCGATCTATCAGCAAACTGAGAAGTTCAGGCCTGCTATAATTACCCCTTGAGTCCATCATCATTTTGCGTTTATTTATCAATGTGAAATCAAGGTCGGCAATAACATATCCTTCCCCGGTAGTGATGGGATTTCCAATGAGACTGCCGTCTGGCGCTGCAATAGCAGTAAAGCATCCACCGGAAAGGAGATTTTTAGGATTACCAGTGTCCTTCATTATTTGTTCCTGTTGCGAAGGATTCAGCCAGGCAGTGGCACAAATCACAAAACAGCCAGATTCCAAAGCATGCTGACGAATATTAACTTCGGTTTGCCGTGAAAACAGATCACCGAAGATGGAACCAGGATACATGGCAGAATGAATTTCTTCACCATCAGCCATCATTGCATAGCGGGCGAGGGGATTGTAATGCTCCCAACAGGCAAGCTGACCAATGCGGCCTGCTTTTGAATCCACCGCCTGGAGCCCTGAGCCATCCCCCTGACCCCAGATCATTCGCTCATGATAAGTTGGTGTTATTTTACGACGCCTCTGCAATAATGTGCCATCCGCATCAAAAAGCAATTGGGTATTGTAAATGGTGCCACGATCTCGTTCATTTACACCAATAGAAACTACTATTCCCGACTTCTTACAGGCTTCCCCAATGGCATCCGTTGCTGGAGAAGGAACGGTAACTGACTGATCCAGCAAACGAAGATGTTCAGCGCCAGTAATAATCTCGTATGGGCGCTGCACGAATGAAAAATAAGGATAGTAAGGTATAAAGGTTTCAGGGAAGGTTGCAAACTGAACGCCTTTACTGCCGAGTTCATGAATCATGTTGATTACTTTGGTGGTTGTGCCTTCGCGACTATACAGGACTGGACTAATCTGAACGGCCGCCGCCTTAATAGTTTTATTGACAGGTATCATTGATCAAATTTTTAGATGAGGTTGTTGTTTAACCAAATGTAAAATCAAAGACTTCAGGATTGCTATCTTCGAATTGGATCTCGAACTCACAATCGCCGATCGTACCCTGTTGCCTTATGAGTTGATACATACCATGATGAAGCAGCACTCCCTCTCCATTGCTGTTAATATCCAGCCCATGGTCCCGGCCTGGAGGCTTACCATTAAGTAATACCTGGAAATGAATGGGTACTGCAGGATCAGCTGCACCCATAATAAGGTGAACGTCCCGTGCGTGAAAGCGGTATCTTATATTTCCTTTTCCTTTTTGCAGACGGAGGTATTCACGCCCAATACTCCAATCTCCAGATAAGGCCCAGCCATTCATTTGCAACCGCCGGGGGAAAGTATATACCGATGACTGATTTAATTGTACCTGTTCAGGAGACGCAAATCCAATTGTACGTTCGAATCCCAGAAAGTTTTCAGGCGATGCCAGATGTTTCCAATCTGCTGCAGCTTCATAACCACTATCCTGAACAGTAGCAAAGCCCCCGGGAATGGTTGTGGTGGACGTTTCTTTAAGCAACTTTTGAATTTGAATTTCGGGTTCCACATAATTACCCTCACCAAACGTGCGATACCGCAGTTTTCCATTTGCATCGATGAGGTAAATCGCCGGCCAGGAATTATTTTCAAATGAATTCCAGATGGTATAGTTGTTATCAATAGCAACAGGATATACGATATTCATTTGGTGGAGTGACCGACGTACATTTTCAACTTCGTGCTCGAACGCGAACTCCGGTGTATGAATCCCGATAACTATCAAACCATGGTCCCTGTATTTGGCTTCCCATTGCCGCAGGTAAGGAAGGGTACGACGCCAGTTGATGCAGGTATAGGTCCAGAAACTGATCAATACAACTTTGCCACGAAGGGTTGCTAAATTAGCAGATGGACTGTTTAGCCAGTCAACTGCACCATCAAGTGAAGGACCCGGTTTTGTGTCCGGCGTGGAAACTGCCTTGCAACCTGCAAAGTCTACCGGTGAAAGCATTGCGAAAAAGACAAAAGGCGATAAGGTGAGCATTACATTTTTCATATCCTGTTACATTTTTGAAGTTGGATGACGCTACTGTTAAAATTGGCAGGTCACCGGGTTTTGATGGGTGCTGCAAGAACAAGAATTGGTTTACCCTTTTCAACAATATAGGTTGCCAGTTCCGCACCGTTACCTTTGCCAATGTTCTTTGCAGAATGAATAACTCCAGCTGGAATGAACAGAACATCACCAGGCTTATAAATTTTGGCAGGCTGACCATCCAGCTGATATTCCAGCATTCCTTTCAGTATATAGATCACTTCCTCTCCCGGGTGGGAATGACGTGGGGCAGTAATTCCAGGTTTTATATCAATACGCGACTGAACAACCTCACGACCTGGAATGCTTAACGGCTGTTGCTGAAGATCGGTGCGCATAACGCCTGGGATTTGGGAGTGAGCAGCATCTGCCAGAATGGTAGCTATCACATATACTACTGAGAATACGAACGCGTTTTTTCTAAACTTCATAAATACTTTTTTACAATTGAATAAATGTTAGCGGACCGATTTAAAAGCGGCACGCAGTTCTGAGGCAAATAATTCAGGATATTCCCACATGGCGAAGTGCCCGCCGCGATCAACTTCATTGAAATAGGTGAGGGTAGGGAAGGCCTGTTTAGCCCATTTTTCCTGCGCGCGGATCACTTCATCAGGATATACAGTAATTGCAACCGGAACTTTTATATCCTGAGTTTTCTGGGAAGTTGCATTTGTCAGGTTCATTGTGCGGTTTTCCCAATAGATCCTCGAAGATGATGAAACTGTATTCGTAAGCCAGTACAGTGAGAAATTATCCAGCACATCGTCAATGGTAGGCGATTGATTTGGATCTTTTCCATAAGACCATTTGGCAAATCCGCTATGAACGAGCATCCAGCCTGCCAGGCCAGCGGGAGAGTCTGTGAGACCATAACCCACGGCCTGTGGCCGTGCCCCCATCATTGCTACATAGGTAAGTCCGCCGCCTTTCAGAAATTTTCCCAGATCATTTACAGCAGCTCTTTCTTTTTCTGAAAATTCTGCAGGGATGAAGCCTCCCAAAGCTTTTTCAACTTCGGGTGTTATAACTGCCGGAAGGTTGGTGTGTATGGCAAGTAATCCTGTCGGTGCCTGACGCCCCATAGCTTCAACAACTCCAGCTCCCCAGTCGCCACCCTGCGCTACATACCTATTGTAGCCCAGTCGTTTCATAAGAATATCCCAGGCTGAACCAATGCGTTCCAGTCCCCAGCCCGTTTCCATTGGTCTTGAAGAAAAGCCAAAACCAGGCAGAGATGGAATAACAACGTCAAAAGCATCTTCAGGCCGACCACCAAATTTAACTGGGTCTGTCAACGGCTCTATCAATTTGATCTGCTCAAATACAGAACCTGGCCATCCATGAGTAATTATTAAAGGCATTGCATTAGGATGTTTTGACTTTACATGGATAAAATGAATGTCAACGCCATCAATAGTTGTAACGAACTGTGGAAATGCATTGAGTCTGGCTTCACCTTTACGCCAATCATATTTGGTACTCCAATACTGAACAAGTTCCTGGAGTTTTTCAAGTTGAGCACCCTGAGATTGATCCATGACTGTTTCTTTGTCGGGCCACCGGGTTGCCAGTAACCGTTTGCGCAGATCCTTTATATCTGCGTCGGGGACATGTACTTTAAAGCTTCGAATTGAATCGGTAGAATGCGTTAGCGCCGATTGGCCGCTTTGAGCATGGCTGTTTTCTGCAGCCAAAGTGCCGGCAATAATTGAACCGGCAAGAATAGTTTTAGCCATTTTCATGTTTTTTATTTTTAATGATAATGGAGTGAAGCTATTTTGTAATCCGGGAGAAAAGAATGAAGAATCTGTCTTGGCAGGCAAATGAATAATTAAAGCGGGCAGGAAAAGGACCGATGTTACAACCAGAAAAGGGGAAGAGTAACATTGGAATGAATATCACCTGGATGGCTGCAGCGCTCACGGGGATCTTAATGCTCTTTTTCTCAATTCATCGACAGAAATGGAAAGTATTCTTCCCACAGGCTGGT
>JAJKIP010000358.1 GCA_021154405.1 Segetibacter sp. | reverse complement strand
TGAGGGATGGCAAAGGTACAGGAAATAATATGCCAGTTGGGCAGAAAGGTCATTTTTTCATTGATGCATAACCAAATGGCAGTTGCAGAAGGCAAATTAGACGGTACAACCGGACAAAATTTCACATATGTAGTTTGCATAACCGGGTCGGTTTCACCCTGAAAAGGGTCTGCAAACTGGATTTATACAGACTATTTCGAGGGATAATGCGTTATAAATACCCAGATTTTATTTCTATTTTTCAGTAAAATTACCTGATTCCAATATCCTGATTATAAAAACTTAACACACTAAATCCATCCTCTAAACCAATGAAAAAGCTCTTGTTCTGCCTGGCAATAGCCCTTTTTGCCATATGTAATACTCCCATCTGTTCCCAGAGTCTGTTTAAACTCACTGAAGAAGAAAAGGTTATAAATTCCAGCCTCATTTTGGAAGGAAAAGTGATTTCCCAGGAATCATTCTGGAACGAGGGCCATTCCATGATCTATACTTCAAATAAGGTTGAAATATATAAGATCTTTAAGGGCTTTGTTGCTGAAAAAACGGTTGAAATAATAACTGTCGGCGGTACAGTTGATGATTATTCAATAACGGCCAGTGATCTCCTGGAGCTTTCCAATGGCGAAACCGGAATGTTCTTCTGTTATGCCAATTCAAAAAATATCAAGTCCCCGTCATCCGGAAAGACACTATTTGACGTTTATGGAAGTGCACAGGGATGTTACAAATATGATCTAACAACCCAGACTGCAAGTGCCCCGTTTGTACGAGTTGACAATATCACTAATAAATTATACGAGGAATTAAAGACGCAGACAGGCAGGGATTTTGAAAACAAAAAGCCTTCGTTTTCATTGTCTGGAACGTCATCAAATACTCAAAACCGGCAGATGGCGCCGGTTATTTCAAATTTTACACCATCTACCGTAATTGCCGGTGCTTTATCATTAAGCGCGCAGAATACTTTGACGATTAATGGATCTGGATTTACAACCCCTACTGGATCAGCTGGTATTAATTTCGACAACCCAGATGACGGTACAGGAGGTACGCCAACATTTGTAGCGGCTACCAGTGAGTATATAGTGAGTTGGACGGACGCCCAGATTGTTGTCAAGGTGCCAACCAAAGTTGGTACTGGAACTTTTAGCGTACTGGACAATGCAGGTGTTTCGGTTGCTTCTCCAACTCCGCTCACAGTATCATATGCGGTACTTACTGCAGGACCATTTGGCGGTTCACCGGTTAACCGTATGTATAGCCTGATGAACGCCAATGGGTCAGGTGGATATAATTATGTTTATTCAACAAGCGCTGCAGGGGGTGCCGCGGATTTTAGTACTTCGGCGCAGGAGCCTGCTTTTTCAAGAGCAATTACTACATGGAAAGAAATTGCAGGATTGAATTTTGCATTTACAGGCACTACGGTTTTACAGACTGTAAATCCCGGTGATGGTACGAACATCATAATGCTTGATAATACAAATACTGGCTTTGCACCGCTCGCAGCCGGAGTATTAGCCGTTTGTTATTCTTCAGCGAATTCCTGTGGCGGATCATTATATGCTCAAAGATTAGGGTTTGATATTGTTATAAGAAATACCGGGGTTTCTGCCGGCACCACCAATTTTAATAATGGTCCCTGCAAAACTTCAACAGCAATTGCCGAATATGATATGGAATCAGTTATTCTTCATGAATTGGGACATGCATTGAATCTTGGACATATCAACGATTCATATATTGGTTCATGGCCTAATGTTGACCCAGGTAAGTTGATGAACTTTGCGATAGTAAATGGGGTTGACAGAAGAACTCCGGATAATTCGGCATACACAGGGGCTTTATATAATGTTAATCCGCGTGGATTAAGTTATGGTGGCTGCACAGGGCTAACTGAAATGATACCTTTATCAGTAACATCCGTATCAAGAGATGAATGCCCGATCACATTCCCATCAATACATACCTCTAACGGAACAACTGTAAGCTTTGACCTTAACCACGCCACAAGCAACAAATTTGGTGATCCACAACATACTGCCGTAAACACTACCGCCGTTGGAGTTGGCCTTACTAATAATGCTTATTATGCAATGAAAACTGGGGCGTCAGGCGGAACGCTTAATCTCACAGTTTCGGGCTATACCACGATTCCCGCCAGCCAGGCTGCCTGTACTGGAGCAGGAATTGAATTGGCTTTGTACCAGGTAAGCAGTTGCCCTGCCGGACAATCATTTCCGGCTCCCCTATTCTACAGAACATTTAATGCAAATGGTCCTATCACAGCCATTACAGGCTTAGCTGCCAATACAAACTACCTCATGATGGTGGATGGAATTAGCAATACCAAAGCCAACTTTAGTATACAGCTTAATGGTACCGCTGTTTTACCCATCTCCCTGCTTTCATTTTCGGGAACAAAAGAAGGTCAGTATTCCTTATTGAACTGGGAAACGGCTTATGAATACAATAACGACCGCTGGGAAATTGAGAAAAGCAAAGACGGGATCAATTTTTATTCAATTGGGGTTACTTCAGGAAAAGGAAATTCTACATCTAATCAATCATACAGTTTCCAGGATAAACTACCCACCAAGGGAACAAATTATTACCGACTGAAACAAATAGATATAGATGGAAAGGTGACCTATAGTAAGATTATCTATCTCAATTTCGAGAATGGTGTTCGCAAAGCATTGATCTATCCAAATCCTGCCAGCGAGAAATTATTTATGGATTTTTCTGAGCCCGAGTACAATCCAGTATTGAAAATTTATACACTTGAAGGAAAATTAATTCAACAGGAAATCAGGAACGTCATGTTTAGAAATGAAGCACTTAACGTTGACAAATTACCATCTGGAACTTTCTTACTTCAGATTACCACACAAACTGGCGTGCAAAATTTCAAGTTTGTGAAAAATTAATAAGCATTTAAGATAGAATTTATAGAGGCCTTCTGGTAGAAGGCCTCTATTTTTCATTATCTTCGCCCTCCCAAACAGTTCTTGAAGATGATTAGCAGAAGAAATATCCGTGTTAAAGTGATGCAGACCCTTTATACCATGGCGGCACTGGATAAAGAAGTAAAAGCCGGAGAGCCTCAGAAAACATTACAGTCGCATTTCAATCAAAGCCGTTCGCTTCTAATTTACCTGACCTGGTTCCTCACTGAAATAGCGCGTTACGCAGAAACAGAATCGCATAAACGCGCATCCAAACATCTGCCTTCCAAAGATGACCTGAATGTAAACGTGAAAATTGCCGGCAATGAACTTCTTTGGAAATTGCTGGAAGATCCTGCTCTCAAAGAACAGTTCAAAAATGAAAAACCTGAACTGATGCTCACCTCCGGCCAGGGAGAAGATAGTGACCTGATCCGCAGAACCTATCATGAGCTTGTTGAAACAGCAGATTACAAAAACTATATCTCTACTCCTGCCCGTGATAAAGCCCAGGAAAAAAAGATACTGGAATTCATCCTGAATGATCTGATGCTGGCCAATGAAGTTTTTGTGGCCCATATTGAAGAGAATTTTTCCAACTGGAATGATGATGGAGAAATGATCGTACAATTACTGACAGGTTATTTGCAAAAACCCGGCACCTATAATTTCAACCAGCTCCTTAGTACAGATAAGGCTGAATTTGCCAGAACACTCCTCCAAACCGTAATTGACAAAAGCGAATACCTGCAATCGCTCATTATCCCGAAATTAAAAAACTGGGACCCTGAAAGAATCGCACACCTGGATATGATTTTAATGAAAATGGGCGTGGCAGAGTTCCTTTATTTTGAGACCATTCCTCCCAAGGTCACTATCAATGAATATATTGACCTTGCCAAAGACTACAGTACACAACAAAGTGGACAATTCGTAAACGGCATCCTGGACAATATTCACAAAGACCTTGTTCAACAGGGAAAAATGCAAAAAGTAGACTATAAAAAGGCCTGAACCATACCGCCTGGGGATCACAGTTCCTCCCGGCGAACAGCGCACTGCTCTCGACTAATTCCTTACATTTGCAATTCTCAATTAAATGGACATGAAAAAAATATTATTTGCTCTAAGCATTCTGACACTGATCTCAACCGTAGCGTGCAAGACCAACGATAAGAAATCTGCCAGTACTGCTACACTTACTGAAGATGAAAAGACCCGGATAAGCCTTGATTCTGCCAATTTCACCTCCATTGAATGGCTGGATTCTACCAATGCTAACCTGGGCAAAGTGAAAGAAGGCGCCATAGTGGAAGTTGCCTACCGCTTTAAGAATTCAGGGACAAAAACCCTGGTGGTTGAAGATGTTACTGCAGGATGCGGTTACACCGTTCCCGAAAAACCTGAAAAGCCAATTGCACCAGGTGAAGAAGGCGTGATCCGTGCCAAGTTTGACAGCAAAGGCAGAGTAGGTACCAATAATAAATATGTAACAGTTACTGCCAATACTACACCATCAAAACAACAGGTGCTTCAATTCACAGTGGAAGTAACCCCTTAAAAATAAAATCAAACAAGAATGAACATTTTCTATTTGCTTCAGGCAAAACCAGCGGCTCAACCAGGCGGATTTGGCAATTTCCAGTATATATTCCTCGGGTTAATGATCCTGGTTTTCTGGCTTTTCTTTATTCGCCCACAGGCTAAAAGAGCAAAGAACCAGAAAAATTTTATCAATGATCTTCAGAAGGGAGATAAGATCGTTACCATTGCTGGTATTCACGGCACTATCAACAAGATCAATGAAGATGGAACCCTGAGCATTGAAGTGAGCCCAGGCAGCTATATCAAAATCGAAAAATCTGCCATCAGCATGGATTGGACCGCCGCTTTGAATAAACCTGCAGGTTCCACAGAAAAGAAATAATAAAAACGTTTCAGGATATCAATTCCGTCCGCCTTTGGCGTGACGGAATTTTTAATTTTTACTACCTTACTAAATATATGATCCGCATTGGACTTACAGGAGGAATTGGCAGTGGCAAAAGCACTATTGCAAAGATCTTTGAAGTGCTGGGCATTCCCGTGTATTATGCTGATGTAGCCAACCGAAGATTAGTAAATGAAGACCCTCAGATTATTAAGGATATTATCCATCACTTCGGAGAAAAAAGTTATACTGATGGAGTACTGAACCGCCCTTATATTGCTTCCATCGTTTTTAATAACCCCGAAAAACTGGCACTACTCAATTCAATATCTCATCCGGCCACTATTGAAGATGCAAACAGGTGGATGCAACAGCAATCTGCGCCCTACGTCATTAAAGAGGCTGCGCTCATTTTTGAAAGTGGATCGGCGGAAAATCTCGACATGGTTATTGGAGTGTATGCGCCCACCCCCTTACGAATTAAACGCACCATGGACAGGGATAAAATAACCCAGGAGGAAGTGAAAAAAAGAATGGAGCGCCAGATAAATGAAGAACTAAAGATGAAGCTCTGTGATTATGTTGTAATCAATGATGAGCAGCAGCTTGTTATTCCCCAGGTAATGGCGCTCCACCAAAAATTTATTACTTCAGCTTGGCCAGCGCTTCTTTGATACGCTTCCAGGCTTCTTCTATCTTGGGAAGACTATTGGCAAATGAGAAGCGAACACATTCAGGATCACCAAATGCTTCTCCCATTACCGATGAAACGTGCGCTGTATTCAATAAATACATACAGAATTCACCAGAAGTATTGATCACTGATTTTCCATCCGATTTTCCATAATAAGCACTTATATCAGGGAAAATATAGAAAGCCCCATCAGGCTCAGGGCATTTAATACCCGGGATTTCATTCACCAGTTCCAGTACTCTTTTCTTTCTTCGTGTGAATTCCTCAACCATTTCCATGGTAGGCCGAAGATCAGTTGTTAATGCCGTTACTGCTGCTTTTTGTGTAATAGAGCAGGTACCGCTTGTAAACTGTCCCTGTAATTTCTCACAGGCTTTGGCGATCTCTGCATTGGCAGCGATATAACCCAGACGCCAGCCCGTCATGGCAAAGCCCTTGCTCAATCCATTTACGATGATCACACGATCTTTTATATCCTCAAATTGTGCAATGCTTTCATGATCTCCTACAAAATTGATGTACTCATATATCTCATCAGAAATAATGGTAATATTCGGATGCTTTCGGAATACATTCACCAGTCCTTCCAGCTCCTGTTTGCTATAGACAGTACCACTGGGGTTACAGGGAGAAGAGAACAG
>JAJKIP010000357.1 GCA_021154405.1 Segetibacter sp. | reverse complement strand
ACTTTTGATGTTGATGTATTATGGATCGGTGCCCGCACTACTGTAAATCCTTTTAGTGTACAGGAGGTAGCCGATGCCCTTCGTGGAGTGGATGTTCCGGTACTGATCAAGAACCCGGTGAACCCTGATATGGAACTGTGGAGTGGGGCAGTTGAAAGGGTGGCTCGCGCTGGTATAAAACAGATTGGACTGATCCATCGTGGATTTTCTTCTTATGGAAATACAGAGTACCGGAATGCGCCCATGTGGCATCTTGCCATTGATATGAAACTGAAACATCCGGGTATGCCCATTATAAATGATCCTTCTCATATCTGTGGACGCCGTGATATCCTGCTGGAAGTAATGCAGAAAGCAATTGACCTGGATTATGATGGATTGATGATTGAGAGTCATATCGATCCTGATAATGCATGGAGCGATGCCAAACAGCAGGTAACTCCTGAGGTCTTAAAAGAAATGCTGGAAACCATTATCTGGAGAAAGGAAGACGTTAACTCTGAAGAGTATCACGCTGCCCTGGAAAAATTACGCCAGCAGATCAATCATCTGGATGACGAATTGATGCAGATCCTCAGCCAGCGTATGAAGATCGCTGAAAAGATCGGTGCCTATAAGAAATCAAATAATATCACGATCCTTCAGACCAACCGGTGGAATGAGATCCTCGAAAGGGCTACAGTTAAAGGAGAAAAAATTGGATTGAGCAAGGAATTTATCGTCAAGTATTTTGATGCAGTGCACATGGAAAGTATCAATCACCAGAAAAAAGTACTCGATTCGTAAATAGCCCTTCATGCGGAAATTGTCTTATAAGTTTTCAACGTCAACGGTCGATTATTATCTGGCTTATGGGATATCGCATTTAAAGGAATTTGTGGATTTAGAGAATGCGGTCATCGTTACAGATGAAAATATCTATGCTCATCATGCCAAACGATTTAAAGGATGTAATACCATAGTGCTAAAGCCGGGTGAAGAGTTCAAAGTGCAGGCAACCGTTGACGCAGTGATTGAAGAATTGATCGGGATGCAGGCAGACAGGAAAACCACCCTGATTGGAGTAGGCGGAGGTGTGATCACTGATATTACCGGGTACGCAGCCTCTGTATACATGAGGGGGATCCCGTTTGGATTTATTCCTACTTCTATCCTGGCACTGGTGGATGCATCTATTGGAGGAAAGAACGGAATTGATGTTGGGCCTTACAAGAACATGGTAGGTATTATTCGCCAGCCTAAATTCATTTTACATGACCTGGTTTTCCTAAACTCTCTTCCTCAAAGTGAATGGGAAAACGGCTTTGCGGAAATAATCAAACATGCCTGTATTAAAGATGCTGCCATGTTCCGTGAGCTGGAGTCCAGCACACTAAAGACCTATCAGAACAAAAAAATTGCTATCTGTGATTTGATCCAGCGTAATGTGATCATCAAAAGCAAAGTGGTACAGAAAGATGAGTTTGAAAGAGGGGAGAGAAAACTGTTGAACTTTGGACATACACTGGGTCATGCACTCGAGAATCAATATGAACTTTCACATGGGCAGGCCATTTCCATTGGTATGGCCTATGCCTGTTATATCTCTGAAGGTCTATGTGGTTTCAGGGAAACCGAAAGAGTTATTTCCACACTGAATAAATATAATTTGCCGACAGCCTTTTCTTTTGATAAGCAAAAAGTGTTTGATGTGATGAAAATGGACAAGAAAAGGGAAAGAAAGGAATTGAATTATATTTTGCTTGATAAGATTGGAAAGGGAATCGTGAAGCAGATCCCGCTTCAGAAACTAGAACAGATCATCAGTAAATTTTAAAAGACACAGTAGCGTATGAAAGTAACGGTTCAGCCATCTCAGTTGCAGGGAAATATACAGGCACCGGCTTCCAAGAGTTCAATGCAAAGGGCCTGTGCCGCAGCACTATTAAATAAAGGAACTGTTTATATTCAAAATCCAGGTCATAGTAATGATGATCAGGCAGCTTTGGACATCATACAACGTTTAGGGGCAAAAATTGTGATAGGTAGTGAAGAAGTTAAAGTTGAAAGTAACGGTGTACTTCCGGTTGCTGGTGAAATAAATTGTGGGGAAAGTGGATTAAGTATCCGGATGTTCACTCCACTGGTCGCATTAAGCAATAAAGAAATTACTGTAAACGGTTCTGGCAGTCTCGTCACACGTCCAATGGATTTCTTTGATGAAATATTGCCGCAATTGAATGTGAGCGTAAAATCTAACCAGGGAAAATTGCCTTTGGTTGTTAAGGGGCCACTAAAACCAGCCAATATTGAAGTGGACGGCGGATTGAGTTCCCAGTTCCTGACGGGATTATTATTGGCTTATTCAGCCGCAGGCGCAAAGGATGTGTCTATCAAAGTCAATAATCTCAAAAGCCGCCCCTATATTGACCTTACGCTTGATGTAATGAAGCAATTCGGCCTGGCAGTTCCAGAAAATAAGAAGTACGAAGAATTCTATTTCCCGGCAAAGGCAGGATCATCCAATGAATCTGAGCGGCAATACACAGTAGAAGGCGACTGGAGTGGTGGAGCATTCCTTTTGGTTGCTGGAGCAATAGCAGGTCCAATAACCATACGTGGACTCGATATGACTTCAACACAGGCTGATAAAGGAATAGTAGATGCATTAATGGCAGCCAATGCAGGAATAGCTATTGAGGCAAAGGGAATCAGGCTACATCCTGTTGAGATGAATGGTTTTGAATTTGATGCAACGGATAGCCCTGATCTTTTTCCGCCATTGGTTGCGCTTGCTGCCTATTGCAAGGGACAAACAATGATTAAAGGTGTAAGCAGGCTTGCACACAAAGAAAGCGATCGTGCACTTACTTTACAGGAAGAGTTTGGAAAAATGGGAGTTAAAATCATCCTGGATGGTAATCAGATGATCATCGAAGGCGGAAGCAGGATCAAAGGGGCTCATGTTCACTCCCGCCATGATCACCGGATTGCGATGGCCTGCGCTGTAGCAGCGCTCAAAGCGGATAGGGAAACTGTAATTGAAGAGGCGCAGGCAGTAAAAAAATCATATCCTGATTTTTATGACGATCTGAAAAAGCTGGGCGCCAGTCTTGGCAATAAAACCTCTAAATATAAGTTCGAATGAATTCTTTCGGCCGCATTTTCCGTATTTCCATTTTTGGTGAATCACATGGTGAATCAGTAGGTATTCTCATTGATGGCGTACCTGCCGGTCTTCCTTTAACCGAACAGGATCTATTACCTGATTTGGAAAGACGAAAAGGTGGAAAGCAAAAAGGGACCACTCCGCGGCAGGAAGCAGATTATCCTTTTTTTAAAAGTGGCCTGTTTAATGGGAAAACTACCGGTGCACCCATCAGTATTTTCTTTGAGAACAATAATACGCGTAGCGCAGATTATGAAAAGCAGCGAAGCTTTCCCCGTCCCGGCCATGCCGATATGGTAGCTCACCAGAAATATGGTGGTAATGAAGATTACAGGGGCGGAGGTCATTTCAGTGCCAGACTGACAACTGGTATGGTTGCAGCAGCAGCTATCGCCAAAAAATTAATGCCTGGAGTTACCATAGCTGCTGAGGTAACTGAAATAGGAGGAGAGTCTGACCTTGAAAAAGGGTTACAGAGAGCCATCGATGCGAAGGACTCTGTTGGAGGTATTGTGGAATGCCGTGTAAACGGTCTGCCCGTTGGATTGGGTGAGCCATTCTTTGATTCAGTTGAATCACAGATCGCTCATATTGCATTTGCCATTCCGGCTGTTAAAGGAATTGAATTCGGAGCCGGATTTGCCGCTGCAAAAATGTTCGGTTCCCAGCACAATGATGCCATTGAAAATATGGATGGTAAAACCCGTACGAATAATGCAGGCGGAATAGTTGGCGGAATTACTAATGGCAATGAACTGGTATTCCGGATTGCGATAAAACCAACTGCCTCCACTCCAAAAGAACAGAATAGCCTGAATTGGGATACAGGCAAGGTGGAAAATTTTTCGGTGAAGGGCAGACATGATCTTTGTGTGGCCTTGCGTGCACCCGTAATCCTGGAAGCTGCAACTGCACTAGCCCTGGTGGACTTATTTCTCCTTGAACAAAAAATCAAGAGAGTTGTATCTTGATCCCAAATGTGCTAACGATTATGCCAATTATCTACCACGTCACATCTGCCGCAGCCTGGAAGGAAGCTAAATTAAAAGGAGAATATGAACATCCTTCTTTTAAGGATGAAGGCTTTATTCATTGCAGTGAAGAGCACCAGGTAGCCGGAGTACTGGAAAGATATTTTAAAGGACAAACTGATCTGGTTAAACTCGTAATTGATACCGGGAAACTTAAAAGTCGTTATATCCAGGAATGGTCTCCTTCTACGCAGGATACATACCCCCATATTTATGGGCTGATCAATACCGATGCGGTTATTCAGGTTGTCCCGTTATAAATCCTCTATTATTTTTGCCGGTGTACGGTTTTCTTCAATTTTCTGAAGGGAATATCCAACACTTCGTATTGAGACTGGTTAGAAATGTAATAATGCCACCATTCAGTTGCGAATGCTTTGAAACCATATTTTTCCATGGTGCTTTTTAGCAAAGTACGGTTTGCCATTATTACTGGAGGCAAACTGGTGAAGCTATGATGCGCTGAATCCGTGAAATTATCAAAACCTGTTCCCATGTCCAGTTCTGTGCTGTCCTTTAGCCAAATCAGGGTAAGATCAACTGCAGTTCCCCTGTTGTGCCCACTACCTCTGGCAGGATTTGCCACATAACGCTCATCATGAATCAGTTCCCAGAACTTTACCGTTACCGAATAAGGACGGTAAGCATCAAAGATCTTTATGCCAATACCTTTTTTGCCCAATTCAATCAGGACTTTCACCAATGAATCTGCAACGGGTCGGCGGAGGAAGGTAACGTCCGTGTTTTCGGGATACATCAACCGGTGCATGAAATTGTTAATTGTCGCGTACCGAAGATCATAGATAATGTTTAGCGCCACGCTTTTCAACTCAACCATTTCCCTGTTCGGATCGTCTTTTACCTGCCATTTATAGACCTGTAATTTCTGGGTTACCGAAGGTCGAATGGATGCTGTATCTTGCGCCGCCAGATCAGTCACTGGAATTTGGGTGAGAAATACTGCCAGTAAAGGCCAAGTATTAACTCGTTTTCTTATTTTGGAGACTATGACCATTACGCTTTATATTCGTAAACTTAGCTAAAAAGTTCGTTTGGAGTACATCATGCCAACTATGACCAGAAAAGATCGGTGCTTTTATATCTCAGTTTTCTTTTTTTCAGTTTTGCTTTTTTCGGCATGTAAGAGCGCTAAAAAGCCGCCGCCTCCTGGCACTGATATTGCGGCCAACCCTGCCCAGCTGGGTATAAAAATAACCGAGATCCTTCGTAGCTCACTGGAATTTTCTGCTGAAAATAATGGGTCTATTGATGGTTACCACCGCCTTGAATATGATAGCCTGGTACAACAGGTTTACTCGAAAAATAATTTTACACCTGTCTGGAGTAAACAGCAAAGCTGGAGGCCCCTGGGAGATTCCCTGGTTAATTTTATTCAGGAGGCAAAATTGTATGGCCTTTTCCCTGAGGATTACCATTTTGGGTCCCTTGATTCCATCAGGAACCAGTTCAAGGGTGATAGCTTTTCCGACAAAGCAAAGAATGACCCCGTTCTTTGGGCCAATGCTGATCTGTTATTGACGGATGCTTTTATGCATGTGGTAAAGGACCTTAAGCTTGGCAGGTTGCCTAAGGACAGTATTACATTGCGTGCAGATTCTTTACTCACCAGTGAATTTTATCTTAATCGTCTTTCGCTTGTTCAATTGCATAATGGATTGTCGCTTGTATTTCATGCGCTTGAACCCAATCATAAAGGATATGAGGAATTAAAGAAGGCCTTGCCGGCATTCCTTGATAGTGCAGACTATCGTCCATTTACGGCTGTTCCTTCCCCAAAGCAGAAAAATCCTGATTTCAAAAAGTTCCTCCAGAAAAGATTATTCGAAGCAGGACTGGTAACCTCAGATACCGCATTTGCAGACTCAACTACCATTTCAGATGCCATAAAACATTTCCAGCGCAGACAGGGAATTACCGAGGATGGCCTGGCAGGTGAAGAAACCATACGCGTATTGAACACTTCAGACAGTGAACGGTTCGTTCGCATTGCTATTACACTTGACCGTTATAAAATGCTTCCGGAAAAAATGCCGGATCGTTATGTATGGGTTAACCTTCCCCGTTATTATATGGAGTTCAGGGAAAACGACACAGTAAAGATCACTTCGAAGATCATATGCGGCAAACCTGCAACACGAACTCCGGTGCTGACAAGCGCTATTTCCGACATGGTTACCTATCCTCAATGGACAATTCCTACAAGCATTATTGTGAAGGAGATCCTCCCTGCCATGAAAAAGAATACAGGGTATCTGGCTAAAAAAGGCTACAGCCTGATTAATGATAAGGGTGACGAGATAAATCCGGATTCGGTGAACTGGTTCAAGTACAGCAAAGGCATTCCGTATAAAGTAGTGCAGGGTAGCGGAGATGATAATGCACTCGGTATATTAAAATTTAACTTCCCTAATAAATACGCGGTCTATCTTCACGATACAAACCAGCGCTATCTTTTTGCATCAACCAAACGATCCCTCAGTCATGGTTGTGTGAGAGTCCAGGATTGGGAAAAACTGGCATATAGCATTATCCGGTTTGACGATAAGGATAAGCCAATACCTTCCCCGGTTGAGGATTCCCTGACCAATTGGCTGATACGGAAAGAAAAGCACAGTATTTATGTACGCAACCGCTTGCCGGTATACATCCGTTATCTTACCTGTGAAGCAAAGAATGGCAAGATCCAGTTTTATGAAGATATGTACGGGGAAGACAAATACCTGCGCGAGCATTTTTTTGCTGGTAAATGACCTGTTGAATGCTGTCTAAAATGGATTGACAGGCAAATTTTCTTAGTGCTTCTTCTTAGCGTAATTCGGTGATAATTAGGGGAATAATTTATTTCCGGATATTGCCCATACCCGTTATTTTTGTCCAGATTTAAAACCAAACTACTTGTTTATGAAGAAGTTTTTAGCCGCTATTATGGCCGTGTGCACGTTTATGTCTGTCAGCTTCGGACAAACAATCAGCTACAAAAGGCCAGCTGCTATCGGCGTAAGTTTTTTCCTGAATGATTTTGCTACTGCTCAAAAGATCCGGTCAACTTCGCTTTCAAAGGTTTTAGGTGACAAGCAATGGTCGAAATTCAAAGACATGTCGCCTGGGCTTGCATTTTCCTATTTCAAAGGACTATCTGAACATATTGATTTTGCCGGAACGCTTGGCGCTTCCTTTGTTCGCTATCCAATTCCCAACCACACGTTCTTTTCAGATAAATTCCTGCTGGAATCGGATGCTACCATGAACTTCAAAATGCTGACTGACAAGTATTGGGTACAACCTTATGTGATTGCAGGTATTGGTGCGCATATGTACGGAGGTAAATATTTCGGTGCATATCTTCCTACAGGTCTTGGCCTGAAAATTAATTTATTTGATGATGCTGCCATCTTCGTTACAACTCAATATCGCGTTCCTGTCACCAAACAAACTGCGGAATATCATTTCTTCAACCAGTTTGGTATAGCAGGAAGGATCGGCAAGAAGAATGAGCCAGTATTGAAACCATTGCCTCCCGCGCCTCCTGCCGATACAGATAAAGACGGGATCATTGACAGTCTTGATAAATGCCCTACAGTTCCAGGTCTTCAGAAATATGATGGTTGTCCTATTCCTGACACTGATAAGGATGGCATCAATGATGAAGAAGATAAATGTCCTACTGTATCGGGTCTGGCCCGTTACCAGGGTTGTCCTGTACCAGATACTGATAAGGATAACATCAATGATGAAGAGGATAAATGTCCTACCCAGCCCGGACCGATCAGCAATCAGGGTTGTCCCTTTGTTGACACCGATGGTGATGGCATTGCTGATCCTGATGATAAATGCCCCAACCTGTTTGGTACACCTGAAAATCAGGGTTGCCCAGCCATCAAGGAAGAGGTGATGAAGAAAGTGAATTACGCAGCGTCCAATATTTACTTTGCTACTGGTAAATATGTACTGCTAAGCCGTTCATTCAAAGGACTGGATGATGTAGTTAAATTAATGAAAGATGATGCCCAACTTCATATATCCATTGAAGGTCATACTGATAATGTAGGTTCTGATGCAGCCAATCTAAAATTGAGTGAGAACAGAGCCAACGCAGTTAAAGCCTACTTTGTAAAGAAAGGAATTGATGCAGGCCGCATCCAGTCTGCAGGCTTTGGTGAAACCCAGCCAATTGAGGACAACAAGACAGCAGCTGGCAGGCAGAAGAACAGAAGGGTGGAGTTGAAGCTGAGTTACTTCTGATACTAAAATAGTTAAGTACAAAACTAAGTATGGTTCGTGAGACACGAACCATGGCGTAAAAAGTAAAAGGGCCCGATAATTATCGCGCCCTTTTACTTTTTAGTGGATCTGTTTATCACTTATCCTTCTTCCCAAATAATTTATTGAAGAATCCTTTTT
>JAJKIP010000356.1 GCA_021154405.1 Segetibacter sp. | reverse complement strand
TCCTGTATTTTTAGCTATAAATTTAAATTTTCCATTCTACATTTAGGGTATGGAATTCTTCGTAGACAGGCAATCCGTTGTGAGAAAGATCTGGGGAAAGATCGACACCATCCTTTTCATATTCGCTGGTGCTGCCGCAGAGTTTGCATTAAACAAGGCGGTAGACTGGCTTTACTTTACAGGAAGGCTTCCTGCCGATCCCATAGGCAGATTATTCTCCACCGTCATGTATGCCCGCCAGATCGTGTTTTCAGAAAAGGAAAAAGCGCTGAAGGCAATAGACAAAATCACCTCTATTCATAAGGGAGTTGAAACAAACAGGGGTTCACAGATCCCTGACTGGGCGTACAGGGATGTTTTGTTCATGCTGATCCATTATTCTGTTGCCTCTTTTGAATTGCTGGAAAGAAAATTATCTGATGAGGAAAAGGAAGATGTCTTTGATGTTTTTTATCGATTGGGTTCAAGGATGAGCCTTTCAAAACTCCCTGCGAATTACGCTGCCTGGAAAAGGCAACATGAGGAACAGATGCAGGAAGATCTCGCCAAAAGCGAATTCACAATAGACCTGTTTAAACAGTATAAAAAACATCTCGGGTCATTCCGGTATAAGATTTTGCTGGAGTCTCAAAAATTAGTTATTCCTGAACAGGTAAGAAAACTGATGGGTTTTAGCCGGATCAACTGGGTCACTCCCCTGCTGTCATTCTATAAGTTTAGTCGCCTGATACATATGGATAAGCTATTTAAATCCCTCCTGCTCCCACCAGCCTACAAAAATCAGATCAAAGAATTGGATATAGTATCCTGAGTACCTTCCGGAGTTTAATGGATCTCATTTGCCAAACTGGATATGAAAGTAATAAATAGTCGAATTTTATTGCCCAAGCCATAGCACGGAATTGCCCGTTCCAAATTCATTCTGTTCCCAAAGCTTGTTACCCGGATCAATGATCCATTTCCCATCCACTACAAATTTGTACGTGTGCTTGCCTGGCTGAAGATTTGCGGCAAATATCCATTCATCGCCCTCGCGTGTCATGGCAAAGGTATTGGGTGACCAATTATTGAAATCACCAGTCAAATAGACCTTTTTGGCGTTGGGAAATCCTTTTAGCCGGAAAGTATAATTGGGTTCGATCACGAAATAGAGATTACCACCCGCTCCATTTTTCACATTCACATTACCAGGATGGGCTTCAAATTTATCATCAATGATGAACTTGTATTCATAGTTACCTGGACCAAGCGTATAAGGAAATTCCCAACCGGTGGAAGTCTTTTTCATGAATAATTCATTCCTTCTCCATTTATTGAATGAACCGGACAGAACAACCTGTTTTGCATCCAGGAATCCATCCAGTTTGAAGATATAAGCCTTACCTACCCTGATCACTGAATTATACTCACCCCATTCATTGGGATAATGATCCGGATTGTCCGGATCTTCCACCCATTTACCATCTATAACATAACGGTAGGTATGGGTTCCATCCGCGAGATAGATCGCCAGTTGCCAGCCATCTGCAGTCTTATTCATGACCAGTTCATTTGCCTTCCAGTCATTGAAACTTCCTGAAAGAACAACTTTTTTGGCATCGGTAAATCCCTTAAGTGTGAAAAGCCGGTTAGGTTTAAAATAGACGGAATTGTCATTACCCAAACCATCATTTTCCACCAGGAGATTATCCCTGTCTGTAGTCCAGTTTCCATTGATCAGGAACTTATACCAGAATTTGCCAACAGACAGTTTTACGTTATATATCCAGCCACTGTCTGTTTTTTTCATGAACCATGATTCAGGCACCCAGTCATTAAAGCTGCCTGCAAGGCTTACTCTTTTGGCATCCAGGTTACCTTTAAGAAAGAACGTAACAAACGAATCTTTTATGGCAAAGGGAAATTTATTTCTGAAACGATTATAACCGAATTTTACGCGACTGCTTACAATGGGAAACCTTTCAGCAAACGAAGCCTTCTCCGTTAGCATTATCTTGGTTTCCGGGTTAGCGTAATTTATGTTCTTGTTACTGACCAGAGGTTTGGTCAATAAATAGCCCAATTCTTTGTCTGACTGTACATTCCAGCCCAATTTATTGAGGGAATCAGATTTATGCGTCTTTACAAAATTCTTAAGGTCCAGGTCAAATAATTCAAATTTTCCAATGAAACTGTCCAATGCAGACTCCCTGATATCCTTTCCAAGAATGATCACCATATTGCCATTCTTGATGGTATAGGCAGGTGTCCACTGTGCCATGGATATATTCCCAAACCACAGAAGGAAAACTATTATCCCAACGCACCTTAAAAAGGGTACCATCCCACGCATGTTATGTCTGGTACTCTTTATTTCCATATATACATTTTTCTATTCACAAAGTTAAACCCAATTTTATGTAAGGACAGGAAATCAAAGCCTAAAATACCGTCGATACAGAACTCATAGGAAAGGCAGGTATTGGACAGATTGGTTACCAGCACCGGTAATGTTCTTATCGGATCATCACCCAGTTTCATATTACTGAGATCACCATAGAGCGCCTCCACTTTCTGGCCTCCAATACCATTTAGAATTACACGGCGTGAAATAGCGATATTCTGAAAAATAATATCGGGCAGCCTGCTATCCAATACATTGGTTTCCGCCGCAAAATCAATCATAAGACGCAATTTCCTGCCCGCGAGTTCGGTTCTGGCAAGTATTTTATCATTATAAAGGTCAATTGCATAGGTTTTGTAGGAAGTAGAGTCCTGCAGCATTTCGTGCATATAGGTTTTTTCTTCCTTTTTGGCGATCTTATGCAGGTAGATCAGGTTCCTGTCATAATCTATGATCATCTCAAACTGCCGGAACAATTTCATTCCCAGCAAACCGAATACTTTCACACCCTTACTGTTCTCTATATGTCCGAGGTTTACCAGGTTAGCTACCGTTCTGCGATAAACGATCGGACCAATGGTAAACTCCTTTACCGTGGTTTCCTGCACTGGTGCACCGGTTCCGTTCATTCCTCCCTCCTCAGCATCAGTTCTGACCGTAGTGGTATAATGACGGAAATAAGTAAGGTTCAAAACCAATGTGGGAGAACCAGTATCAAGGATAAAATTGCCTTCAGTAGAATCTGCTTTTGCCCTGATAAGGATAAGATTGCCCGCGCGACTGAAAGGTAATACGCAGGATATGGAATCATTCGGCGCTTCAAAACTGCTTATGGCTGGTATGGTAATATTGCCAATCATTAAAGAATCCCCTGAACCTGGCGAAGCCAGGCTGGTTTGACTCTTTACCATCGCAACAGCAATTAAAAAAAGAGACCAGTAAAATATCTTGTTACCGGAGAGGGGATTCATGACTATTCGCCAAAAATAACCTGATATAGCAAACCTTAAGGTAGACAATTATATACGGATTCTATTCCTGACAGAAGGCCATCTGTTTATGCAGGCCCTCGGGTAAAGATAATTTTCCTACATTTAAGCTTATTAATCGCCTGTTCCATGATATAACACAGCTGGAATGTTTTTCAGCCTTCCTTCTGGTCGATATACAATAAAAAAACACTGATGAAAATAACTACACTTGCCATCGCTATCCTTATTGCAGGAACCCTTTCCTGCCAGTCACAAACACCAAAAGGTACTCCGGTCACAATGGCTGCTGCAGCTGATCAGTTTCTTCAAAGCCTGGATGCTTCTCAAAAAGCAAAAGCCCATTTTAGTTTTGAAGATTCAGAACGCTACAACTGGCATTATATTCCCAAGCAACGAAATGGTATTACGCTAAAAGAGCTCACCGCTGATCAGTTAAAAAAGGCAATGGCGCTATTACACACCGGACTCAGTGATACAGGATTTAATAAGGCCACTTCCATCATGCAACTGGAAAATGTTTTGAAAGAAGTGGAAGCACGTCCGGCAACTGATAATTATCGCGATCAGGACAAATATTATTTTTCCATTTTTGGTGATCCGGCTTCTGATAATATCTGGGGCTGGCGACTGGAAGGTCACCATATCTCTTTTAATTTTTCTTCTGCAAATAACCGGATCGTATCCGGCACGCCAGGTTTCCTTGGATCAAATCCTGCTATTGTATTATCAGGTCCGGAGAAAGGCAAATATATTTTGAAGGACGAAGCTGAACTGGGTCTGGCATTTGTGAAATCGCTGGATGAAGCTCAATTGAAAAAAGCAATAATTGATGTTAAAGCTCCAGGAGAGATCATTACGGCAAATAGCAGAAAGGCAATGATCAGTAACCCTGTTGGAATTCTGTACAGTGAAATGACGGACACTCAGCAGAAGACTTTTATGCAACTGGTTAGTATTTATCTCCACCGGTACACAAAGGCCTATGCCATGAGCATGGTGAAAGATCTTGAAACTGCCGGATTGAAAAATATGCGTTTTGCATGGGCAGGTGAGTTGCAAACCGGTGTGGGTCATCCACATTATTACCGGATACAGGGGCCAACCATCATCATTGAATATGACAATACCCAAAACAATGCGAACCATATTCACACGGTGATCAGGGACCTCAAGAATGATTTTGGAGGAGATGAATTACTGGAACATTATCAGCAACATAAACACCACAAGTAAGATCAGGCTAATTTTTTGGAGTAAATAGCCATTTCCAGAGGCAGATCCTTTACCCCGAATTCTGCCTGCAGATCTCTTTTGAATTCATTTTTTGTCAACAGGGCTATGGAAGATTCGTTATGCTTATGCGAAAACGCTTCTATCGTTTTAATGTGTAATACTGAGGAGGCATAATTCAATACTTCCTGTAACGCTTCCTGCATCAGGCCCTTGCCCTGGAAGGCCGGCAATAATTCATAACCGATCTCGGCTTTTGATTCTTCCTGGTTGAGACCAAACATGCAAATAGTGCCAATAAGTCTGTTATCCTGCTTATAAATAATTGCCCAGTAAACACCACCATTATTTTCAATCATTGCATTTATCTTTTCAATAAATGCTTTTGCATCATTCAGTGATTCTGCTTTGTCGCGGTTCAGGTAATAATTTACAGACTCATCAGAGCGCAGGTAGTAAATATCCCGGTCGTCTTCAGGAGTTAATTTGCGCAGAAGAAGACGATTGGTAGCCAGATTCGGAAAAGGAGTAAAATTGATCGTCAGCATGTTTTCCGGGTTTCCAGCAATTTAAGGTTTATTCTGATGCACCTTATTATGCTCCCTGCCTGAATGTTCTTCTCCTGCCTCCACCTCCCGGTCTCTTGCTGCTCTGGAATGTTGGCGCAGAACTCGCTGCCTGCACTACAGAGGAATACATTGATGTATTATCAAAAGGATGACCCTGTACCACAGGAATGCTTTTGCGGATCAGCTTTTGAATATCGGTAAGAAAAGTTTTTTCACCCCAGTCACAGAATGATATGGCGATCCCGCTTGCACCTGCCCTGCCTGTTCTGCCAATACGGTGAACATAGGTCTCAGGTACATTTGGCAATTCGAAATTGATTACATGCGTTAGATCATCAATATCAATACCACGGGCAGCAATATCTGTTGCAACCAGCACACGCGTCTTTCTTGCTCTGAAACTCTCCAAAGCAGCCTGCCTTGCATTCTGTGCTTTGTTCCCATGTATGGCCTGCGTACGAATACCAGCTTTATTAAGTGACTTCGACAGTTTATCAGCTGCGTACTTCATCTGGCAAAATACCAGTACGGATTCAATGGAAGCATCCTGTAATAAATGGATCAGCAATGACTGCTTGTTTTGCTTGTCAGTATAATAAACTGATTGCTGTATGAGATCCACCGTTGATGCAGGGGGAGTTACTTCTACTTTTACCGGATCAGTTAATAAGATATTCGCGAGTTGCTTGATCTCATTCGGCATGGTTGCTGAAAAGAACAGCGTTTGCCTTTTGGCGGGAAGTTTCGAAATAATGCGTCTTACATCATGCACAAATCCCATATCTAACATCCTGTCTGCTTCATCGAGCACAAAATATTTGATATCGTTCAGCGAAACATGGCGTTGTTGAACCAGATCCAGTAACCGGCCTGGTGTTGCTACGAGGATATCAACACCGCGACGAATGGATTGAACCTGCTGGTACTGTGATACACCACCGAAAATAACGCGGTTCTTCAGGTTTAGAAACCTGCCATATGAATTGATGCTTTCTCCAATCTGGGTGGCTAACTCACGCGTAGGTGTCAGAATTAATGCCTGGATCCTGCGATTTGCCTGCGGATTGGCTTCCAGTTCCTGTTGCATAAGCTGCAGGATGGGAATGGTGAAAGCTGCCGTTTTACCGGTTCCGGTCTGTGCGCAGCCAAGCAGGTCTCTTTTTTGTAAAATGACAGGAATTGCCTTTTCCTGAATAGGGGTTGGATTGGTATATCCTTCCTGGCTCAAAGCCTGTAATAAAGGCTCAATGAGTCCTAATTGATTAAATAACACTTGAAACTATTTGATTAAAAATGTGGTAAGGCTATCAAAATCGGGTTGATACTTTACCTGCCTTACGTTAAGCCATCACGGCATTTGGGTGGATTTGACTACACAAATTGAGAGAGAGCAATAACATTAAGAAGTACAAAGATATACTTTAATCCGGGTATCTGCAAATATTATGAAAAATGAAAAGGCATGGGAGGAAAGCGTAACCCCTTACCTCCCATGCCCTAAGCTTAGAACTTTCCAAATTTTAGCGTTGCATTATAAGAGACAGCACTGATGTCTTTATCATCCAGGCCGCTACCATTACTGCCAAAAGAACGGCGATAGGAAACTCCCGGGCTGAGACGCATCCATTTAAAGAGATTCATTTCAAGCTGAACGCCGGGCTCAGCTACAAAGAACCAGTTCTGGTCATGCACATCATCCTGATAACCTGAATTGTGATAGCCAGATCGTTCATATTGCAAGGTAAATCCTGCCCCTGTCATTAGATTAACGACCAGGTGAATGGGCTGGTCGGAACCAATCACGTATTCGGTCATTAGACCGAAATGGCCATACTCATAGCTAAGATCTCTTACCGGATCAGCACTATATTGCTGCGGTACATGAATATTGTTGGTAGTTGACCCCATTGCTGCGCCGATCATAAACCGATGGTTGATAAACCATCCTCCATAGAGACTGGCTATATTGGCATATTTGCCTCGAATGGTTGTGAACTGGTTGGTGACTGCTCCATATCCACCTGAAGTCATAACGCCTCGTTTAAATACAGTACGTACGCTTCCATCCTGTGCAAATATTGAGGTGCTGGTAAAAATTAATGCGATAGTGACGATAGTTTTAAATTGCCTTTTCATCTATTAATGGTTTTATTTATGAAAAGACAATTAACTGTTTCCTTACCCCTATGGCTTTAAAAAAAATACTTCGCTCCTACTCCTATATTCACAATGTCAAAAAAAGGAATGGCTTTAATATTTCCGACATAACTGGCCAGGTCCCTGTCCGTTGTTCCCAACTCATAATAAATTCCGGCTTTCTTATAGCGAAGTCCACCACCTGCAAAGATCCCAACGTGAGCAGCCGTAGGCACACCATAATATTTCAGAGGATATTTGTCAGGTGATAAAAAGAAATATTGTTTGCCAAATACATAGTTGATCAATATCCCGGTTGATAGCCAGTCTACCCTGATATTATTATTCATACGTCCAGAAATTGCAATCCATGTGAATTTACCCGTGATGCAATGAATGGTCACTCCACCCAGTTTTTCAGGCACGTAACCATATAAGAGATCAGTTTGAATTCTTTTATTTTTTGAATCATATCCAATCCCACCTGATAGAAACCCAATGCCCCCGGCAAATTGAAGAGTGCCATGATCGGGAAGTAATGCCTTTACAAGCTTATTTTGTTGTGCAGGAAGACTGACTGAAAAACTTATCAATAGGTAAGAAAGTAAAATCCTTTTCATTTCAATAAAATTTTTCTTCCAGACTATAGTTGCTGCCATCTACGGTGATAAGAGCATAATTGCGTTGTTCGCCCGAGCCAGCCACCAGGTATTCCAGCCCATCACCATAAGGTTGTTCCACATGATACTTATGTTCATGACCATGAAGTGATAAACGTGTCCGGAGATTGGAGCGCAAGAGTACCCTGAAATTGTATTCTATGGAACGGTTGAAATCGTCAGAAAATGGGGGCACATGGGAAAGGATAAAGATATTTTGCGGCGTTGTATCCTTCAATTGATCTGACAGCCAGTTCATATCAGGAATACTTCCATCAAAAGCAGTTTCCCTTGAATTGGTATTAAGGCAAATAAACCTGGAAGTACCATAATTAAATACGAAGTTCTCCTGGCCAAACATCAGCTTATACATTTCCCTTCCATTGGCCAGCATATCATGATTGCCGATAGTAGCAATATAAGGAACCTTCAATTTGGCTAACCGGTCTGCTACCCAGTTATATTCATTGTTCCAGCCAAATTCAACCAGGTCGCCATTCAGCAATACAAATGAAATATCATTCAGGCTATTTACATGGGCTACAAAATCTTCCAGTTCATCATAAAACTCCTGGGTATCTCCAGTCATTATGAATTTAAAGGATGCCTTTGGAGTAAGTGATTGCAGTTTCTGCAGATTAATGGCATTTAAATTCTTTGCATTGGGCCTCACTTCCTCAGGATGGAACATGATATTCTTGCAGGAAAAAAGCAGAATTGCAGTCATCACAGGCAGGATCCGGTACATAGTATGCTTTATTATTGCCTAGCAATAGGCATACCATGCTGTTTTATTACAGGCTACGGCTCTTACATGGGCAAAATTTGCCACTCGGAAAACACAAGTTGTGAGAATTTGGAAAGAACCCAACAAAATTCACATCATTCTTATTTCACGTATAGAAGTTTTGTGGTATACAGGTTCCCACCAAGGTTTAATCTTACCAGGTACATTCCATAAGGCCTTGAAGAAGGATTAACATCGGCGATAATAAGAGATCCTTTTTGGACCTGTGTTTCCATTCTTTCAATTACATGCCCTGCAAGATCAGCTATTTCAATGCTGGCCTTCCCTGTCTCCGGACTTGTAACCAACAGGGAATAATTTGTTTTAACGGGATTAGGAAGAACTTTTATTCCGGCGACAAGATTAGGATCTTTTGATATCGCTATAATTCTACTGTATTGGACATACCCATTTCTGTCTACCATCTTTAACCGGTAAAATGCCATGGAAGCGGTAAGCCGTTCTTCATCTGTATAAGAATAGCTGGCAATTTCTTCTTTGGGTAAAAGATCACGTTTATAGATCGAATTCCAAATACCATTATCTGTACTTCTTTCGAGTGAATAATACTGTACATCGGTATTATTTGCTAACTGCCAGGAAAGATCTGTTACATCATCCCGCTGCGTGCCTTTAAAAGATATGATAGATGTTTTCAGGACTATGCAATGCGTATTTAGCGGAACAACAATTGTATCCCTGGCCCAGGTTGATCCGCAGCTATCCATCAACTCCTGGCTTACAATATAGGTTCCCGGCAAATCAATATTGATCGTAGGGCCCACATTGTCACCCACTATATGACCATCAGGAGTGTTCCAGGTATATAAAGAGGTTGGTAATGCATTATTGACTGTGAGGGTACGTACATCTGATGACCCGCAGAAATAAGGGATATCGGCGGAAGTACCCAGGGCTGGCGCTCTGAAGAAGCTGAACGGTCCTACAAAGTCCTTTAACTCCGCTGTAAATGAAGTAGAGGCCCTTGATTTTACGAGAATCCTTCTGAATGGCATTTTACACGGGTCACCCTGATTAACCAGTGGGTCAAGTCCCAGTTTGCTGAGGTTAACAGCAAATTCCATCAACTGTTTAGCGGAATAGTTTGTTGCAAGGGCATTGTTTTGTAGCACGATCTGAAATGGTCCGCCCCAGGTATTATTGGCACATTGCAGACCCGTATAAAAGGTCCCAGCTGTTTTTGGAACGATCGCAGCATATCCATAGGTAGATCCAGCATTTGCACCATCAAAAACAGGACCCGGAGCCCATGAAAAAGCTGTTGGACTAATTGCCAGATCATTTTTATTTATCCATATCCTTGCCTCAACGTTTGATAAATCGGAACTGCTGTATTCAGCTGTAAATATGATATCACCCGCTCTTAAAACATTTCCACTGGCATCAAATGCCCATGATGTATGGCCAAAATCAGGGCCATATCCGGTAAAGCTTAAGGTAGGGCGGTTATAAACAATATCTGTCTGGTACATTTCAAAATCGAAATAGCGGTTACCCGTTGTATTGTCCAGCGATAGTGAACCAAACATCCATAGAGAATCAGTACCATTCG
>JAJKIP010000355.1 GCA_021154405.1 Segetibacter sp. | reverse complement strand
TAAAAGTTGCAGTGGTGGTTCCTTTAACCTGGATGGTTACATCAGAAAGGGGCTTTCCGTTTTCATCGGTTACTTTTCCAGTTACCTGCCTGTCTTGTGCAAGCAAAGTAGCTGGCAATAGGGAAATTAGTACTACTATTAGTAGTGACATTTGTTTCATATAGAAGCAATTAGTGTTTTAAAAGTTTTCCAATGTACATGACTGCCAACTTTCCATCATCCTGTACTATGCTGGAAATATTAAGTAAAATCCATTAGCCGTCATAAGTAGAGAAGAACGGGTGAAATTCAGAGAAGGATGGCAGAATTAATGGTTTATACTGTCACCTCATAGTATACCAACTACACCAGATTGATCATTTCAACTATCAGAAACTTAAGCTTTGACAGGCATCTTTGTGCTATTATAATGATCCAATATTCCTCTCCGGCAACTATGGTCAAACCAACTGCTTATGGGCAGATTCTCTCCGTTTTTCGGGTACGGCCATCCCTATATGCAACCGGTTTCAAACTTGTTCTCCTTTTTCTCCTGCTGCATTTCGTAACCGCTTTAGCTGCCCAAAAAGAAACGAGTTATGTAGTGCAATCAAATATTATTTACCGGTTTACAAAATACATCGATTGGCCTGCTGCCAGCAAGCAGGGAGATTTCAATATTGGTGTGGTGGGGGATTCTCCTATGTATGAAGAATTGAAAAAAAGTATTGAAGGCAAACTTGTAGGAGACCAGAAGATTACTATTAAAAAACTATCATCATCTTCCCTGATTTTTGATTGCCAAATCCTGTTTGTTAGTGATGATGCCGGAAAGAACTTAAAGAAAATTGCAGGTAAAACTGCGCATACCCCTGTATTACTTGTTTCGGAAACAGAGGGAATGGCCCAGAAAGGATCATGTATCAATTTCGTGATTGAGTCTAACCGGTTGAAACTTGAAATTAACCAAACTAATATAACACAGAGAGAGCTTAGCATAGCTTCGGAACTACTGCAGCTTGGAAAACTTGTTAAATAGATCCGTTATGAAAACCCTTTACAAACTACTTTTAAACCTTGTTTTTTTTCTCAGTTGTGTAACTGTAAACAGCCAGAAAGATTCATTATCGAATGTGGCGCTGGACGATTTAAGCCTGCAGGATCTGCTTGATATGAAGATCGTATCTGCATCTGGAACGGCTGAACTTTGGATTGATGCGCCTTTGTCATCCTCCATCGTAACAAAAGAAGAGATCCGGCGCGCAAACTGTACCTCCATCATGGAGGCATTGAGGTTAGTTCCTGGTGTTGTAGTCAGGGAACAGTCCAATGGTAACTATGATATTTATATACGAGGCATGGCAAATGTGCCGCCAAATGGTTCTTTTGATATTGTATCCACCACTACTTTGGTGATGATTGATAACCGACCAATTTATAGTTATTTGCGCGGAGGTACTTTCTGGGAAACATTGCCTGTTGATATCAATGATGTAGAAAAAATTGAGGTAGTCCGCGGGCCGGCTGGTGCGTTATACGGCCCCAATGCCATCAATGGTGTAATCAATATCATTACAAGGAAACTTGAAAAAAAGGGCGTCTATGCCGTTGCCAATTCTCAGGCCGGAAGCAATCACACATTCATCACTAATGGCTCTGTTGGCTATAAGGGTGGAAAGTGGAGCACAATACTTTCAGGGAACTTTCAGCATCGGGACCGCAGCCAGACTTCCTGGTTTGAATATTGGAGGAACCGGGAAATTCAGGATCCCTCTTATATGGTTGATATGGCTGGAGATACTGTAACTGATGTGTCTTCACGTTTTCCAGACGCTTCCCTCGCCATGGAGAAATCAGCTGGGAATATTTTTGTTAATTATGAGCCGGGTAAGAATGTCAGGCTGGATTTAAGAGCAGGACTTCAGCAATCCACGGCTCAAAAAGTATCTGTAGAGAACGAGATTACTCCGCTGTCAACATCTTCTTCCAATACTCATTATTTTGACCTGGCAGCTGAAGTTAAAGGCTTCAAGGCTCAACTGTCTCAAAATTCCGGAGTTCAGAATATCGATTTCGCACCTGGCAACAAGTATGATTTCAGTACGTTCCAGGCAAACCTTGAATATGCCTGGTCAAGAAAGAATCTTATTATCCGGCCGGGCTTTGGTTTCCGCAAGGCTGTTTATGATGATACAAGGTATTCCGATACGGCTAACCACACTGGGATCTTTAATGCGAAAGGAAGCCTCAGCACACATTCCGCATTCCTTCGTGCAGAATACAAAATGCTGAATAATCGACTGCGGCTGGTATCAGGATTGGGAGCAACAAAATTCGACGTCCCGGATACTATCTATGCTTCCTACGAATTTGCGGCAACGTATAAGCCTTCTGCATCACAGCTTTTCAGACTGGTTTATTCCATGACGCCAAGATCCTCCAACATTTATGATACTTATGTAAACCAGGATCTTTCCTTTTTTCCGATCGCTTATCAAAAATATTTGGCAATCAGGCTGCAGGGTAACGATAACCTGAAATTATTCACTGCCAAAATGTTTGAAGCAGGATACAGGGCCATGTTTGGAAAAGGATGGAATTTTGATATTGAATTATTTGACGTAAAGGGAAAAAACGAAAATGTTCTTCTTTCCACTGTTCCCGTCGTTCGGATAAATGGTGCCGACACAATTCTGACAATGCCTTTGTTGGCTACCAATCTTCCAATGCGAATTTGCCAGCAGGGTATTACTGCTTCATTGAACTATACAAACCGTACCCTGCAGGTAAAGACTTACGCTACGCTGCAGCGCACCACCCTTAAAGACTATGAAGAATTAAATTACTCGATTCTTCCGGGTCAGCCACTGGATCTTAACAGTGCAAAAGGAAAGTCCGTAAAACATAAAGCAACTCCCGGACTATTTGGAGGAGCGTCTATAAATTATTTATTGACCCCTAAATTCAATTTGAATCTTGCTGCTTATTATTCCGGCGGGTTTACCTATTCCCATTTATCTAAAACGATTTTTAATGACGGTAGAGGTGTGGACCAGGTGGATAGCAAGCTGTTGGTGAATTTTACCCTTTCTTATGAAGCCGTGAAAGGTCTGAATTTTTTCTGTTCAGGCAAGAATCTCATGAATGAATATTCAAGGGAATTTTATCATACAGACAAGGTGCCTGTAAGATTTATGGCTGGATTTAACTACGAATTAAAAAAGTAATTACAAGTGAGTTCAAGATTATCGATAAGCATTAAACAGAGAATATATCTGGGATTTTTTGTCCTGGTGAGCCTCTTTGTGGTTAATGCGATTGTTACCAATATGACACTTAACACCCAGCGGAAATCATCAGTATATCTTTCTGAAACGGTAAACCCTTCCCTGGAAGCCTTAGGTGAATTTAGAAGCATTCTCCTGCAATCAAAGATGTATACAACTAACTGGGTGTTCCTTCGGTACGGCCAGGATGACAAAAATCGACTGAGAAAACTTCACGAGGTAGATTACCCTGTACTTAAACAGAAAATCTCCAGGCTATCCCTGTATTGGACAGCCCCAGGGGGCAGTGACAGTCTCCAGAAATTATTTGAATCTTTCGATGAGTTACTGGTTATTGAAAAAAAGATCATGCATTCGCTGGAGCGTTTTTCAGATTATGATGACCCGGTAACCAAATTGGAAGCAGAGAGCAAGATAGAGGAAGAAATTTTGCCAAGAACAACATCATTGATTAATACCTTATCCGGATTATATAATAAAGGGCTGACAGTAAGGGAAAAGCAGAATACCATGCTTAAGAGTTCTACAGCCCGGTTACGCCTGTCCATAATTGTACTGGCAATAGTTATCACCTGCACAGCCATTTTCCTTTCTATTTACATGACAAAAATAATCATTGCGCCTATCAAACGCATGAGCAGTATAGTGAATGATATGGGAAGGGGAATTATCCGGAAGATCAATTACCAGGTCAATGGGAATGAAGTGGGAGATATGGTCCGTTCTATCAACAATCTTTCAGATAAACTACAGGCTACGGCCAATTTTGCGGAAGAAGTAGGAAAGCGCAATTTTAAAGCACCTTATAAACCCCTGAGTAGTGAAGATACACTGGGAAAGTCCCTGCTGTCCATGAGAGATAACCTGAAAAAAGGTGAACTTGCTTTGTCTGTCCAGAACAAAGAGCTGGAAACGAAAAACAAGGAGTTGGAGCAGTTTGCTTATGTAGCCTCTCATGACCTGCAGGAACCCCTACGTACCATATCCGGTTTTGTAGAACTATTTCAAAAGAGATATAGAGGGAATCTGGATGAAAACGCTGACAAATATCTCGATTACATTGTTTCGTCTTCTTCTCGCATGAAGATATTGATCACTGATCTGCTTGAATACTCACGGATTGGAAGAAACCGGGAAATAGAGTCCGTTGACTGTAATAAGGCTTTGATGGAAGTACTCCTTGACCTGGATGCAACTATTAAAGAAACACGTGCTGATATTCGGTCAGAACATCTGCCAGTTGTCATGGGTTACTCAATGGAAGTAAAGCAACTTTTCCAGAACCTGATCACCAATGCCATCAAGTTCAGGAAAAAAGACGTTGACCCGAGTATCAGAATATCAGTCACGAGGGAAAAGGACTGCTTCCACTTTGCAATTGCCGATAACGGAATTGGTATTGCCAAAGAGCACCACGAAAGAATATTCATCATTTTCCAGCGCCTTCATAACCGGACTGAATATGAAGGTTCAGGTATTGGACTCTCTCATTGCAAGAAGATCATTGATCTGCACAAGGGGCGTGTCTGGCTTGAATCAGAACCAGGAGAAGGAACAACATTCAATTTCACCTTACAGCAACAGCCCTTATGAACTGGAAATCCATTTGGCTGAAATAAAATAAAAAATAAACAGATGAACCAAAAATTAAACTGTATCCTGGTCATTGACGATGATGAGCCAACCAATTTCTTTACAAGGATCATCCTTGAAGAAGCAGATTGCTGCAACCATATCAAGACCGTTCAGAGCGGGCAGGAAGCCCTCGACTATCTGGCTCAGAGTGAGAAACCTGGAGCTGATCCAAATCTGTATCCAAGTCCGGATCTAATTTTCCTTGACATCAATATGCCAGCGATGAATGGCTGGGAGTTCCTGGATGAATACAGGAAGGTGGGCATTGCACCACAGCACAAGATCATCATGGTAATGCTCACAACATCGCTTTTTCCAGAAGACAAGGCCAAGGCAGGGCGTTCTCCTGAAATATCCGGTTTTGAGAACAAGCCGTTGACTTTGGAGAAGCTTGAAAGAATTTTGAAAACCTATTTCCTCGACCGGCAGTTACGTGCGTGATATGAGATGGGTAATCCTATATCTTTTATTGATTACGGGTATGCCCACGTATTCCCAGTACCATTATATGCAATTTGATCATATTGGTACCGAGCAGGGGCTTTCCCACAGCAATGTCATGTGCATTATGCAGGACAGCAGGGGTTTTATGTGGTTTGGTACCTGGGATGGCCTGGATAGATATGATGGTTACTCTATCAAGGCATATAAAAATGATGCCCTGGATAAAACCAGTATTTGTCAAAACAGCATTACCAGTATAGTAGAAAGCAGGGATGGAGGTCTGTGGATTGGTACAGGAGGAGGAGGAATATCAAAATATGATCGCAACAGGGATCGGTTTACAAACTTCAGTCATGATAGTTCTAATCCAAATAGCATTTGCAGCAATATTGTCTGGAATCTGGTGGAAGATGAACTGGGCCAGGTATGGATTGCTACTGAGGAAGGATTAGACAGGTTAGATCCCCGAACTGGGCATTTTGAGCATTTTATCCATGACCCAGCTAATAAATTCAGCCTTAGCGGTAATAGAAGCTTATTCGTATTTGAAGACAGCCAACACAGAATCTGGGTCTGTACTGATAATGGATTAAATCTCTTTGACAGAAAGAATAATGGATTTCATTCTTATCATAATGATAAAAAGGATATAAATTCTATTGGAGGAAATATTGTCAATACCATTTTTGAAGATAGTCGCCATCGTTTCTGGATAGGGTTTGATGGGGCTGGTATGGATCTGTTTGATCCGCAAACAGGAAAGTTTTCCCATTACAGGCATAATAGATCCAATCCCAACTCATTGGCGGATGATGTAATATCAGATATAAATGAAGATGCGGACAATAATCTCTGGATAGCTACCGAAAACAAAGGGATTAATATCTTTAATTATGAAAAGAACAGCTTTTTCCTCGTCAAAAATGACAAAGTGGATAAGGAAAGTCTTGATAATAATTCCATCAATAATATCTACAGGGATACCAAGAATAATATGTGGGTGGGTAATTTTGTCAATGGCGTAAATATTGCAAATCGCGACAAAATCCAGACAACTCACTATCGCAATCTCTTTTCCGAAAACAGTCTCAGTAATAACCAGGTGCTGAGCATTATGGAAGATTCAAAGAAGAATATCTGGATCGGAACGGATGGCGGCGGATTAAATCTGTTTGATCCACGAACTGAAAAGTTCACACATTTCATGCATCAGGATGGTGATCCACAAAGTATTTGTGGGGATTATGTATTGACTATGTGTGAAGACACTAAAGGAAATATATGGTTGGGGACCTGGGGCAAAGGAGTGACCGTCTTTAATCCGGTTAGCCATCAATACAGGCATTACAAAAATAACCCGAATGATCCTGCCAGCTTAAGTAATAATAATGCCTGGGTCATTTACGAAGATAAAGACGGGAATATCTGGATAGGTACTTCTGGAGGAGGTTTAAATTTATTGGATCCCGGTAAAGATTCCTTCACCCATTTTAAATATGAAGCTGGAAAAAAAGATTGTATATCCAGCAATTATATTGCATACTTTTTCGAAGACAGTGATGGAGATTTATGGATATGCACGAACGGAGGAGGATTAAACTGCTATAATAAGGAAACAAAGACATTTAAGCGGTTTATGCATGCGGATGGAACCAATAGCATCAGCAATAATAATGTGAGCAGCATTCTGGAGGATGAGAATAAAAATCTGTGGATTGCAACCTATTCGGGATTGGACCAATTCAATAAGACAACAGGACAGTTTACTACCTATACAAAGGCCAATGGGCTTCCTGATAATGTGATCTTTGGCATATTACAGGACAATATGAAGGACTTATGGATGAGCACTAATAAGGGAATATCTTCCTTTAACCCTTCGACTAAACAATTTAAGAATTTCGGCATTTCAGATGGACTTCAATCAAATGAATTTAAAGGCCAGGCCTTCTGTAAAAGCAGCACCGGTATTATGTATTTTGGAGGAATCAACGGATTTAACCGGTTCCTGCCTGAAGATCTGCAGGTCGTAGAGTTTGACCCACCACTGGTAATAACTGGCTTCACGATATTTAACCGGAATGTGCCGATCGCTGATGGTAACAAGGCTATTCTTACCAAAAACATTACAGAAACAAGGCAGGTCACACTACCTTATTCAAGTTCTGTTTTTTCCTTTGAGTTTGCGTCCCTGAATTACACTTCATCTGATAAAAAGCAGTATGCCTATTTATTGGAAGGGTTTGATAAGGACTGGAATTACGTTGGTGAGATGCATACTGCAACCTATACTAATCTTGACCCGGGAACCTATCTGTTTAAGGTAAAGGGATTGAATAATGAAGGGCAATGGTCATCCCGGATCACTACAATTGAGCTGACTATTAAACCTCCTTTCTATCGCACCTGGTGGTTCAGGATATTGTTTTTAATGTTGCTTGCAGGAGGGATACTGATGATTTATGCATTGCGAATGCGATCTGTTCGAAAACAAAGATTGCTGCTGGAGCAAAAAGTGGTGGAACAAACCATTCAGCTGGTCCATGCAAACGAAGAGGTAAGCAGGGCATTGAGTAAAACTGACAAGGCCAATGAAGAACTGGAAAGGAAGAATAAAGAGTTAGAGCAGTTTGTATATATAGCTTCACATGACCTGCGTGAACCTTTGCGTACTACCACCAGTTTTGTGCAGTTATTGGAGAGGCAATATAAAGGGAAATTTGATGAAAAGGCAGATACCTATTTGCAATATATCATAGATTCATCAGAACGGATGAAGGTGCTGATTGATGATCTGCTGGATTATTCCAGGATTGATAAACAAAGAGAAGGGGAGTCTGTTGATTGCGGATTGCTATTAAAAGAAGTATTAACTGATCTTAATGTGGCTATTCAGGAAACGAATGCCATTATTACAGCAAGTCCTTTGCCTGTAATAAATGCGTATCGAACGCAGCTAAAGCAGCTATTTCAAAACCTGGTATTCAATGCAATAAAATTCCGTCAAAAGGATATTGCGCCAATTATAACTATTTCAGTTACTCCGAAAGATGATTACTGGCAGTTTTCTATCACTGATAATGGAATAGGAATTGATCCCAGGAACCAGGACAGGGTATTTGGAATGTTCCAGCGTCTGCATTCACGGAAAGAATATGAAGGTTCTGGTATAGGTTTGGCCTTTTGTAAAAAGATTGTTGAGCTTCACCAGGGTACTATCTGGGTTGAATCAGCAGTGGGCCAGGGGAGTACTTTTCATTTCATGATCAGGAACGTGTGAATCCCTGGAAAACAAAAAGACCCTCAATAAGAGAGTCTTAAAGTACCGGAGAGCAGACTTGAACTGCCGTCCGCCGCGGCGGATATGAATCGGATGGTTAATGCTGAAGATTTTTAATATAATCTCTTCCTACTCCTGTCTTCAGCCATTTTTCATATTGTATAGCCGCTTCTTTAATTTCAAAATTTCTAGTGTAGATTAGTTTCCAGGGTCGATATCGACTAGTCCAGTCATGTCCCAATTCGTTGTGGGAGATTAGTCTGTTTTCCAGATCTGATGTGAAACCAGTGTAATGCCTGTTGTGTTTTTCGGAGAATAATATATAGACACTAAATGGCATAAAGCCAAAGGTCTCTAATTAGTTGTAGATAAAAAGCTCCAATTACGAGCTTATTTAGTAAACTTGAGGTGGTAGTAAAATAAAAAAGCCCCATAAGGGGCTTAAATGTACCGGAGAGCAGACTTGAACTGCCGACCTTCGGGTTATGAATCCGATGCTCTAACCAGCTGAGCTACCCCGGCCAATATTTTATCTCATTTCCTTCCTCACAAAATTGTTCAGACTTCAACTGTCGTCCGCCGCGGCGGATATGAATCCGATGCTCTAACCATTCGCCGAGGTGGATACCCCGGCTTATAGCTATTCAATCCGTCAAAGGCGGAAATTCCGTCAAACGGGCTGCAAAAATATAGAAATTAGGGCAGTGGTACTAATTAACACCCGCTTTTTCTTTTACGGTTTTCTCTACCCTTCCAGGATAGTCCTGCAGGGCTTTTTCCAGGCAATCCATTGCAGAATTGATGGCGTCGAGGTTCAGTACATAAGCCAGTCTTACTTCATCCCTGCCCAGTCCTGGAGTACCATAAAAACCGGTAGCAGGGGCCAGCATCACGGTTTGATTATTAAAAGAAAAACTTTCCAGCAGCCACTGGCAGAATTTATCTGAATCATCAATCGGTAATCTTGCTATTGCATAGAACGCACCACCAGGTTGTGGACAATAAACGCCGGGCATTGCATTCAATCGTTCCACTAATAAATTCCTGCGGCCAAGATATTCTGCCCTGGAACCATTGAAATAATTATCAGGAAGATCTACGGCAGCTTCTCCTAAAATTTGCGCAAGTCCGGGCGGACTCAGCCTTGCCTGTGCAAATTTCATTGCTGCATCATAAACAAGTTTATTTTTAGTTACAAGAGCGCCTATTCTTGCGCCACATGCGCTATAACGTTTGCTGATGGTATCCATCAACACCACATGTTGGTCCAGGCCTTTTAAATGCATGGCACTGGTGTAATTCCCTTCATAACAGAATTCACGATATGCTTCATCGCTAAAAAGATATAGATCATGCCGGATACATATATCCTTCAATGCTTCCATTTCAGTTTTACTATATAAATATCCAGTGGGGTTATTTGGATTACAGATAACGATCGCCTTTGTCTTTTTGGTGATTGCTTTTTCAAAGGAATCAATTGATGGAAGAGCAAAGCCAGTTTCAATCTTTGAAGTAATTGGAACTACAACCGCTCCGGCTTCGCAGGCAAAGCCATTATAATTAGCATAGAATGGTTCTGGAATGATTACTTCATCACCAGCATCCAGGCAGGTAAAGAAACCAAATAGGATGGCCTCTGAACCACCAGTAGTGATCATTATCTGTTCATGTGTGATATCAATCCCTACTTTTTTATAATAGTTTACCAGCTTACGGCGATAGCTCTCATTTCCGGCACTATGGCTGTATTCAAGCACTTTCATATCTGTATGCTTAACCGCATCCAGTATGGCTCCAGGAGTTTCAATATCAGGCTGTCCGATATTAAGATGGAAAACCCTGACTCCCTTCTTTTTAGCAGCTTCCGCATAAGGGACCAGTTTGCGGATAGGGGATGCGGGCATCTGTTGGCCACGTTCTGAAATGTTTAGCATAGAGACAAAGGTAAGGACGTCCCTATACAAATAAAAAAGGGCAGAACTCACTCTGCCCCACTATTACAATACCAAGTAACGCGCGGTATTAATAGTTTTCTTCCATGTACCCCTGATTGATATCATCGGGGTCTGGAAAATTTATGTCTCCGTCCATATAAATCAGGTTCTTGCCAAACTGGCTCATATCATTCAGCATATTTCGAAGGCTGTTTTTCGCTGCATTCATGCTTGCGATGAACTCTGCCTCAATCTCTTTCATCGATTTAAAATAATTGTTCACCGATTCGCCGGTCAATGTTTCTGAAAATTTGAAGATAGAATGCCTGGTTACATCCGGCGTATTTTCTCCCGGCAGGGAAAGCAGCTTTTCTCTACTAATATTCATATGAAGCAATTTGAACTTATAGTGAGAAATCCATGCCGGAATCTTTAACCTCCCATTATCAAATCATGAATACCCTTATGCCCCGTAGAAAAATGTGGAAAAATCAACGCGTAAGTTATTAACACCAGAATGGAAGGCACTCAGGAGTGTAGAAAATAATGCCTCTGTTTGAGAAGAGAATACCGCATAAATTTCCCACTCAAAACCTGCCTGCCCGGTAAACAGGGCCCCAGGCCCTGATGATCAGGAGAAATTGTAAGATTTTAAGGCTAATAGAGAATTGCCCGGGTGGTGTGACTCGCCTTACTGCAATTATACAAGATAGATATACAAAATTTCTGCCATTTAGGGGCCAGACAGAAAATTGAATAGAATCCAATCAGACTATAACAAAAAAACCTTTCCCGGAAGGGAAAGGTTTATATAATAAATTAAATAAATGCTTATTTTTTGGGTAATGCATCGTAAGCTTCTGCAGTCAATACTTCACCAGTGATATGAACCACCTTTTGCTCATCGATACCTGCAAGCTTGATATATACATCCTTATTGATCGGACCAACAGCAGCAGCATTATAAACTACTTTCAATTTATCTGTTTTACCAGGCATAATTGGCTGGCTTGGTTTTTCGGGAACTGTACATCCGCAGCTCGCTGAAGCATTTTCAACTACAAGGGGTTTATCACTTTTGTTTGTGAGCTCAAAGAAATAGGTAACTGGAGTGCCCTGTTTGATCTTGCCAAAACTGTGAGTTTCGGTATTTACTTTCATAACATCATCAGCTTTTGTTTGTGCCATTACAGCAAGGCTGAATACGAATGCAGAGGCTAGGAGGATAATCTTCTTCATTTTGGATTAAGTTTATAAAGTTTGTTTTTTTAAGAATTGTACTGATGCATTGGCCGGAGCAGCTCCTTCAGGAGCTTTCCAAACGGTACCTGTTATCTTTAACTGTTTTGTTTGATTGGTGTTGTATGTAATAGTGATTGGTTTCTCAAAATGACCTTCAGCGGCAGCATTATAACCAACCCTGATTTCTTTGGTTCCATTTGCCGGGATAGGCTTCTGGTCCCATTCAGGAGTAGTACATCCGCAACTGGCCTGGACATTGTCCAGTACAAGGGGCTGATTGCTGGTGTTATAAATAATAAAGGTGTAATAAACAGGTTTTCCCTGTGCTATCTCTCCAAAATTATGCTCGGTTTCCTTGAGCTTTAATTGATCCTCGGCGGGTGGAGCTGTTGGTGTAGTAGTCTGAGCGCCAGCGAAAAAGCAGGTCGCCATAAGCATTAGAAGGGGTAAGATTCGCTTCATAGATGGGTTTTAAGGACTCCAAATTAATGCAAAGATGCCATACTTCAAATAACGGTTGCAAGGCACGTACATTTTCTAAACAGCAAAAAAGCACCCGAAAAAGCTTATGTCTCACTTATTCACACTTGTGAACACTCGTTAATTTACTGGTAATTTTTTGAACCTATTCTCCTTATTTTTGCGGCATGGCTAATGCAACTCAACTTGCGGTCCCCGAAACCAGGCTATCATTTGAATCCTTCCGGGACGCAGTTTTGAATGACTACCGCATAGCCTGCACCAGCCGGTTCGCCAGTCTTATGGCAAGAAAGGAGGTCCTGACCGGCAAAGCTAAATTTGGCATTTTTGGAGATGGTAAGGAAGTAGCCCAGGTTGCTATGGCCAAATTTTTTAATCCGGGTGATTTCAGGAGTGGGTACTATCGTGATCAGACCTTTATGTTCGCGATTGGCCTGACCAATGCAACACAATTTTTCGCACAGGTATATGCTGATCCCAGCCTTGAACGGGAACCCTTCAGCGCAGGTCGCCAGATGAATAGCCATTATGCTACTCCCAATGTGGACGAGTATAGTGAATGCATTGATCTGGTCAACCAGAAAAATACGGCGTCCGATATGGCTCCCACAGCCGCCCAGATGCCAAGGTCTGTTGGACTCGCCCTTGCCTCTCGCATTTTCCGAAAAGTTCCTGCCTTGCAGCAGTTTACCCAGCTTTCAAATCACGGAAATGAGGTTTGTTTCTGTACCATTGGAGATGCTTCCACCAGTGAAGGTCATTTCTGGGAAGCCGTAAATGCAGCAGGAGTTATGCAAATACCTCTTGCGATTTTTGTGTGGGACGATGGCTATGGTATTTCCGTACCGAAGGAGTACCAGACTACCAAAGGATCTATTTCAGAAGCATTGAGCGGATTCCAGAAAGAAGAGGGGACCAATGGTCTCAATATTTATAAAACAAGAGGTTGGGATTATGCAGGTATGTGTGAGACCTTTGAAGAAGGTATCCGCATAGCCCGCGAAACACATACTCCCGTAATTTTCCATGTTGATGAAATAACGCAGCCACAGGGACACTCCACCTCGGGAAGTCATGAACGATATAAAAGTCCGGAAAGATTAGCCTGGGAAAGAGAATGGGATTGTTTAAAAAAGATGAAGGAATGGATAATAGAAAACTCCCTTGCAGTTGAAGAAGAACTGGAAACCATTGAAGAAGAAACCAAGAAACTTGTGAGGGAATGTAAAGATGAAGCATGGCAACAGTTTCTGGTACCCATCAGGAAACAGGTGAATAAAACAGTTGAGCTTATTCAGGGAATGGCTGCCAGCATACCTGCTCATTCCAATAAGCTACAGAAAATCGCCAAAGATATTTCTTCCAATAAGGAGCCCTTGCGCAGAGATGTGATAAAAGCACTCAATTCCTCTTTGAACATTGTTGGTAATCATGATGCGGCATTCTGGACAAGGGATTATTATAAAGACCTGCAGGAAGAAAACAGAAAATTATACAATACTTTCCTTTATAATGAAGGACCAAAGAGCACCCTGAATGTAACACAGGTAAAAGCTGAGTTTGCTGCAGAAGCCCCGATTGTAAATGGTTATGAGATACTGAACCGGTATTTTGATCAGTTATTTACAGAGAATCCTAAAATACTGGCCTTTGGTGAAGACCTTGGTCAGATCGGCGATGTGAACCAGGGCTTTTCAGGCCTTCAGTTAAAGCATGGAAAGGAAAGGATATTTGATACCGGTATTCGTGAACTGACAATCATGGGCCAGGGTATTGGACTTGCATTACGCGGTCTGCGACCCATTGCCGAGATTCAATACCTGGACTATTTACTATATGGTCTTCAAACCCTTAGTGATGACCTGGCCACATTGCATTACCGTACTTCAGGTTTGCAAAGTTGTCCAATGATCATCCGTACAAGGGGACACCGTCTGGAAGGGATCTGGCATAGCGGATCACCCATGGGCATGATCATTAACTCACTGAGAGGCCTTTATGTATGCGTTCCAAGAAATATGACCCAGGCGGCAGGTATGTACAATACCCTGTTACAGGGTAATGATCCGGCTATAATTATTGAATGTCTCAATGGTTATCGCCTGAAAGAAAGACTTCCTTCCAACCTCACTTCCTTCCGCGTTCCCCTCGGTATACCGGAAGTTATTAAAGAAGGAGATGATATAACAATAGTCAGCTACGGTTCTGTCTTACGGATCATTCAGGAGTCAGCTTATCGACTGGAAGAGAGCGGAATAAGCTGTGAGATCATTGACGTACAGACACTTTTGCCATTTGACAGAGAGCACAGGATACTGGAATCCCTGAAAAAAACCAGCCGGATCGTATTTATAGATGAAGATGTGCCCGGTGGCGCCGCCGCCTTTATGTTCAACAAGGTCATGGAAGAACAGGGCGGATACAAATACCTTGATGTAGCGCCCCGCACCATTACCGGCAAAGCCCATCGCCCTGCCTATGGAAGTGATGGCGATTATTTCAGCAAGCCCAATGCTGAGGAGATTGAAACGGTTATCCGCGAAATGATGGCAGAATAAATACTACTTCCATAGCCCCGCCATTTCAGAAATTCAAAAATCATAATTAATTTGTGGTAACCACCAAACACTAGTGATATGTGCGTAGCCTCCCACCGAAAAATCAGGCTTACCGGCCTGGCTGTTTTTCTATTTTTATCAGCCTTTTCCCAAAATGATTTTACTGCTCAACTCAGCAACTGGAAAACACTTTTTCCTAAAGAAGATGTGATTGCAGCTTCCTATAAAGAGACAGTTACGTTTTCATTGAATGATAAACCAGGAGCAGGTGAAGGAAATGTAAATGCAAAAGTGGTCAATGAATTGACGATAGTTCCTGTCAAGGATTTCATGAAATATCAGGACGGTCTGTTTTATAATGATGAACTGTCTATCGACAATGTAAAAGCCATCAATTCAAAAGGAAAAGAAATAAATGTTCAGAAACTCTGTGGTTCATATAAGGATGAAGATGTCTTTCACAGTGATTCAAAGGTCTGCGCAATAACCTTTTCCCTGGAAGAGAAAGGGAAAGGCCTGGTATATAAATATGAGAACAATTATCGTGACGTAAAATATCTCACTTCTTTTTACCTGAACCATCATCTGCCGGTTGTAGAAAGAATAATTGAATTCAATATTCCTTCCTGGCTGGAACTGGACCTTCGCGAGTTTAATTTCAGGAACTATCAAATAGAAAAGAAATCAGTAAAGGAAAATGATATTACGCGCATAACCTTTATCATCAAGAATATTACTTCCTTTCAGCGGGAACCCTCTTCTCCCAATCATGCGCTTAGCTATCCACATGTCATTTGTGTAAGTAAAGCATATACTCAAAATGGTGAGCACAAGATCCTGTTTGAATCAGTAAAAGACCTGTATGGCTGGTATAGTACGGTTTGCAGTGATATTGGCAATAAGCCTGATGAATTAAAATCACAGGTCAATGAGTTGACAGCCGGAAAAAAGACCGATATGGAAAAGATCGAGTCCATATTCTATTGGGTGCAGGACAATATACGCTATATCGCATTTGAAGATGGGATCATGGGATTCAAACCTGATGCCGCACAAAATGTATTAAAGAAAAAATACGGAGACTGCAAGGGCAAAGCTAATCTGCTGAAGGAAATGCTCAAGCTGGCCGGTTATGATGCCCGGCTTACCTGGATCGGAACTTCAGATCTTCCATATGATTATTCACTTCCTTCCCTGGCGGTAGATAATCATATGATCTGCACAGTGATACTGAATGGGAAGAAATATTACCTGGATGGCACGGAGTATTTTATCGCACTAAATGACTATGCCCAGCGTATACAGGGCAAGCAGGTATTGATCGAAGACGGGAAGAATTTTATAATCGATAAGATACCTGATTTTACTGCAGACCGGAACAAGATGAAAAAAGTGACTATGCTTACTTATGACAGTGATGCACTAAAGGGAAAAACCTCAGTAGAATATAATGGGGAGTCAAAAATGATGCTGCAGGGTATTTATGCTTCCCTCCGCAATGATGAAAAAAAAGATGTGCTTTCCGGCTTCCTGCGTCATGGAGATGATAATGTAGTGGTGTCCAATATTAAAACGCCTGATTTCAAGGACAGGCAAAAGCCAATAACTGTCAGCTATGATGTTGTTGCCAATAACCAGGTAACCAGGGCAGGAAAAGAATTATATGTGATAATGGATTGGGATAAGGATTTTGGAAATCTTGAATTCACTGATGAGCGAAAAAATGATTATGAGTTCAATTATAAATACAATTATAGCATCCAGACAGAGTTAGTGATACCGGAAGGCTATAAGGTAGATTACCTGCCCAAGCCCATGAAAAGGGCTACCCCGTATTATTCTTTTGAAGGTTCCTATATTACAAAAGGGAAGAGTATCTTATATAACAAAACAATCACCGTTAATAAACCCATCCTGCTCAAATCAGAATTTACCGGCTGGAACGCCTTTGTGAAAGAGATCAATAATTTCTATAACGACCAGGTGGTTCTGGTAAAGCAGCCATAATTATTAAATAAAAATGACCCGAATCTTATTTCTGCTGCTCTCCATTGCAGTGATCAACCTGCATCTGGCAGCCCAGTCTGCCGCGGGGGACGAACCCGTTGAGAATGAATTCAAGGCCACGGCAGTGCCTGAAAAATGGAACAATGAAAGCGCCGTTATCATTGGTCAGAAAACACAATACATATTTACGCGCCTGGGCTCAGGTAAAAGATATACAACAGTAGTTCGCATTAAGGAATACATCCACAAACGCATTAAGCTGCAGGATAAGGCCGCGCTGGAACAGTTCTCCACTTTTTATTATGTAACCATGGGAAAGGATGGGAAGGCTGATTACCAGATCATAAAGGCTGATGGAAAGCAGGTGGACGTGAATATGCAAAATGCCATTGAAGAAGAAAATGATATTCCTGCCATCTACAAGCCTATTTATTACCGTCTGGGCATCAAATATTTCAAGATCGCCATACCAGATCTTGCTGTGGGTGATATCATCGATTATACCGTTAACTCCACAATTGACTGGGACATGAAGGATGCAGGAATTGGCTTTACTCCTTTTATATTTTCACTTGCCAATACTTATCCCACCATGTATCAGCAATATCGCTTTGTGATGGCAAACGGCATGAAAGTTAAATTCCGGGGCTTTAATGGTGCTTCCAATCTCAAGATGGATGCAAAGGCATCCGTGTTTGGCGATAAGGAATCTTATGTTGCCTATTACATGCTGGATAAGGATAGGGAAAAGACCACAGAAGAACGATGGAGCTATGAATTGCGCAATACGCCAAGCGTAAAGTTCAGAGTGATCATGCTGGCAGATAATGACCCTGATTCCAAAGCACTGGGTATGGCCACAGTTGACCGGCAGTTCATTGATATGGATGATGTATACAAAAGATTTGTAGGTGCCGCTTTATATAGGACTACTACAGTAAACACACTGGTGGCCTATACTACTGAGTATATACTAAAGAAAAAACAGGATGGATATCTGAAGACTGAAGATGAAGTGATCCGGGAATGCTATTACTGCCTTAGAAAGGTTTTCCTTGAGATGTATTATAAGGGGCCGGTTCACTCAGATATGGAAAAATTCATGACGGGCAAAAAGCTATATAAAAAGGTGCTTCAGCAGGAAAAGAAAGATGGTCAGCAGAAGGAAGAACGGGAAGATGAGATCAGGATCAATGCACTGGTGTTTGCCACTGCTTTTCGAACAGCCCTGGCAGCACAGGGAATACAATCAGAGTTATTTGTTTATATGCCTCGTAAGCTGGGAGCCTGGCGTGATGCTGTTTTCCTGGAAGAGCTGGATTTTGTTATGAAGATAAAAAGGAGATCAAAAACCTATTTCCTGGAGGCCTTCAACAATTTCGATGCTTTTGGCTCTCCTTATTCCTACCTGGAATCAGTAGAAGGGTATAGCATTGGATATGATGAGCCGAATAAATATTATCGTACACCGGGACCGACAAGCACCTTTAATGATAATTTGGACAGGCAGGAGTACACCGTGCGATTTACAGATGCCATGGATGTGATCAATATAGACCGGATAACTTCTCTGACAGGTCTTGAAAAGGGAGACAGGATTGGAGTTGCCAATCTTGACCGTGAATACCTTGCCAGGGATTTTGAGAAATACTATAATGCCCCCAGCCAAAAGAAAGGTAGCAAGAAGAAGGAAGATGAGGTGATGGACATTGAAACATCAACAGGATATAATAATGAGGGTAAGGATGAGCGAATAAAAGAAAGAAAGGAGTTGATGGAAAATGAAGTAAAGCGCCTGTTTGATCTCGATAAATACAATGATGTGGAATTGATCAGTGATGGACGATTTGGAGATTCAGCCATGCTCAAGTTCAGGGAAAGCTTCTCGCTGAAAAAGCTGATTAGTCGGGCTGGTCGGAATTATATATTTGAAGCTGGCAAGTTAATTGGTGCACAGATCAAATTGGAGCAAAGTGAATTGACAGCCAGGCAAACTGATATCTGGTTATCCAACGAGCGCACCATTGAAAATAATATCACGGTCATGATCCCTGCCGGTTATTCCGTGGATGCACTGGAAGATCTGAATATGTCTGTAGATAATGAAAGCGGAAGCTTTACCAGCACTGCCAAAACCGAAGGGGATAAACTGGTTATAAGTACGAAGAAAATCTATAAAAAGAATTTCGATAAAAAAGAAGCCTGGTCTAATTATGTAGCTTTTCTTGAGCCGGCGTATAAATTCAGTCAATTGAAGGTGGTGCTGAAGAAAAAGTAAGTTCAGTAACTTTGCTTCCAATTATGAAACTTACTTTATACCAGGTTGACGCGTTCACCAATAAATTGTTTGGCGGAAATCCAGCCGCCGTGGTTCCCCTTCAGCAATGGATAGCTGAAGGGCTAATGCAAAAGCTGGCCATGGAGAATAACCTGGCAGAAACCGTGTATTTCGTTCCTTCTGATAAAAAGGGAGTGGATTATGATATCCGGTGGTTTACGCCGAACATTGAGATCAATCTATGTGGTCATGCCACGCTGGCTTCTGCCTATACGATCTTCAATATCCTGGAAGAAAAAAAGAAGACCGTTACTTTCTCTTCCAAAAGTGGTCTGCTCACTGTAAAAAAGAAAAAAGATATACTGGAAATGGATTTCCCATCCTGGAAGCCGGAAAGAATCGACAATTATCATCCCGGTTTGGCGGATGCTCTTGGGGTAAAGGAAATACTCGGCGTATATAAATACAGAGACCTGCTTGTTGAATTGAATACAGAAGAAGAGGTTCGCCGTGTAACACCTGATTTCACACTTTTAAAAGGAATTGGAGCACCAGTGTGCATTACTGCACCCGGTAAAGATGTGGATTTTGTATCCCGCTTTTTTGCTCCAGCTGAAGGCATAGATGAAGATCCGGTAACGGGATCGGCCCATTCCATGCTGACTCCCTTCTGGAGTGAAAAGTTGGGAAAGAATGCCATGCAGGCCAGGCAGGTGTCCCAACGTGGAGGAGAATTATGGGTAGAACAGCATGGGGATCGGGTGATCATAGCCTGTCAGTGTGTATTCTACATGAAAGGAAAGTTTGAGATATAAATCCCATGCTTTAAGCAAAAGGGTAAAACTAAAAGTTTGAAATCTGAGTTTTAGCTGTAATTTTCGTACGCCTTTCCTGTGGTTTTAAACCATAACCAATGTGCCTATCCTTTGTACGAAGAATACCCGCTATTATCCTGTGCATGCTTTTTCTGTATACAGTCCATGCGCAAAAGAACGGCACTACTCCTGACAGTATCCAGATAGATCATCTTCTTCAGCAATCTGAACAGCTTTCTGATAAGGCAGCTTATGATTCTGCACTCAGTCTTGCAAAAAAGGGATTGCAGATTTCACGACAAATCAATTATCGGCTTGGCGAAGCCAGGGCTTATGACCGCCTGGGGGAAACACTGGTAAAGATGGGTCAGATGAATGAGGTTCATCTATACGATTCACTGGTGATGCCCCTGGCCAAAGGGTTGAATGATACCACACTCATTATTAATGCAGATAACCGTTCAGGTATTTATTATACGGAAAGGGGCATGATAAAGGAAGGCCATGAAAGGTTTATGCACGCACTTGATATAAGACTGGAGAAGGCGCAAACCATAAAAACCGCAGAGGTCTATAGTAATCTCGCTTCTCTATTTATGGCGGTTGGAAATAAGGACAAGGCCATGGAATGGTTCTTCAAGGCTCTTCGCATTTATGAACTGTACAATAATGAAACAGGGCAGGGCGAAACATATAGCAACATCTCTTCGGTGTATTACCTGATGGGAAAAGTAGATGATGCGATTGATTACCAGAAGAAAAGTATCTATTTCCGCGAAAGACAGAATGATCTTCCCGGCCTGGTAAATACTCAGACTAATATTGGACAGCTATATATTCTGAAGGATTCTTTTCCCCGCGCCTTGTATTACCTGCAAAGAGCAGTAAACAGTGCAGAACAGCTCAATAGTCCCCGGCTGATGGGTACCGCTTATTCTGGAATAGCTTCTTATTATAGTCGGTCTAAGGATTATAAGGCTGCGCTCTCCTGGCAATCCAGGGCTATTGCAATATTTGAAAAGGCGGATAACAAGCCGATGCTTTCCCGGCTTTATGTGGCAGCCGGAATGACAGCCAATGCAGCCAATGACTCCCTTTCTGCTGTTAATTATTATAACAAGGCCCTTGAGCTTTCCAGGCAACTGGCCAATAAGGAAAATATCAGTAATGCATATGACAAGCTTTCGAGTTTTTACCTGACACATGCCCAGTACAAGGATGCTTACGATAACTACAAAAAATTTATAACCTACCGGGATAGTATCAAGGACCTTAGTACACTTTCACGCATTGAAGAGATACGTACCCAATACCAGACTGAAAAAAAGGATAACGAGATCAATCAGCTGAAAACGCAGGAACGGATCCGTCAGCTGGAAATAGAAAAACAGAAGGCTATTATATCCGGGAACAAACTGGTGGCAAAACAGAAAGAGGATGAGATCCAGTTACTTTCTCAACAGCAGGAATTGCGGGATAGCCGCATTCAGCAGCAGGAAAAGGAATTGGAAAAGCAGATTCTTTTGGCCAAGAACACGCAGCAGGAACTCCTGCTTGCAGAACAGCAGAAGCTGATCAAGGATAAACAATTACAAAGTCAGGCTTTATTGCGTAATCTGATCATTGGTGGGGTACTGCTGATGGGAATACTGGGTTTTGTGCTATTCAATCGCTATCAGCTGAAGAAAAAATTGCAGCAGCAGAATGAATTGCTGGCGGTGCGGAATAATATTGCCAAAGACCTTCATGATGAGATTGGATCAACCCTTACCAGCATTAAGATATTGTCTGAAGTGTCAAAGAGTAATCTTGAGAAGGACCATCAGAAGGCCTCCAGTCTGTTGAACAAGATCACTGAGCAATCTTCGCAAATGCAGCAGGGAATGAGTGATATTATCTGGGCCATCAAGCCCGATAATGACCGTTTGGAGAATATGCTCGTCAGGATGCGTGAATACGCCAGTCATACCCTGGAATCAAAGGATATTACCGCTGTATTCTATGTGGATGAAAAGGTATT
>JAJKIP010000354.1 GCA_021154405.1 Segetibacter sp. | reverse complement strand
CTGGCTGGCACTATTACAACCGGACCTGTTAACTCCTTCAGTCATTTTACCCTGGGAAGCAGCTTACCTTTCCAGGATAATCCGTTACCCATTGGACTGATTTCATTTAATGCTGTAAATCAGGAAGGGTTTAGTTTACTCACCTGGGAAATCGGTGACGAAACTGATCAAATTCAATTTGAGATTGAAAGGGCAGGGAAGGATAAGATATTTGAAACCATTGCCACGATGAATGGATCTAAAATTAACCGGAACTATTCCTTCAGGGATAATTCGATACCGAAGTCCATATATTATTATCGTTTGAAATGGGAAAAGCGTGGAGAATTAAGTGCTTATAGTCGAATTGTTGCTGTAAACCACAATTCTGGCATTTTAGTTTCAATGTTTCCTACCCTTGTAAGCAGCAGTTCAATACTTTCCTTTGTCTCTAATCAGCAACAGCCTGTTGACCTGATCATTTCAGATATATTGGGCCATATCAGGATGAAAAAAACCATTCGCCTACCCCTCGGAAACTCAACAACAAATTTATTTTTTGAAACACTGCCCAAAGGAATTTATCAGTTGGTTGCCACAACCAGTGAGGGAAAGAAAGAGGTGATAAGGTTCGTGAGACTTTAAGCCCTCGCAAAATTCCAAACCACAAAGCCATACTAATTGCTGTATCGACCCCTTCAATTGAAGGGGCTTTTTTTTAAATTTCCTCCAGGCTATTTCGCTCTGGCTACCTAGTATCCCGATATACCGGGTCCATATTTGCTCCAGCTCAGCAAGGAAATTCCCAAAAGGCCATCAACCAATTAATGAAGGGATTCTTTGAAGGATCATTCAGCACGCGTCCTTTAATATTGTTACTCCAAAAGAATGCGGAATATTTAATGGTTATAGCTTAAATTTATTTGCTATGGATTCCGTTCTCTTTCTAAATGACTTTAATTCTTCCTGCTGCTGCAGTATAAATGAATTGTCTTTCAGTTTCCCGATTACCTTTTCCATTTCCTTCTCCGATTCGTAAACCATTTTTCTGAACTCGCTTTCGTAATCCTTGGCGCGGGATTCATAGATATTCTCTACCATCCATTCGCGGGTTATCATTGCCTTTTGCAACAACTGCTTGAATGCCTTTTTGGTGAATTTTGAAGAAGTTATACCAGTAATCTCAAATAGAGATGCTATGGCATGTTGTAATTTCTGGCTTGCATAAAGCATTCCCTGTTCCCTGTAAAAATCATGTACCTGGTTCCAGTCGGTTATCTTTCCATTGTGAATACTCTTGATTAGCTCATCAACATCAGGCCGGGGTATTAACTGTCCACCCATATTGATCCAATCTTTCCTGACAAATTTGCCAATTCTCTTTACAAGCTCTTCAAATGAATTGATCCTGTCCCGCTCAATAAATACAATCAACTCAGAAATGCCGTAATAGGCAATCAGGTCTTTAAAGATCCTGGTAGCTTCATCCACCTTTACCAGCACAACTTTGCGAGAACTGTTTTCCATTCCTTCAACTACAATCTCGCCTTTTTTCTTTTTGCTCTTTGCGGAAGCCTTCTTCATTATATCAAGGGCAGTAAACATTTCATTGACACTATCCGGCGCCAGGAAATCATATTCCAGGTTTTGGGTTTTGTCAACCCGCTTATCCCTGCTATCATATTTTCCCGCATTACGGGCTAATGCATATAAATTATACATGAACCAGTATCCAGGCATTATGAGCAACTGGTCTCGACTCACATCATTGCTTATCAATGAAAATGGAATAGGAATATTTAGTTCCGCTGGAAAATCTCCTTTGGCAATGAGGGTGAAGGAAGCAAATTTGGAGTTATGTTTAAGACTTACACACAACCCTGGCCAGAATCCACGTCCTGCAATAAGTTCTCCATCCGCTCCCCTGGAATTATGATTGGATCCAATAGTTGCACCGGCAGCCATATTACTCTGTCCCATTACCATTGCTGCACAAAGGAATGAATTATTGTGGTGCTGTTCATGTGCGGGGAAGATCAATGAATTCAATACTTCGCAACAGGAGATCGTAGAATTATCACCCAGGTAAGAATTGATGAGTCTGGCCCCATATTTTAACTGGGAATGACTTGCCAGCACAAATCGCACAGCTTTTACTCCATAAAAGATCCTGCATCCAAAACCTACGATACCGTTTACCAGTTCACAGCCTTCCCCAATTTGAGTGGGCACTTCAGCAGAAGAATTAATGGTCAGGTTCTTTAACTTGTTGGCCCCTTTGATATAGGCGTCTGTGCCAATCCATGCGTCCTTGACAATACGCGTGTTTTTGATCACGGTGCGGTCACCGATCTTTCCATAATATCCACGCTGATTATCGAAACGTTTTTCTGTAAATATTTTTAATTTCTCCATCAGCACATCATCATCGCGGTGCCTTGTCCATAGCCAGGCATCTCCAGGCATAATACCATTGAAGGGAAGAATACTGCGACCCGCATTTTCATTGCATAGCTCCAGCCAGATTCTTACTGTTTCTTTTTCTCCCTGTTTTATGATCCCGTTGCCAAACTTGGAGTGATCAGAAACTTCAAGTTCATTCACATTGGTGATGATCACTTCGTTTCCGATAATATAATGACTGAGATAATTTACATTATTAATAACAGCATTGTCGCCGATATCACAACTGATAATGGAACTGTTATATATACCTACCGGAAGACGCACATCATGGAATTCCAGGAAAACTGCCTCAAGCCTGCCAATCCTTACCCATCCATAAAATTTGCAGTTAGAGATCAGGGAAACATTGAATGGATCGGAGACTTCAACTTTGTTCCAGTTTTCAGAAAAATTATTATTAGCGATCAGGGTTTGTATTTCAGCAGCTGTAAGTTTGCGATAGGTGAGTCCGCTACGGTTTTGAAGGTTTCGAAGGTAATATTCATCTTTTCCTTTTGGGATATATTCATCGGCAACGAACTGAAACCCCAATGAAGAGATTGGCCGCTTTATGATATTGTTCATTTGTAAATATATGGCCTTTTGATTGTCATTCCACCGTTACGCTCTTGGCCAGGTTTCTTGGTTTGTCAACATCGCAGCCTCTGGCTACACCAATATAATAAGCAAGCAGTTGAAGAGGTACCACGCTAATGATCGGTGCCACTATCTCATCTGCTTCCGGTATGATCATCACATCATCAGAAAGACTTGTAGAGAGATCATCGCCTTCTGTGATAACTGAAATGACTTTTCCCTTGCGGGCTTTAATTTCCTGCATATTGCTCACCACCTTTTCATGATAGGCGTCCTTTGTAGCAATGAAGACTACAGGAAGTGTTTCATCAACAAGGGCAATAGGTCCATGCTTCATTTCTGCAGCTGGGTAACCTTCCGCGTGTATATAGGAGATCTCTTTGAGCTTGAGAGCGCCTTCCAGTGCTACAGGAAAATTATAGCCACGGGCAAGGTAAAGGAAATCGTCAGCGTCTTTGTATTTTTCAGCCAGCTTTTTCACTTTGTCAGCATTCTTTAATACCCAGGCTACTTTTTCCGGAACTTCATTTAGCTCTTTTAATAAAAGCATGTAGCGCTCATGACTAATGGTTCCTTTTATATTTGCAATCTTTAGTGCGATCATAGTCAAAACAGCCAGCTGTGCTGTGAATGCTTTGGTACTGGCCACACCAATTTCAGGTCCGGCATGTGTATAAGCTCCACCATGGGATGCACGGGCAATAGATGATCCCACCACATTCACTACTCCGAGAATGATTGCACCTTTTGACTTTGCTGTTTCAATCGCAACCAGGGTATCTGCTGTTTCACCGCTTTGGGAGATCGCTACTATTATATCTCCTTCATCAATAACAGGATTTCGGTAACGAAACTCTGAGGCATATTCAACTTCCACATTCAGTCTGCATAATTCCTCTATCACATATTCCGCAACCAGTCCCGCATGCCAGCTGGTACCACATGCGATCATTACAATCCGTCTGGCATTTTTGATCTGGTTGGCATATTGTTCAATGCCGCTCATGGTAATAGTACCCGCTTCGGCATCCAGTCTTCCCCGAAGGCAATCATAAATTGTTTGCGGCTGTTCAAAGATCTCCTTAAGCATGAAATGCTCATAACCACCTTTCTCGATAGCTGCCAACTCAAGATCCAGTTTTTGGATATAAGGCGTTATTTTTTCATTACCCAGATTCTTTAATATAAGTTCATCAGGTTTAATGATCGCCAGTTCGTAATCATTTACATACACCACTTCCTTTGTATACTCCAGCATGGGTGAGGCATCAGAGCCGAGGAAATGTTCACCCTTTCCAACACCAATCACCAAAGGACTTCCTTTCCGGGCTGCAATAATGGTTTCAGGTTCTTCCGCATCCAGCAGCAAAATAACATAAGCGCCCGTTACTCTTTTTAAAGCAACGCGAACTGCTTCTTCAAGGCTGCAATTATTATTGGTCTTGATCTCTTCAATAAAATTCAGGAGTACTTCAGTGTCCGTATCACTTTTGAAAGTGTAACCCTTCTTTAATAATTCATTTTTAAGCTGAGAGTAGTTTTCAATGATCCCGTTATGGATCATGGCCAGTTTGCCACTGGCAGACTGATGAGGGTGTGCATTGCGGTCTGATGGTTCCCCATGCGTAGCCCATCTTGTGTGACCGATACCAACATTGGCATGCAGGTTTTTGCCAACGATAGTGTCTTCGAGTTCGGCAACCTTGCCTTTCTTCTTATAAACCTTGATGCCGCCATTCTGAAGGGCTACACCTGTACTGTCATAACCGCGGTATTCCAGTCTTTTCAATCCTTTGATAATGATGGGGTAAGCTTCCCTGGGGCCGGTGTATCCTACAATGCCACACATATGGTAGTTTGTTTAATGCGCAAAGGTATAAATTCTGCCTGATCAATTATAATAGACTGCCGCTGAGCAGCATGAAGGCGATAGAAAAATAGATAACCAGCCCGGTTACATCCACGAGCGTAGCAACAAATGGAGCTGAACTTACTGCCGGGTCAGCACCCAGCCGTTTCAGGATCATGGGTAACATACTTCCTGAAAAAGTTCCCCAGAGCACTACTCCCAATAAGGTCAGGCCAACTGTAATCCCAATTGCCAGCCAGTGCTCACCATAAAGTGTCGGGTCAAATGAATGCCAGGCAAGGATCCGGAGAAAACCAATGATCCCCAGAACCGTTCCCAATAAGAGTCCGGAAATGATCTCCCTGCGCATTACCCGCCACCAGTCGCGAAGGGTAATTTCGCCCACAGCCATTGCCTGGATGATCAGGGTCGAAGCCTGTGAACCACTATTTCCTCCACTGGATATTATGAGGGGTACAAACAGCGCCAGTACCACCGCTTTTTTAATTTCATCCTCGAAATAGGCCATCGCGGTTGCTGTCAATAATTCGCCAAGGAACAAAACCACCAGCCAGATGATCCTTTTTTTGAAAAGCTGCATGATTGGCATTTCCAGGTAAGGCTGCTCCAAAGCTTCAGTTCCTCCGATCTTTTGAATGTCTTCGCTAAACTCTTCACTGGCCACCCAAAGCATATCATCGATTGTAACAATGCCCAATAGTTTATTGCTCTTGCTGACTACAGGCAGGGCCACCCTGTTATTCATCTTAAACACTTCGCTCGCTGTTTCCTGATCGTCATACGCATGCAGGGAAATAACGCGATTGTCCATCAGGTCAGCAACTTTTTTATCAGGGCTGTTCAGAATAAAATCACGAATGCGTATATCATCCAGTAATTCCCCTCTCTCATTGATTACATAGATAATATTAATGGTCTCACTATCCTTCCCGAATTTCCGGATAGTTGAAAAAACTTCCTCGATGGTATTATCGGGGTATACATACACATAATCCGGCGTCATCAGACGGCCAATACTGTTATCTGGATACCCAAGTAGCGAAAGTGTTGTCTTGCGCTCTTCCGGGTCCAGTAATTTGATAAGCTCGCGAACCGCATTACTGGGCAAACCTTCAAGGAAATCAGTACGGTCATCCGCCGGAAGTTCATTTAAGAGCGATGCAATACTATTGGAAGGAAGTTCCTTGATAATTCTCTTCTGAGTGGAGAATTCGAGGATCTTGAATACGCTGGCTGCCCTGTGGACAGACATATTGGCTATGATCTGGCCTTCGTAGTCCTCATATTCATAAACCAGTTCCGCAACATCACTGATGTTCTGGTGATCCAGAAACGCCTTGATCTGAAGCTTATCCTGTGTCTGGATCACAGCTTCAAATTGTTCTTTAAGGGAGATCAGGTCTTCAGTTTGATCGGACATGGTGCAAATGTACGACCGATGATCTTAGATTTTCTCCGCCCAAGGCGGAGAAAATCT
>JAJKIP010000353.1 GCA_021154405.1 Segetibacter sp. | reverse complement strand
TCTATTCCCATAAATGACGCCACATAGTCACCATATTCTTCAGAGGTAAATACAATATTTACATCTGGCAACAGATTTTTGAATGCTGCCGACCAAAGTCTCGAGATATTTTCGGAAGATTCAGAGCTATTGGGTAATACCTGGTCATCGTATTCAAATGAGATAATATGAATATTTGGAAAAAAGTTAAATGTTGAAAGTAACCAGTTTCTCCTTATAGTTCCGTCTATAGGTTCTGATTTAGTATAGCAAAGAATAACATGTAATATATCACAATGACAGCTTCCAAAATCGATTAGCGCAAGATGGCCAGTATGTAAAGGCAGGAATTTTCCAAATACAAAGCCGCTTTTCATAATTTAGGTCTGGGATGCACGTCTTTTCCATTCTGCCAGCCCCCAGAAAGCAAAGATCAGCAGAACAAAGTAGTAGACGCTTGTAAACGTATAATGTTTTACGAAATAAAGCGGAATAGAAGCAAAATCTGTTGCAATCCACCACCACCAGCTTTCAACTTTTTTCCTGGTCATCAACCACATACCTGTAAAGGCGGTAGAAGATGCAAACGCATCAGCCCATGGAATGGCGCCAGGATAAAAATCTTTTTTCAGGTAGGTAAGCAACGAAAAAATCGCAACATAAAAAGCAATAAAAAATAGCCACTGGTATATCCACCATTTTGTATCGGACCTTGTAATTTTTACAACGTGTTCAAGCTGCTTATTCCTTTTTGCCCATACAACCCAGCCGTAAAGGCTCATTACCGTATAATAAAAATTGACCGATGCTTCACCCAGGAGATGCCCCTTAAAACTTAAATAGATGTAAACAATTGTATTAATAAGGCCTACCGGATAGGTCCAGATACTTTCTTTCCTGCTGAACCATACACTTGCTACTCCGGAAAGCACGGCAATGTATTCCAGCAATGTGGTATGTTTCATGCCTGTCAGGAATTCCTGGTATATCTCTGAAAAAGTCATATCGGTTAAGGGCGCTTTGGATTTTGTTCCGGTTCTTCAGGAGACTTATATTTTTTCCAGGATCGCAAATATTTAATGCCTTTTGATGTTCTGAACCGTGTTGGAACCTGTTGCCAGCGATTATTACTGTCAAAGGTCCAGACCAGGAAATGCAGATGCGGTAGAAATGCATAGCCGGTTTTTCCGCTTAACCCAATCACCTGACCTTTGGCAATCGTATCTCCCACGTTTACCAGCGCTCCATCTTTTTGCAGATGCCAGTAACCGGCCCGGCTACCATCTTCATGCTGAATAACAATATTATTCCCGTACTGTCTGTATTTGCTGTTCCAGCCGCCACGGTCTCCATCTTCCTTTACTCTTACCACTACTCCACCTCTCGCAGCACAGATCTTTGTACCTCTTTTCATTTTAAAATCCAGTGCAGCTCTTTCTTTATGGGAGAGATGGCTGAAATAACCCTGGACCAGGAAATATTTTTTCCCTTTTTCAAATGGAAGGTCATACACGTAACTTGTATCATCTCTTAGTTTACCTTTTTGAAGAAGTTTTACAGTTTTCCGCAGTGGATTTTTACTGGAAGAACAAGCCGTCATGAGAGCAAGTATGACAGCACCCGAAACCAGGAATATAGGGGTTTTCAATGTGTATTGACTTTGTTGTTCACCCTAAATCTACATCCATCTGCCAAATTTCCCGGTTCACAATTATTTAATTTTTTTCCCGGCTCAAAAGCCGTAGCTTATCTGTCCCATTTTTTTAACCTAAATCTTATAATTATGTCAACATTAGAAGCCGTAATGACCACACAGGAAGTAGCCAACCGACTTTCCGAATTGTTTAAGGAAAACAAATGGAATGAAGCTCAGGAAGAGCTGTTCAGTGAGAACGCGGTTAGTATTGAGCCCGCTCATTCGCCAGGACTGCAATCAGTAGAAGGCCTGGCAAATATTAAACAGAAAGGCAAAGACTTTAATGCCATGGTAGAAGAAGTTCATGGCGGATGGGTTTCCGAGCCAATTGTGGCCGGTAATTATATTTCTGTGGCAATGGGAATGGATGTTACCATGAAAGGTCAGGGCAGAATGAACATGGATGAAATTGCGGTGTACGAAGTGAAAGATGGAAAGATTGTAAAAGAACAGTTCTTTTATTGATTAAAACCTGAAAACTGCGAAGTATGGTTGATAGTCCCTGATTAGCCAGGCATACTTCGCAGTTTTCCAAAAAATTGAAAAAATGGAAAAGATCAATCTAAAGGATAAGATGGCTGTTATTTCTGATCATTATAAGCCACGAGTGGCTGGTGAATTGAATGGACAAATGGTGAAACTGGTAAAATTCCAGGGAGAGTTTGTATGGCATCATCATGATAATGAAGATGAATTGTTTTATGTAGTTAAAGGAAGTTTTGATATGCAGCTAAGAGATAAGACTATTACAATAAATGAAGGCGAATTCATAATAATTCCAAGAGGAATAGAACATCGGCCGGTGGCACACGAAGAGGTTGAAGTTATGCTTTTTGAACCTGCAAGCACATTAAACACCGGGAATGTAGAGAATGAGTTGACGTTAAAGCAACTGGAAAAAGTTTAAGGCCCTAGGTCTTAGGCATTTTTAACTCTTATGATCTCTGCAGCAATGCTGACTGCAATTTCTTCCGGAGTTTGACTGTGGATATCCAGCCCGATAGGTGTATGAATTTGTTGCAGCCAGTTTTCATTAATCCCTTCCTTTCGGTAATCATCAAATAATTTATTGATCTTGGTCTTGCTGCCGAGTACTCCCAGGTATCGGTAATTTTTTCCCAATAAACTGCGGATCGCAATATCGTCTGATCGGTATCCAAATGTCATTATTACAATGTACTCATTTGTACCCTCTGGGATAGAGGCGCCTAATTGTTCATAGTTACTAATGGAATATTTCTCATGGGCAGCATCATTCTCAACCATAGTTTTAAGATCAGCCCTGTCATCATATACCCTGATATAAAAATCCATAGAGCGCATCAGCCTGGACAGGGCCAAAGCACAATGTCCTCCTCCGATTATATAAAGATTGCTTTTAAAACCCGTTTTCTCCACATATAGCCAGTCCCCTTCCGAAGGAATAAAAAAACCGTGATCAACTTCTGGAGGATCAGCATGGAAAAGAATACCAGCCGGCGAAAGGGTAAGTGTTCCATTCAGGTTCTGTTCCAAAGATTGGATAATATTCTTCACATGCTTGAGATCCTCAGGTTTCAAAGTATAAAGAAGAATGGTTTGTTCCCCGGAGCAGATCATTCCGCTCTGATTTTTTGCAGCGGATTTATCATGCACCTGCTTCTTAATTTCCGTGCCAGGGGTTGAGGAACTGTGCAGCTTTTCTTTAGCCATTTCCACAAACTTGTGTTCCATCATTCCACCTCCAATAGAACCATCCATTAAACCACTTGCATTGACTGCCATAAAAAAGCCCTGCCGGCCAGGGCTGCTTCCCCTGCTTTCCAAAACATAAAGCAGCATCACCGGAATTTTATTTTCCATGCTGTTACGTATCAAATTCCAGGTACTGATACTTTTCATGACAGAGCTGTCTCGGGTAATTTCTTTTTCTGGTATAACGCCATCAAAACTTTTTCCGGAGTCATGGGAGCATCGTAAGGAATATCTGCAGAGGGGTTAAAAGCTTTGATGGCATTGCGCAATGCAAAATAGGCTCCGAGGCCATATAATAATGGAGGTTCGCCTACAGCTTTGCTCCGGAAAACAGCAAGGCTATCCTTCTTTGTTTCCAGGAAATGGATATCGATCTGTTTTGGTACGGAGTAGATGTCCGGTACTTTATAGGTGCTCAATGCATTGGACCTCAGACGGCCTTCTTTATCATAAACGATTTCTTCCATGGTCATCCAGCCTATTCCCTGAACAATGCCACCTTCACACTGCCCCATATCCACCATATGGTTCATACTGCTGCCAGCATCATGAACTACTTTAACTGAATCAAATTCATAAATGCCACGCAGGCAGTCAATGGTAACGGTAAGAATCGCAGTACCATAAACATGATAAGCAAAAGGATGGCCCTTTTCTTTTTTAAGATCATAATGGATTCCAGGGGGTGTATAATGCGCCAGTTCAGAAAGGCTGACCCGCCTGGCATAAGTTTCAAAAGCTAATCGTCTCCAGTCCCAGGCAGTTTTTTCACCATGAGCATAAACCCATTCATCTATAATTTCAATCTTTTCTGGAATGGTTTTGAACTCTTCTGCCGCCACCATTTTGATCCTGTGCAAAATTTCAAGACAGGCAATTTCTGTAGCCTTACCATTCAGGTCGGCAGTTGCACTGGCCGCCGATGGGGATGTATTGGCTATACGCCAGGTATTAGTAGTATTAATTTTTACGAGAGAAGGATCAATTGAAAAAATAGCGGCCGCTACCTGGAGTATTTTTGTATTTACTCCCTGTCCCATTTCCACAGCACCCGTACTGACGCTAACGCTTCCATCAGTGTATACATGCACTAATGACCTTGCCTGGTTCATAAATGTTTTGGTAAAAGAAATGCCAAAACAGATAGGCATTAGGGCCATTCCCTTTTTATATAAAATATTCGACGCATTGAATGTGTCAATATCCTTTCTTAATTTGGAAAGATCATAAAGTTTCACGGCCTTATTCCAGCATTCATTGGCTTCACTATCTGCTATCTGGCCATAGGGAAATTCATCTCCGGTATTCAATAAATTCTTTTGCTGGATTTCAGAAGCGGGGATACCTAATTGTTCAGCAACCTTTGCAATAGCAGCTTCTATTACAAACATCCCCTGGGGCCCACCGAATCCACGAAAAGCGGTATTGGGCGGTAAATGGGTACGGCAACTATACGCAGTTGCTTTTACATTGGGTACAAAATAAGAATTGGTGCAATGGAAGAGTGTTCTTTCCATTACTGCAGGGGAGAGATCAGCTGCTGCTCCTGCGTTTTGATAAAAGGTAGCCTCATAGGCAAGGATTTTAAGATCCCTGTCAAGACCAATTTTAAAATCTGCCGAATAAGGATGCCGCTTACCTGTCATCCGCATATCTTCCATGCGATGAAGAGAGTATTTAACCGGCTTCTTTAAATGGTAAGTAGCCAGCGCACACATAATTCCCCAGGTTGTTGCCTGATCTTCCTTGCCACCAAAGCCACCACCCAAACGGGTTGTATCAACTTCCAGCTGATGCATATGAAGGCCCAATACACGGGCAGCTGTTCTTTGTACTGCAGTTGGGCCCTGTGTGGATGAATAAATACGAATGCCACCGTTTTCCAGGGGAATGGCGTAGGCTCCCTGTGTTTCGATATATAAATGTTCCTGTCCGTTTGTTTCTGATCTGCCTTCCACAATAATAGCGCAGGCAGGCCAGGCATTATCAGTATCTCCCAAATTGAATGTGCGGGGAGGAATGATCAGTTCTCCTTTTTCTTTTGCTTCTCTTGGATCGGTAATTACTGGCAGCGGCTCTATTTCTATTTTGATTTTTTTTAATGCTGCTTTAGCCGCTTCCTCAGATATTGCGACTACCAGTGCTATTGGCATCCCACAAAAATAAACATGGTGTTCTGCCAGTAATTCTTCATCAGGGATAATTCCTCCAATCTGGTTAACGCCGGGAACATCTTTAGCCGTGAATATCCTCACCACTTCTTTCATGTTCAACGCCTCTTCCAGATCCAGTCGCTTTATTTTTCCATGTGCGATTGGTGAATCAAATACAGCAGCAAACAGGGTTCCACTCACCATAGGAATATCATCAAGGTAAACAGATTCACCTCGTACATGAGTATAAGAATCTATATTCGGAGTAGACTCCGGGTTAAGATTGCCATATTTTTTCGATTCACTCATTTATACTCTATACTATTTAGGAATATAAGGGCCGCCGGTTTCTCCCCAGCCCCATTTAGGCATTGGCTCATGCGTATCAATTGGATTTACAGTTTCTTTCGAATTGATCACCGCCAGGCGACTACCCCATTCAAGATAACCCACAAGTGCTGAACGGAATTCAGGATCATCAGGCAGTCCCACCTCATCTACCGTTTCGAGCAATAAGGCTATCCATCGTTTCCGCTTTTCTTCATCCAGCATTTTTCCGATATGATGTTGGATCATTTTGTGATGACTGCCACTATCGTTTTCAGTATAAAGCCGTGGGCCGCCAAAAACTTCACCTATGAAATGCGCCACATGTTTACTGTGATCTCCCGGCATATTTTTAAACACTGCGTACAACAGGTCATCTTTAAAAACTTTTTCATAGAAAACCCTGGTTAATTTTTCAAGGGTTTCGTTTCCACCGATCCATTCATATAATGTTGGAGTTGCCATATAACCAATTTAATTCACTAAATATTCTACGCAGAAAATACCAGTTTAGTTAGTTCCAGTTTTGGGAAAAGCGTTATAAAATGAGCCTTGATCAATTGGCGCAGCAGTAATCGTTTATAATCCGCCGTACCGCGGGCATCACTGATGGGTGAGATTTCAGTTTGTATCAGTTCAATTAAATCATTGATCAATTCTTCTGACACGGATTTGCCAGGCAGGAACCGTGATGCTTTTTCCAGGAAAAGTGGAATGGGACCAACGCCACCTGCAGAAATCCCGGCATTGACAATTATATCTCCATCCAAGGATAAAGTAATAGCGGAATTTACACTGGCAATATCCAGGTGAGTTCTTTTGCTCACTTTTTCAAAATGGAAGAGATCGTTTTTACCGGGTAAATCAAACTCGATCTGCGAAACGAATTCGTCCGCCTCTTTATTTAATATTTTGTAGCCTCTGTACAGTTTTCTTAAAGGAATAGTTCTGCCTGCCTTCGCAGGATTGCCTTGTGAAACAAAATTCACCCTGGCATCCAATGCCAAAAAGAAAATCGTAAAATCGCCAATAGGCGAAGCATTAATAAAATTCCCGGCTATGGTAGCCATATTACGGATTGGCGTTGAGGATACCAATTTGGAATAACGCTGAAATGCAGGAAAGGATTCATTGATAATTGTTGATTCCTTAAGATCAGTTACTGTAACCGATGGGCCCAGTATGCATTTATTTCCTTTTTTAATGATACCGTTCAATTCCGGTTTATCAAAAAGGAAACGAACTGAAGCATGGGGTATTTCATCGTGCTTCTGAACATAAAGATCTGTTCCGCCTGCCAGGAAAAAGGCTGGATCAGCACTAACCGGAACAGGAGCTCCATTGCTGTTGTGCATTTCAAATAATCTTTGCCTGATACCAGCGAAATAAGCAGGAAGGATTTGCTGTTCAGCTGCGAATTGAGCAGGATCTTCTTTTTTTCTATCTTTTAGTAGCTCAGCAACTTTTACGGCCGCTCTTTCAATAGATTTATACCCCGTGCATCTGCAAATATTCCCATCGATAGCAGCAATTGCATTTTGTGTAGTGGCTGGCTTTTGCGAAAGGCAGAAACCTGCCATAGACATGATAAAACCGGGAGTGCAGAAACCGCACTGGGTACCCCCTGATACAGCCAGGGCCTGCTGAACCGGGTTCAGCCCTTTTGGCAGGTTTATCCCTTCAATAGTTACGATATGCTTGCCCGCTGCATTGGCAAGCGGCATGAGGCAGCTGGTCATGGATTGGTACTCTAAATGGTTCTCTTTCAGCTCTCCCACCAGTATGGTACAGGCCCCACAGTCCCCCTCCCGGCACCCGATTTTGGTTCCCATCAGGTGCTGGTGGTACCGGATAAGATCCAGCAAAACCGTACCTGGAGGAAGCGCAGTTTCTACTATATTTTCATTGAGGATAAAGCGTACCAAATTGTATTTTTATAGTTCTTTAAAGTTAGTATAAATGGCGCAATACAGCGCCTGTCAGTATGCATAAACACCCTTTAACCGCACCCCAATCACTGATCTTTTACCGATTGATCGCATTATGGGCTCTATCAGAAGCCATGCTGGGTGGTATTATTCATGGATTACGAATTCCCGTTTCAGGATTAATTGTTGGTAGCTGTGCCGTGGTATGCATTTGTCTGATTGCATGGTATGTTCCCAAAAAAGGTTCTATTCTGAAGGCCACCATAATAGTGGCAATTTTCAAAATGATGTTAAGTCCGCAGGCGCCACCGGCAGCTTATGCTGCTGTATTCTTCCAGGGATTAATGGGTGAAGTATTGTTCTGGAACCGGCGCTTTTACCGGATCAGCTGTTTTTTGCTTGCGATATTGTCACTCCTGGAATCAGGATTTCAGCGGATACTCATGCTTACAATTATTTATGGTAAAGATCTTTGGACAGTAATAAATGATTTCATCAATGGATTGACAAAACAAAAACAGGCAACCAACTATAGCCTTGTTTTAGGAGGTGGTTATGTGTTATTGCATTTGATTGTTGGCTTCCTGGTTGGCTGGTGGGCTTCTCTTTTGCCAGGGAAGATCTCTAAATGGCGCCTGGAAGGGGATAATGGCATAATAATAAATACCGGACCTCCAGTTGATATTCCATCTGAAGATAAAAAGCGAACCAAATTTGAGAAGGGTGTATTTGTTATGTGGATTTTGCTGATCCTCCTATACATTCAATCGTATTATAAGATCGGGAAACCATTGTTGCCAGCGCATATTTCCCTGAATATTCTGGTAAGATCAGTGATCATCGTACTTACCTGGTATTTTGTAGCCAGCCCTTTGATCAAGCAATTCCTCCATTGGTGGTTACACAGGAAAAGAACAAAAGCACAGCCGGATATTCAAAAGGTGTTAGAACTTTTACCGGATACACAACAATTGGCTGCCAAGAGCTGGAGACTTTCCGGCAGGCATTATCAGCAAAAGAAAGGTTTGGCACGATTGATCGCTACAGGAAAAACAATACTTGTCAATGCACTAAATGAGGATACTACCAGGCAGGTGGTTATGCTGAATGGTTCGATACAGATTGGGAAAACCACTTCACTGGTTATCTGGTCACAGGGCCGGTCAGATGTGTCCGGAATACTTACACCGGTCATTGACGGAAAGCGTTTTTTCATGAATGCAAAAACCAGGGAAGTGTTTCCAATGGAAGCGACTCATGGGGAATCACAGGTATTGATTGTGGGCCGACATGCATTCAGCAAAAAAGGATTTGACCGGGCAATTGAGATCATAAAGGAAGGAATGAATAAAGAAGCCTGGCTTGTGATTGACGAAATTGGCCCTATGGAATTAAGGGGCGAAGGTTTTGATCAGATTTTAAAGGAAATTCTGGAAAAAAGAAACGGAATACAAACCGTCTTGCTGGTTGTGCG